>CAZIRN010000413.1:0-1500 GCA_964541495.1 uncultured Rikenella sp. | reverse complement strand
TTCTATTATTCCATTACTCAAATAAATTATTATTATGGCCTATTTTATCGATCTTTTCTCGCCTGAAACTTATGAAGCTTTCTCTAATTCAAATAGAACTATCTCTGGTTTCAGAGAAAGACAAAGAGGTGTTGCTTCCGAAATTAAACCAGGCGATAAATTCATTTGTTACATGATTAAGTTATCAAGATGGATTGGAATACTGGAAGTAAAATCAACTTATTTTCAAGATAATAAACCAATATTTTATCCTGTTAATGATCCATTTGTAATTAGGTTTAATGTGGAAACAAAGGTCTGGCTTAAACTCGATCATACTATTCCAATTTGGGATGACATTTGTTGGCGCCATCTTTCCTTCACAAAAAATCTACCCAAACATAGCCTCGGATGGAATGGTATGGTTAGAAGCAGTTTGCGGAAACTCAAAGATTGTGATGGTCAATTTCTTGAAGACTTGATCATAAAACAAGAATTTAATCCGGTAGTATTTCCTCTTGATGAAACAGATCAAAAAAAATTAAAACATCCCTTCGTAAAAACTCAAGATAGCAAACAAGTTGCCGTTTCTATTCCTGATGATGAAGAAATTCAAAAACCCACAAAAGGACAAGAATCATCTTTCAGAGATTCTACCAGAATCCAGGCAATTCTTGCAGATATAGGTGAAAAAATGAATTTTAAGATATGGATTCCACGCAGCGATCGTCAACGAGTTTTTGATTTATGGACAAAAAAGACTGATTGCCTTCTGGAAATATTACCACTAAATTATGATGATGCAACGCTTAAAACAATTGAAAATATTGACGTTTTATGGATCAAAGGAAGATCAATAGTTAGAGCTTTTGAAGTAGAACATTCAACATCAATATACTCTGGAATTCTCAGAATGGCCGACTTAATGGCTCTTCAGCCTAACTTAAACATTAAGGCACATATCGTGGCGCCCTTAGATAGAAAACTAAAAGTATTACAAGAAATCTCAAGACCAGTATTTGCATTCTTAGAGAATGGACCTCTTTCTGAATCCTGTTCATTTATTTCTTATGATTCAATAATAGAACTTTCAAAAGAAAAACAGTTAAAACATATGAGTGATTCAGTACTTGAAGAATACTGCGAATATGCTGAAGAATCAGGGATTTGAAAAATGCAGCAGCTAACACGGCCGGTTGGGGTAATAAGCTTGTCACGGTTTTTGCAGGACTTAATCCTACTCGCAATAAAACAAGTTAATATCGTGACTGGATACCGGCTCCGAACTTACCTTGTGCCTGGACGGCAAAAACCGCGCCACCCCGAGTACTCGGGGGACGCTTACTCCCTCAACCGCCGAACCGTTAGCTGTAACAAGGAGCAGTACATATCCTTGATTATAATATCGAAAATTCTGTAAACCAAACAAGTAAACGAATGATCAAAGCAATTCTTTCTACAACTGCATGTCTGGTCATATCAATTTCTTCAATATCCGGACAAGATCCCGCAAACCAAAAC
>CAZIRN010000412.1:0-1518 GCA_964541495.1 uncultured Rikenella sp. | reverse complement strand
AGCCGAACCCATCGGATCAATAGCTTTTACTGTTCCGGAGAAAATAAATACTGCACCGGTAATTATCCTCAAAAGAAACCTTAAAGCTTTTGACCTCATATCAATTCCTTTTCTTTCAGTAATTCTGTAATCATTGTGAATATTCTTTCGGGAGGCAGCATAAGTCCGTCCGAAGCGGCACAGTTTATGACTGCAAGTGACGTATCGTTTCTTGCAATATTGATGTACATTTCGCGAACCCGCATTTGAAATATGAGATTACTTTCATGTATGTCGTTCTGACCGTTGAGGTAATTTCTGTCGCTGCCGTTGCGTCCGGAAGTTAGTTTATCTTTCGTAAAATAAAAAGGCACGTCGAGAAAAATGTTAATAGAAGGTTTTGGAATAGAAAAATATTCAAATTCGAGTTTAAAAATCCAGTCTTTCAGTTTGTTTTGTTCTTCTATATCTTCGATTTTTGCACACTGATATGCAATGTTCGAATAAGTATACCGGTCGATCAGAATTACTTTATTTTCATCGAGCCATCTGTTTATTAATGGCGCGGCATCTTTCCGGTCGCCGGCGTATAGCATTGCAACAAGATATGGATCAACTTTATTCAGAGAACCGAATTCGCCCCTGAGAAATCGTGCAATAAGTTCGCCGAACCAGGGGGTATCTGTTCTGGGGAAATGAATATGCTCACATAAAAAATCTTTACTCTCGAAAAAATCTTCGAGCATTTTTATCTGAGACGATTTTCCTGAGCCATCAAGCCCTTCTATAACAAAAAGCTTCATCCGAATGAGTTTGAATACAAATGTAATAATGCAGAGCGAAAGAAAAAAGAAGAAATATTAAAGTAAGGAAGGGGAAAAAGGAAAGAAGGGGAGACAGAGAGAAGAAGGGAAGGGGAGAATGGGAGAAAAGGTCAATGAGGAGGAGAAAAAAATTTTAATTACATTTGAATTTTTACGGCGATGTTCAGAAAATCGAGATATATCAATGTTGAAGGAAGGCTTATTGACTTTCGAACGCCTCGCATAATGGGGGTTATTAATGCAACTCCCGATTCATTTTATTCGGGTAGTTGCCTGACGGATGAAAAGGAGATACTCGAAACTGCCAGGAAAATGCTGAGCGACGGTGCCGATTTTATTGATGTGGGAGGTTATTCTTCCCGGCCAGGTGCAGAAAATATAACGGCTGAAGAGGAAAAGAAAAGAGTTTTACCGGCAATAAAAGTTATATCGGAGTCATTTCCTGATGCTATAATTTCTGTAGATACTTTCAGAGCTGAGGTTGCTTATGAGGCAATAATTTCATGCGGTGCACATATTATCAATGATATTTCAGGAGGGGAACTCGACGAGGAAATGTTTCCGCTGGTTGCGAAGCTCAATGTGCCATATATCATGATGCACATGAAAGGAACTCCTGCCAGTATGCAAAATAATCCTGTTTATGAAGACGTTGTGGCAGAAATTCTTATGTGGATGGGGGAGAAGATTGTAACTCTTCAATCGGCCGGTGTTA
>CAZIRN010000411.1:0-1539 GCA_964541495.1 uncultured Rikenella sp. | reverse complement strand
GGTGGGGGCGTAGTTCAGTTTGGTTAGAACGTCTGCCTGTCACGCAGAAGGTCGCGAGTTCGAGTCTCGTCGCTCCCGCCATTTTCAAGAGGAATGGCAAATTCCCTATTGCTACATACTATAGAAAATGATTTTATTAGCGCTTTTCAATATCCTTCTGGAAACAATATATTTCCTTTTCTTCCCTTTCCTCTATCTTTTTTTAAAAAAGAAGAATTATGTAGCAAGCATTAAAGCCGAAGGAGAAGATACCCATAAAGGAATTTTGTTTCATTCTGCTTCTATGGGAGAATTAACTGCTATCAAAGCTCTGGTTACAAAATATTTACAAGAGCATCCTGAACTTAAACTTTGCATTACAACAAGCACTGTTACGAGCTGTAGAGAAGCAAATAAAATAAGCCCCGAAGTAAAAGGATTTCTTTCTGTTCTTGATTTGCCACATTTGCGCAATCGTCAATTAAAACGAATTAATCCAGGTCTGATTTGCATTGTGGAAACAGAGATTTGGCCCAATATGTTGCTTTGGGCAAAGCGCAATAAAGTTCCCGTTTTGTTTTTAAATGCCAGAATGTCCAAACGCACCTTAAGGGGTTACCGTTTATTGAAATTCCTGTTTCGGAAATTACAGAGTCCTATAACAGAAATCCATACGCAAAGCAAAGATGATGCTAAGCGTTATCGGAAGATATTTAACAAACCTGTATATGTGAGCGGCAACCTCAAATTTTCTTTAACTTTAAAGGATTATAATGCAGAAAAGATTAGAGAAGAATGGGGATATAAAAGCGACGATTTTATTATTTGTTGGGGTTCCTCCCGTCCAGGTGAAGAAGCGTTACTGATTTCTATTTATCCATCTCTGAAAGAAGTTATTCCCAAATTGCATTTAATAATAGCGCTGCGGCATCCCAGACGCCTGGATGAAGTGAAAGAATTATTAGATAATTTTTCCTACAGCTGTTTTACTACGAGAAAGGAAAATAGCAGAGCAGAAGAAATTCTGATAATTGATACATTGGGTATTTTAGATCAGGCATATTGTATTTGTGACATTGCTATTGTAGGGGGTTCTTTTTATGATTTTGGCGGGCATAATCCTCTGGAACCGGCTTATTACAAAAAACCGGTTGTAATTGGAACCTATCATTATTCCTGTAGAGAATCCGTGAAAAAACTGAAACAAGCAGGAGGAATCATTATCAGCAATAAAGATGATTTACCTGCAGATCTGATTGCTATATATAAAAATAAAGAGTTACGAGATAAAATGGGTAAAGCAGCAAAAAAGGTCTTGACTGAAAATGCTCATACTTTGGATATATATTTAAAAGCATTAGAAAAATGGCTGAAGGAGGAATAGTGAGAGAAGCAATGTATTATATACACGAAGGAAATAAAATACGCTGTCAACTTTGCCCGCGGGGATGTTTATTGAGCGAAGGTAAAAAAGGGGTTTGCCGCAGCCGGGAAGTCATAAATGGTTCTTTAATTGCTAATGCTTATGGGAAAACAACTTCTCTGGCACTTGACCCGATA
>CAZIRN010000410.1:0-1546 GCA_964541495.1 uncultured Rikenella sp. | reverse complement strand
GTCAGATTTGATCCGGAATATTTCAGTTCCTTTAAGTGTTGATTTTATGTCTATATCGAGTTATGGAAATAACTGTGAATCGGGTGGAGTAATCAGGATTTTAAAAGACCTGGATAAACCAATTCATAATAAACATGTTCTCATTATTGAAGATATTGTTGATACCGGTCTCACCTTGCAGCATCTAAAGGAGGTTCTCACCATAAGAGAACCAGCGAGCTTGAAAGTATGTGCATTACTTGACAAACAAGAAAGAAGAATAATCAAGAATTTAGAGGTTGAATATACCGGTTTTGTGATTCCTGACCAATTTGTGGTTGGGTATGGTTTGGATTATGCTGAAAAATATCGGAATTATCCTTTTATTTTCGTCTTAAAGCCAAAATATTATCAAATGGTATGATGTGCTACAATTATTTTAAATTCATTTTTATTGAGGGTAAGTATTTCTACTCTATTTATGGCATGAGATTTGGATGAAACTTACTCAAGAATAATACTCCTCCCTTTAACAATGGGGGACGAAGGGAGATATAAAAAACTGGAAAAATCGAATCCCTTTCAATTCCCTTTGTCCATTGGGAGAAGTCAATATAACGGGAATAGAGTTGAAATTGTATTTTCATGATAGATCAAATTTCTTGAAAAAATTTTAAGAAAATAGTAAAAGGAGAATAATGATTATGTTTCTTTATCGGAATATTCAGAGGAGGATGAATAAATAAGTGAAACTGAATAATACCCCTGGCGGGAAATTTTACAGAAACATGGGATTTTATCTCTTGTTTCTTATCATTGTAGTTTCATTAATAACCTCCTTCATGCAACAGGAAATACCGCCCCAAGCTTTTACCTATACCGAATTTATTAATTTGGTTAAGGGCAATGAGGTTGAAAGCGTCACTATTATAGATAAAAATATATTAGGTCGTCTTAAAAATGGGACGAACTTTACGACTTATGCCCCTGAAGACCCTCAATTGATTGAAATCTTACGGAATCAAAATGTGAATATTGATGCCAAGCCGCCCACAGAACCATCGTGGTGGTCAAGGATACTTGGGTCACTGTTGCCAACAGCTTTACTGATCATAGTTTGGATTTTTTTATTACAACAATTCCAAGGTGGTGGAAGTAAAGTCACATCATTTTCTAAGAGCCATGCTCGAATGGTAGATGCCGAAAAAGTGAAAGTTACCTTTGACGATGTTGCAGGAATTGAAGAAGTAAAAGAAGAACTCAGGGAAGTGGTTGATTTCCTAAAAAATCCAAGAAAATTTCAGAAATTAGGAGCTCGAATACCCCGTGGTGTGCTATTATACGGACCACCAGGTACAGGAAAAACTCTTTTAGCAAAGGCAGTAGCTGGTGAAGCTGGGGTTCCTTTTTTTAGTATTAGTGGTTCTGATTTTGTGGAAATGTTTGTAGGTGTAGGAGCAGCCCGGGTACGTGATTTGTTTGGAAATGCCAAACGGAATGCTCCTTGTATCGTTTTTGTTGACGAGTTGGATGCGGTAGGACGACATCGGGGTGCTGGTTTAGGAGG
>CAZIRN010000409.1:0-1547 GCA_964541495.1 uncultured Rikenella sp. | reverse complement strand
ACCATTAGGCCCTTACGCTCCTTAAATCTTTTAGCCTTTACCCCCTTTCGCCTTTTCGCCCTTTTGCCTTTTTGCCTTTCTGTTATTAACTTTATATCATGAACAACCCGGACAGCATACTTCCCCCGCAGGAAAAGGCTCTTCTTTTTCTATGCCGTCCCGATTTATCTGACGAAGAACTGGACCTTCTCAGAAAAAATCTGAATGAAATCCGCAACTGGCAATCAATGTTACAACTTTTAAATGACCATGGAATTATTGCCCTAACCCGGCATAATTTAAACAAATACGGGTTAATTGAAATTGTTCCTCATGCTGAAAGGGAGATGATGCATAAAGCGTACCTGAAAAATATTGCACGCAATACTGCAATCTTTTCTCTTTTTAATGAAGTGGCAGAGATTGCCCTGAAAAACAAAATCAAAATAATACCCATAAAAGGATTACTGCTTGAAAAAACAGTTTACGGAAACTCCGGCCTCAGGCAAATGAACGATCTCGATATTCTGGTCCCCCCCGGTGATGCAATGAAAATGAGAAATGCACTCATCTCTGAAGGATTCAGTACAATCCCTTTTATTTCACCTATACATTCATTTTTTCTACACTCCTACGGCAAACACATGCCTGAAATGTACCGCAACGGACTGAATGTAGAAATACATTTCAGACTCTTTCGCGACCGTCACAATTCTTTTACCCGGGAACTGATAAACCTTTCCACCCTGCAATTCCCGGATGGAAATTCCTTTACCTTCACTCCGCCGATATTGTATAATTTCATCTATCTTGTAAAACATCTCCGCTGGCACGAAAAAACGGGCAATTCACAGCTAAGACTCTACTGCGACCTTGTTTTTCTAATAGCCCAACATGGCGAAGAGATTCTTAATGATGAACTCTTTTCAATTACCCGGGAATTAAAGATGGAAGAAGAGCTTCACATTGTACTTGCTCTGCTTGAGAAATATTTCAGAATTAATACAGGAGTAACCAATGTAATTCCTGATAATGAGGATAATAAGTTTAGAAAATTTCTTTCTCACCCGAAAAACAACTCACCTGAAGAGAAAAGAGGCCCTTTTACTGATCAGGTAGAAAACATAGAGGGTATTCATCATAAGATTCTTTACTCCATTGGAATGCTGTTTCCATCTCTTTCTTTCATGAAATGGAGATACAACACAGGAACAAGACTTAAAGCTTTACTTTTCTATCCCAAACGCTGGTTTGAATTTTTCAGAAAAATTTTCAACCCCACGCAATAAATAGCAAATGATAACCTCTTTGCTATTTACTGCCTGCTGCTTGCTGCCTGCTGTTTACTGATTTTCTTAAGGAACGCCGGTGAAATAGTCAGAATGATATTTTGTTCTATCTTATCAATCCTTACTAAAAACCTTTTTCTTGAGCCTGTTTTAACCAGTTCACCCATTAAACCCTTAAGCGAACCTGCAACGACTTCAACAAGGTCTCCCTTTTCAAATTTTTCCGTGGTAACCTCAACCTTTGCATCGCTGTTAATAATAAGTCTCAGATTGTTGATC
>CAZIRN010000408.1:0-1558 GCA_964541495.1 uncultured Rikenella sp. | reverse complement strand
GAAAACTGGATAAACCGTCAAATTGAAGGCAACAAGAGAATCGCTATACCACTTATGGCTCACTTAGGAATTGAAATGACGGATAAAAAGGTCAAAGATGCAGTTCAAAACGGCGTTGTACATGCCCGGGCAATAATGAAACTGAACGAAGTATATCCAGTGGTTGCAGCAACTACGTCAATTATGGATTTGACTGTTGAAGCAGAAGCTTTCGGTTGCAAAATTGAATTTCCTGAAGATGACTTGCCACATATTTTGAGCAAACTGGTATCAGGTATTGATGAAATACAGAATCTGCAAGTGCCTGAACTGTATGCTGGCCGTATTCAACAATATATTACCGCAAACAGGCTGACAGTTGAAAATATAAAGGATAAACCTGTATTTGCCGGAACTATCGGACCTTTTTCCCTTGCCGGGAGATTATATGGCATGTCTGAAATAATGGTGGCTTGTTATTTCGAACCAGAAATTATTAACTGCTTACTCGAAAAATGCACTATCTTCCTACTAAATTATTGCAAGGAATTACGTAACATTGGTTGTTCGGGAGTAATTATCGCTGAACCAGCAGCCGGACTCCTTTCCAATGAAGATTGCTGGTATTTTTCATCCCGGTTCATTAAGCAGATTGTTGATACCGTTCAGGACGACTATTTCCTCGTTGTTCTTCACAACTGTGGAAATCATGGTCAATGTACAGAAGCAATGCTAAATACCGGGGCAAATGCCTGTCATTTTGGAAATGTCATAGATATTGTGGAAACATTAAAATACTGTCCTAAAGACAAGCTTATTATGGGGAATGTCGATCCTGTCAGAGTTCTTAAAATGGGTACTCCAACAAAAGTAAAGGCTCATGTCTTAGATTTATTGGAGCAAACTGCCAGGTTTAAAAATTTCGTCCTGTCCACTGGTTGTGATTTGCCGCCTCATGTCCCAGCTGAAAACATTGCGGCATTTTTTGAAGCGCTTGAAGAATTCAACAAGGCTCAAATTATGAGACATATATCAATATTTATTGAATGACAATAAGTAGAAATTCTGATACTCATAAAGCACTAACTTAGGGTTTGGTGAAAAAGTCATTTAACTTTTTATAACATATATTCATTTTGTTGCCAGAAAAAATGTCTTACACTAAAAAAATGATGAAAGAACCTCTTTTAAAAACGAGAACAAAAATTCTTTGCCAAACCTTATCAGGTTCATCACAAAGAATATGGTTGCGATCCAACTTTCGGAAGTTTTTAACGTTCTTGCCCTAACTTTATTAAGATTATAGCCATTTTTCCCCTGTCAAAATTTACCCTCTACCTGGTTTCTCATCCCTTGTTCTATTTTCTGCTTTCTTTTCCGGTACTGAGTTTGACTCCCGGACGACGGCCTCCCAAGTGGTTTGCCGGAATATCTGATTCCCAGCTCTTTGAGCCATTGCCTGTTCTCACGTGTGCCATATATTTTATCCGTGATTACAACTTCCTGGTAACAACCATTTAGTTTCTTGTATGCTTCAACCTGTTTCTTTAAATCAGTCCCCCTGTTGAGTAATCCGGTC
>CAZIRN010000407.1:0-1562 GCA_964541495.1 uncultured Rikenella sp. | reverse complement strand
AGCCGGAAAAGTAAAATTGGGCGGTTGTTGCATTATAGAAGGCGGTCCGGAATACCACTGCAAGGATTGTAACAATGAGTGGAACCGGGAACAGGTGCTTGACATCGCATACGGCCAGATCAGAGGGCTTAAAGCATCAGTGGGTGGTTACTTCGGTGGTTATTATCGTGTAACTATTGATTTGACAAATCTTAAAACTATGTGGCTGTTCAAAGAGGGCGGTTCTGAAGAAACCAGTACAAGATCCATCCGAAATAAAACAGCAGAAGAATTTATTAAGTGTTTAAAAGAAATTGATTTGCTGAATTGGAAAGCCAGGTACATAGAACCCGGAATCTGTGATGGTACTCAATGGAGCATTGAAATAATTACTAGCGGGAGAACCGTAAAAAAGTATGGCAACAATAAGTTTCCGGAAGAATGGAAGCAATTCTGCAAGATGATTAAAAGAATAACCGGAAAGGAATTCAGGTGAAAGTGATGAAAGCCTTTCAGATAAAAATCGAATTAATTGATTCCGAACCACTAATATGGAGAAGGGTAGTTATCCCGGCGGATGTTACCTTCAGACGCCTGCATGACACAATACAATTTTCAATGGGTTGGCGGGATTATCATCTTTATGAGTTTGAGTTCCCGCAGGTGAAACTTAGAATTACTAATGATAAAGAATCCTATGAGGAATTCAAATTTTACTCTGCCAAGTATAAAAACAAAAAGCCAACAAAAAAGGAAGACCCTCATGGCATTATAGCCAGGATAATTGAAACAAACGTTAGACAGCCTCAAACGGTCAAAATTGACAAGTATTTAGAAAAGTATAAGACTTTTGAGTATATTTATGACTTTGGAGACTACTGGAGACATAAAATTGAACTGGAAAAAACCATAGAAGATTATGAGTTTGGTTACTCTATAATTCTTGAAGGCGAAGCAGCTTGTCCGCCGGAAGATGTAGGTGGCCTTGGCGGTTACAAAGAATTTCTTGAAGCATGGAATGACCCTAAGCACCCGGAACATGAATCAATGCGGCAATGGGGAGAAAGCCAGCATTACAGGGAATTTGACATTGACTTTAGGAATGATCTGCTAAAGACATGCTTGAAAATCAAAAAAGTAAAGTAGCGGGGGATGCTACCATGATAAAAAACAATAATGCGTGCAGTTGCGGATGCTGTTCGCAGGATTTAGCTCAAACCAAGGGATTTGCCCTGTCTGCAATAATAAAGGCGAAGCAGTAGGAAAATATACCAAAAAATTCTAATTGCAAAGAGAATAATCCAATGGGCGTTTGCTACCATAAGATCATTCAGGAAGCAATAAATAAAGGATTGGCAATGAAATGATTGTTTATTGTGCTTAAAATTAGAAACAAGGATGTAAGACTGGAATAGTATAAACAAAAACACCCCGCGCATCTTAAAATATATGATGTTCGGGGTGCTACTTTTTCAGGAAATCTCCGGTAGCATTTAATGGAGCCTCAAGCCTGTAGCCCTTGTTTTTTAATATCTGAAATTTGAAATCCATTAATTCCGGTGGTACATAAAGTTCCCTTGCGG
>CAZIRN010000406.1:0-1580 GCA_964541495.1 uncultured Rikenella sp. | reverse complement strand
CTGGTCTTGTTCCTTTTCAATGCCCGTATTGCAATACGCATTAGATTTATATAGTCGTCCCTGAAAAAGTGCTTTTTTTTATTACACATAAAAAAAAGAAAATTTGGGATTAAAAATTCTCCTTATAAGATTTAAAACAATACGGAAAAAATAATTTGCGTAGCGCATCAACCACTTATTAAAGTTGAATGCTGCAGCAGCGAGCATAGTATTAATGGCATCACCAGTTGTGCCTTTCAAGAAGTTTCTTGCCATGCGGTAATCATGTTTTAAATGGGAAATCACCGGTTCAATGCCGGATCGCGACCTACAGCGCTTACGAAGAATCTTTTTCCTGTATTCTGATGCGGAGTATGGTAATTTTTTGGGTGTAATTATTTCAACACCAAGTACATGCGATTTCCCTCTGTACCCTCTGTCTGCGATAGCATACCTTGGAAGTTTACCCCACATACGTTTTACCTGCTGCAACTGACTTATAAGAGTGTGTCCGTCATATGGATTTCCTTTAAATGAAAGAGCTCCGACTATTATGCCAGTTCCGGTTGTCAGCGCAACAGAGGTTTTGTTTCCAAATTCATAGGGTTTACTTTCTTTCCCTTTTGCAATGCATTGTACATCAGGCTCATGCAGGCTGTAAATTTTGTTCTTTGTAGTTCGTTGTTGTTGAAGCACTTTTTGATACAGGTGAAGTTGATCTTTATAGCGGACAAATTGTTCTTCAGGTAGTTTCCTTTGCAATTCGCGCACCAGTCTTCCTGCTATTGTTTTTATTTTCCGGGCAGCAGCATATGCCTTTTTCCTGGTTTTTGGATGCTTTCTCATCCTCTGCTGTACCATGAGTTTTGGTACTGTTCTTTTGTAAGACTGACGAAGTTCAATATCATTGTCTTCTGCTATCTTCTGACATTTCTCTATGATCTTTTTGTGCAATTTCGTATCGGTGGGAAAAGTAATGTTCTTCTCCTGCACTGTGGTGTCAACTTTAATACCCCTATCTTTATTGGATCTTCCATGTATTTCTATACTGAGTTTTAAAATCTTCTCGGCTCCTTTTTTCCCTATCCTCTTGCGAAAATGAACAAAATCAGTCGGATCAAAAGGTAATTTCTTCTGAAAATTCACTTCTCCCGTAAAATACTGCCAGTATGGGTTCTCAAGCCAACGTTCCATAACCTGTTCATCGCTTTGATTATACATTTGCTTGAGAATCATCATTCCTACCATCTTTCGTATAGGTATGGATGGCGCCCCGATTTTACTGTAATACACAGTAAAATCTTTTTCTACTTCTTCCCAGTTAATTTTTCTGGCCAGAATACAAATAGGGCGATTCAAATCTATGAATTGTACCAATGGTGTATGAAAAATGTCCAATTGAGCATTTTTTTCAATTTTGCCTACCATTTCTGCAATGTTTTTGATAAATTTACAAGTTTTCTTGCAAAAAAAGATGGCCTTTTTTTTAAATTTATTCACTATATTACTGAATTATCAACATATTCATTCTTTTTTCAGGGACGACTATTTATTTGTTTTTGCGTCATACTATCAAAACGGAAATTTTCAAGGTAAAGGTT
>CAZIRN010000405.1:0-1611 GCA_964541495.1 uncultured Rikenella sp. | reverse complement strand
CTTCTCATCTGGGGACTATTACTGTTAACGATTCTAATTGCCTTCACCGGCTGCAAAAGTACAGCAGCGACTGAGACAGAAACGTCCGTTTCGGCGGAGGAGTCGACAACGGTCGGAACGGGGGAAGAATCAATGCCGACAAAGGAAGTTAGCGATGAAAAGTCAGATACTAAAGAGGAAAGCGAGAAGGTGAGTAACGAGGATATTAGCAGCACGGCAGAAAGCACTATCTCGTCTCAGGTAAAAAAACAGGAACCATTAAGTGCGGAGATGGAAAGGAAAATAAAGCAGGATTATTGGAAACTTTACTTTGAGGACGATCCCTATTACGCCAACGGATATAGCTATGAGGATATAAAAATTCATTATTATGGCACATATAATGGCTGCGTTGTCATGTTCATTGATAGTTATAGGTACTATACTCAAGCTGAGAGAACTGAAGAGGTTGCCGGCATTACATTTTACTATTCTAGTGGTCAGGGCTTTGAGATATGGAGGAACGGCGAGTTTTTTGATTTGAAATCAGCTTATGAACAGGGGTTTTTAACTAAAGCAGATATTGAAGCAATTAAGGGGCTTGATTAAAATTAGCATTTAATAATTTTAAAAGCGAATATATATTTATTGAAATAATATAAAAGCAAGCGTCATAGTATTTATATGAGTTGTATGTATTACATTATAAATTTTGGGAGGTAAGATATGAAATATCGAATAATCATATCGACTATATTGGCGGCGGTGCTTATTCTAACGGCGGGGGGCTGCACGGGTGACCAGACCGCAGAATTGGAAGCGGAGGATAATATGACATCGTCTGAGTTTATTTCATCGGCATCGGAGAGTGAAATAACCTCGGCCGAAACAGCTTTTACGGAAGATACCTCGTCCGAGCAGAGCACGGCCAAGACAAGTGCTGATACGACTTCTCAGTTTGTGCCAAGTTCAAGAGAAATAAAAAGGCTAAGTTCTGACAAAGTAATAAAAATTAAAAATGATTATTTAGCTTGGATTAAGCTTAGTGGTATTGAAAACAATATCCATGGCAATAAAATGACTATAGACGATATCGTATTTGGTGCATATTATGGCAAATACGGAAATGCGGAATTTATAAAAATTAATTATTCCGGACAAGGTATACCGGAAGGTGGTGCTAAATACACAGAAATCGCCGGGTTTAAAATTCCGGGTTCGCTGCATTTTGGAGAACTGTTTTATGTAGATGGTTCGTTTTTCAATATTCATAATGCGTATGAACAAGGAATTCTCACAAAACAGAATCTTTGTGATTTGCAGGAATATAAAAAATACGAAACAACCGATTATTGACCAAGGAGAAATTAATTATGTTTAAATTAAAAAAATTATTTATTCTGTTATTAGCTGTGCTATTATGTCCTTTTGCGTATGCAAATACAGGGTCTCTCCCTCAGCAAGATTCAATCACGCTCGCAGAGCAAAAAGAAGATGTTGTTGTGACACGGGATTATACAATATATAACGGTGTGGATATTAAATCCAATCATGTTGCAACTATTGATGAGGATTTTATCTGCGTTGTAAATAGATGTGACCCATTTCGATAAAAAAATAAAAGAAGACGAT
>CAZIRN010000404.1:0-1622 GCA_964541495.1 uncultured Rikenella sp. | reverse complement strand
CTAAGGGAGTGTTTTTAATTTAACTCAAAACTAAATTATTTTTTTGATTCTTCAATTTTAATTTCTCGTATTCTAATTTCCTTTTCCTGATACAATCCTGTTTTATTCTTTCTCTTTCCTTTAAAATAGCATCTCCACGACCATAATAAACATCTGCAGGAGTTAAATTATGTAAGGATTCATGGTATCTTTCGTGATTGTAAACGTTTACAAATTTTTCAATAGCTTGCTCCAGCTCCTCAGGAGAATAATAATTATCAAGCTTTACCACATTTTTCATCGTTCTATGATATCGTTCGATTTTACCTTGTGTCTGAGGATGTAAAGGTCTTCCATGTATCTGATGCATATCATGATTGCTTTTTAAATAATCTTTGAGTTCTGCTGCAATATAGCATGAACCATTGTCAGATAATAATCTTGGGCGTTGTTTGCTTACAATTTTTGCTTTAAAAACAGCCCGATCAATAGTCCTCTTTACATCTTCAACCTTCATTCCTTCACAAAGTTCCCAATGCACAATAAATCTGCTGTAATCGTCTAAAACAGTGCTGAGGTAATACCATCCCCAACCTAGTATTTTGAAGTAAGTAAAATCCGTTTGCCACATCTGATGAACAAATTTTGTTTTATTGCTAAACTCATCTGCTGCTGAAAGAAAAATATGAGCAGGAGCTGTTATTAAACCTCTTCCTTTCAAAATGCGGTATACACTCGATTCTGAGATGAAAACTTGTTGTTCATCTGTCAGTTTATAAGCAAGCTCTCTTGATGATAAATGTGAAAATTCCAATGCAAGTTCTGCAACCAGGTTTTTCTGTTCTTGAGGTATGCTGTTCCATTGCCTGTTAGATGCACGTTTATTGGGAGCTAAACCATCAACTCCATGATCAGCATATGCTTTATACCAATTGTAAAAAGTGCTTTTGTTCAAACCAATTTCGCGTAGCGTTCTGTTTACACCTATTTCGGAATCAACTACCAGGTGAATGATTTCTTGTTTTTCGGATGCTGTAAATCTCATATACTTTCTCAATTTTGGATTTATTCCAGCACGTTCAAGCTTTTTTTTACGATATCATAGCGAATTACAAGATCTGCCAATGTTTCTTTTAAGCGTTGGTTTTCTTTCCTAAGGTCTGCTACTTCATCGCTTGTAGCTTCTCTCACCGTATCGCCTGATAAACGTTTTTTACCCGCTTCCACAAACTCTTTGTTCCATTTGTAAAATTGTGTTTGCATTATGGAGTGCTTTCTGCATAATTCTGCTACAGACATTTCTCCCCGAAGAGCTTCCATTACTATTTGGATTTTCTGTTCGGAACTGAACTTTCTTCGTGTTTTCCTACGAATCTCTTTGATGAAATTTTCTGTGGACTGTTTTTTCTTTGTTTCCATGCTTGTATAAATTTATTATTTTATTTATCCAAACACTACCTTAATGTTTATTATTTTTAGTCCACTTTATACTGACGTTTTACAATACTGTAAATTATTAGAAAAAAACAATCATTGATAAGCGGTTAAGTCTTACGGAAATATACGAAGGCTATATCTATTTAATCCTGCAAATATTCCTAAACCTCCGTCTACATTCGTATACATCTGAACAGGTTGAGAAA
>CAZIRN010000403.1:0-1661 GCA_964541495.1 uncultured Rikenella sp. | reverse complement strand
TCCGACCCTGGGGGAGTTCAGCGGGAGCTGGTCGTATAAGACTTACCCGATGCAAAAATAACAAATTCCATTCACCTGAAAAATATTACCTTATTTTATAATTTTAAATTATATTTGACTGCTAATCAAATTGTATATAAAATATAAATCAATGGAAAAAACTACCTCTGTCTGGAAAGCAAATCTTACAAATGGATTAATTCTCGGATTGATAAGTGTAGTATATACACTTGTAATGTACTTCCTTGACCTTTCTTTCAATAGGGTTCAGGGATATGTGTTTCTGCTCATTGAGATTGTTCTCCTGTATTTTATGCTAAAGTCTTACAGGGATAATTATCTTTATGGATATATAAAGTATGGTCAGAGCGTGGGTGCAGGTGTGGTTATTTTTGTATATTATTCAATAATTGCTGCCATTTTTGCTTATATATTATATAAATTCATTGATCCCGGGCTGAAGGATAAACAACTCGCAATGGTTGAGGAGATGCTTGTGAAAAGGGGCACTCCACAGCAGGCAATAGATGCAAGCCTTGCAATACAGAAAAAAATGCTTGTCCCTGAAATAATAGCTCTTTCGAGCATTTTCAGCAATATACTTTACGGTACAATTATGTCATTGCTTGTGAGCGTCTTTATAAGAAAAGAAGGCAACCCGCTAATTGATGTTCCGGAAAACAGATAAAATTTTACTATGGATCTCTCTATAGTGGTACCTGTATATAACGAACAGGAATCGCTTCCCGAACTTACACAATGGATCGAAAGTGTATGTACTAAAGAGGGATATTCGTATGAATTGATTTTCGTTGACGACGGCAGTAGTGATAATTCGTGGGAAACGATTAAAAAACTGGGAAACAGCAACAAAAATATTAAAGCAGTTAGTTTCAGGCGCAATTACGGAAAGGCTGCCGCCTTACACACAGGTTTCAGACTTGCTTCGGGAGATGTGGTAATCACTATGGACTCCGACCTTCAGGATTCACCCGACGAGATACCTTCACTTTACAAAATGATAAAGGAAGAGGGGTATGACCTTGTTTCAGGCTGGAAAAAGAAAAGATACGATCCGTTCTTAAAGAGGGTAACAAGCAGATTTTATAACTACACAGCCAGATTATCGTCGGGGATAAGACTTCATGACTTTAACTGTGGACTTAAGGCTTACAGAAACGAAGTTGTGAAAAGCATTGAAGTCTTTGGCGAAATGCACCGCTATATTCCTATTCTGGCCAAAGAGGCTGGTTTCAGGAAAATCGGCGAAAAAGTTGTAGAACACAGGCCGAGGAAATACGGCACTACAAAGTATGGCCTCGACCGGTTTATAAAAGGTTATCTCGACCTGCTTACCATAGGTTTCATCACCCGTTTCGGAAAAAACCCTATGCATCTGTTCGGGTCGCTTGGGACTCTTATGTTCCTCGCAGGCTTTATTATGGCAGCCTACCTTGGAATAAGAAAATTACACTACGTTTCACATAACCTGAGAGCACCTCTCGTAACCGACAGCGCATGGTTCTATATTGCCCTTGCCGTAATGATTATAGGCACTTTGCTTTTCCTTACGGGATTTCTTGGAGAACTTATCAATAGAAACTCACCAGAGAGAAATGCCTATCTGATAAAAGATAAAATAAATTAATAAAGAATCAATC
>CAZIRN010000402.1:0-1663 GCA_964541495.1 uncultured Rikenella sp. | reverse complement strand
AGACAGCTATTTGTATCTCCCAGAATTAAAATGGCATCAGGCTTTTCCTTATTCATAACATCGTAAGATCTGGCAATAACCATACCAACAGTTTCGGCAGGGTTTTTACCGGCTGCTTCAAGATAATAGTCCGGTTTTCTAATTTCCAGGTCCTCAAAGAATATGTCGTTCAATTCGTAATCATAATTCTGGCCTGTATGAACAAGGACATGCTCAGTGTATTGGTCAAGCTTAGCTATAACGCGAGATAACCTGATAATCTCCGGCCTGGTTCCAACCACAGTCATTACTTTAATTTTCTTCATTTATAACCTCGAGGCGATAGGTATCGGGATTTTCGGGATCAAAAATCTCATTCGCCCAGAAGAGAACGATAAGCTCTTTTTGACCGATATTTTCTATTGAATGCGTATATCCTGGTGGTATATCTACTATTGTAATTTTCTTCCCTGATACCTGATACTCAATTACATCCTTGCCTCTTACATCGCGAAAACGTATTATTGCTTGGCCATCAAGAACACAGAACTTTTCCACCTTTGTGTCGTGAAAGTGGTTTCCCCTGGTAATCCCGGGCTTTGTTCTCGAAACAAATATCTGACCAGAGGCCTGCGACTTTAATAGCTCGGCCAATATGCCCCGATTGTCAACCTTAATTTCGGGTTGGTAAGCAAATTTATCTTGAGGCAAATAACTCAAGTATGTTGCATAAAGTCTCTTTATAAAAGGGTCGCTAAAATCTGGGATGGTTAAATCGGATCGTGTATTTTTAAATCCCTTAATTATTTCCACAATTCTTTTGACAGTAACCTTAAAAACCGGTGTCACGTTGTTATAATAAGCTCCATTTTCTGACTTATTCTTTATATGATCAAGGAAGGCCTTTACGACATCGTCAATATAAACTAATTCTACAACTCTTTCAGGATCTATGATGCGCACATCAAGATCTCGAGCGATATTATAACAAAAGGTAGCAACCGCCGAATTATAGTTAGGTCTGCACCACTTACCAAATACGTTAGGAAGCCTGTAAATCACTACTGCTGACTCATTTCTTTTTGCCCAATCTATCAGCTCTTCTTCAGCTCTCCTTTTGCTCAGGCCATAAGGGTTATCAAGTGCTGCCTGGATTGAAGAGGAAAAAATAATTAGCGGCTTAACCTTAGATTCTTCCACCATCGAAATAAGCGTCCTGGTAAATCCAACATTTCGCGCTTCGTATTCTTCTGTTTTTTCTGGCCTATTTACTCCAGCTAAATGAAATATAATATCCGCCCTTCCAACGGCCTCCTTAAGAGAATTTATATCATCATTAATGTCATAACTATAAACGTTAATCCCCTCCAGCCGCCTCAAAGCCAGGATAAGATTTTTACCGATGAATCCATCGCTGCCGGTGACTAATATATTTTTCATTTTCTCTAACTTTTTTTCCAGGTTTTTAGCTCTTCTCTGACATAATCCACTTTTAATAAGAGCTCGGTGAGCTCATCCTCATTCAAACGATAGGTATTATGTGAATTATAATCTTCCTTTGATGAAACCTCCTTTTTGCCTTCTGTAAAATATAGACCATAATTCAAATCACGATCATCCATCGGAATACGATAATATTTGCCTAAATCTTCCGCTTTGGCCATTTCTTCCCGTGTTAACAATG
>CAZIRN010000401.1:0-1669 GCA_964541495.1 uncultured Rikenella sp. | reverse complement strand
TTGGCAGAGTATTGCTTCATCTTAATCAGAAAAGAGGTTATAAAAGCTCGCGAAAAGAAAATCAGACTGATAAGAAAGAAACTGAATACGTTGCAGAGGTTAAAAACAGGTACGATAGATTAAGGGAAACAGGACTGACTGTAGGAGAGTTTTTTTATGAAAAATTATTAAATGACAGGTATTACAGAATTAAAAACCAGATTTTTCCGCGCGAAGCGTACATGGAAGAGTATAATACCATCATGAAAACCCAGAAGGAATTCTATCCCGAACTGCTGACAGATGACTTTATCAGGATGATAAGAGATAATATCATTTTCTTCCAGCGTCCGCTGAAATCACAGAAGAAACTGGTATCAACCTGTGAATTTGAAAAAAGAAAAGTATTGGTTGAGGACGGGAAGGGTGGTAAAAAAGAGGCTCTTAAGGGACCAAAAGTTGCACATCGTAGCTCTCCTCTGTTTCAGGTCTGCAGGATTTGGGAAAATATAAATAATATAAAAATCAGAAACAAATACAATGAAGAATATAAAATTCCTGTTGAAAAGAAGCATGAAATATTTGAATATCTGCAAAGTAATGAAAGACTTAAATTTAAGCCGCTTTTAAAGATTCTTGGATTAAAAAATACTTCCGAATGGACATGTGACGCCCTGCTTGAGGAAAAGGGAATAGAGGGGAACAGGACAATGATCAGGATAGCAAAGTGTTTAAATGACCATACTCAGGCAAAAGAGTTGATGAGATTTGACCTGGTAATTAAAAAGACTGATAAAACTGTTGAATTTCCGGATAAGTCTACCGGAGAGATAATAAATATTCCACATAAGTTTATAGACCCGTCGGTAGAAAAACAACCATTTTATAAACTCTGGCATACAATTTATTCGATAGCTGATGAAAATGAATGCAAAAACACTTTAATAAAAAATTTTAATCTACCGGAAGAAACTGCAGAGAAACTGGCAGACATTGACTTTGTAAAAGAAGGCTACGGCAGTAAATCTGTAAAGGCAATAAGGAAAATTCTGCCATATCTTATGGATGGATATTTATACAATGATGCCTGCTCACTGGCTGGTTATAATCATTCAGGATCATTGACAAAAGAAGAAAAAGACGCAAGGCAGGTTATTGAGAAACTACCTTTAATTGAAAAAAACACGCTGCGGCAACCTATTGTTGAAAAGATTCTTAATCAGATGATAAACCTGGTTAATGCAATATCAGATAAGTACGGAAAACCTGATGAAATCAGGATTGAACTTGCACGCGAGTTGAAGCAAAGCAAAGAAGAGAGGAGCAAAACATCGCAAAACATTAACCGGCGTGAAAGAGAAAACAATAAAATTAAGGAACGACTTGAAAACGAGTATGGGCAGAGAGCTACTAGGAATAATGTCCTTAAATGGAGGTTGTTTCATGCCGTTTGGGAAGATGAATCGAAAGTAAACAACATTTGCCTTTATTGCGGAAAGGCCTTTGGAATCGGCGATGCTCTTTCAGGAACAGAGGTTGACATAGAACACATAATTCCCAGAACCTTATTCTTTGATGATTCAGAAAATAATAAAATCCTTGCTCACAGGAAATGCAATCAGGCAAAGGGGAATATGACGGCTTATGATTATATGAAATCCAGGGGGGATAAAGAATTTGATGATTTTAT
>CAZIRN010000400.1:0-1681 GCA_964541495.1 uncultured Rikenella sp. | reverse complement strand
TTTTTCATCAATGGCTTTTTTTAGGGCTTCCTCCCTGATAATTGACTGCCGTCGAGCTTTTCGATTCTCAAGGGCAGTGTAAAGATCATCACCAAGTAAGCTCTTTATATCTTTGGCCTGACGTTGTTGCTCAATTTGTTCGTCAATTTCATCGGAACCTCCTATAGCACCTCCCTGAGTATATTTTGGGAAAATAATTGCTGTAGCAGGACAAATACGTGCACAGGCAGGGCAGTTGTTCTTGCAGCCCTTTGGATTTACAACCTTTACACTGTTCTCGTTCTTTTCATATACTCCGAAAAGACAAAAATCGGCGCATTGCCTGCATCCAGTGCAGCGGGTGTAATCTATTATCGGGTACCACGACGGCCACCCTGAATCTTCCCTGATCTCACGATGAACGGAACTGCCTTTATAACTACCACAAAACCGGTTTATCGTGTCAATAACTTCTTCTTTAGATGTTGCCTGAAGCAAATTGATATGTTCAAAATCTGTCTGCGAGAAAAAATCATTATTAATCTGTTCGAATAACAATTTCATAGTACGCCTGTAACAGCCGATAACCAGATATTCCATATTGTCCATAAACAAGCTGGCAAGCAGATTCTTATTACATGCTGCCACACCGCAAAGATCGTTTAAAATTGTAACATCAACACTCACTTTTTCCAGATACTTACCGATTGTTTGAAGCAGATAAGAATCAATTCTTTCGCCTTTGCAATTGCAGAAAAGTATATGTTTTGACTTTGCCTGTTCTCTCGGTTCACTCATTTTTCTTTTTCTTAATATAACTTATTTGCCCCTTAAATCCCTGCCTCCTCTAATGCTTCGGCAGGCTTCAAATGAGGAGCTTTTCATCATATTTTTTTATAGCAATTAACAAAGATTGATTCTGAATTTTAAATAAATAGATGACCTTACTTCTTTAATTTTAATTATGCATTTTTAACAATGAACAAATCATTTGGCAACCTTAACACAAATTAACCTCTTTTGATCTCTTATAAGAAGCTTTCCGTCAGCAAGTGCTATTGGCGCCCAGTTTTGACCGGCTTCAAGAATAACCGATGAGGTCAGAGGTTTAAATCCTGACGGATCAGGTTCTATCAGATATATAGAGCGATTGCCATCTGTGGCCAGTATTACTCCATCAGCAATAATCATGCTTCCTTTATCGAATAAAGGTGAACGCATTGTTTTCCACATTATATCACCATTCATATTCATACAGACAAGGCCGTCTCTTCTTTCGTTCGTTGAATACTGAGCATAAAAAAAGCCGTTATGTAATATGGGCGGTTTTGTATGGTCGCCGAAATCAATATTTTTATAAAGTTCCGTAACACCGTAAGTGCCGTCGGCTTTCTTCGTCACTTTTATCATTGCCGCACCAGCCTGATATCCACCTGTAATCAGAACTCTGCCTTCATCTGCATCAATTGCACAGGGTACCGGAATTGAACATTGCCACTTAGTATATTCCCACAATATTTTCCCTGTAAGCGGGTCAATCCCAACAACTTTGCCTCCGCTGGCGCTTTGCCCGCGACCGGCTGCTGCGGTGATCATAACAACATGGTCATCACCGCTAATTTTTACTATTGCGGGACTCACATAACCGACAGGACCAAGAGATGGAGTTTTCCATATCACATTTCCGGTTAGCTTATCATAA
>CAZIRN010000399.1:0-1704 GCA_964541495.1 uncultured Rikenella sp. | reverse complement strand
AAATTACAACTTCATTCGGCATAGATCCAGGAATTGCAGCTCAGAGTATTAAACTGGGAGCTACTGAAGCAGGACTGGGCGGCTGCATGATAGCATCTATTGATAAAGAACAATTGCGCAGGGAACTCAAAATACCCGGCCAGTATGAAATACTGCTGATTATTGCACTCGGCAAACCTGTTGAAAAAGTTGTTATCGAGGATATTAAAAACGATGACGTAAAATACTGGCGCGATGAAAATAAAACCCATCACGTTCCAAAAAGAACAATTGATGAGCTTATTCTTAAACTGTGAAAAACAGGGGTTATGAATGAACCCGAAGAGGATCTGGCAATTCCTGATTATAATGCTATCCCTTGTAAAAGATTGCTTTCATTATATGGCTTGCCATTTTCGGATTCTCCTTCAGCCTGCGTGTCGAATAATTGAACCATTCTTTTCCGAAAGGCACATAGACTCGCATTGTATGCCCTTCGTTTACAATACTTTCCCTTAATTTTGGAGTTACTCCGTAAAGCATCTGGAACTCGTACATGTTTTTGGGTACATTATATTTCTTAATGAGATTGTATGCTCCCTCAACAAGCGGTTTGTCGTGTGTGGCAATTCCAACGAATATTTTTTTACTGAGCATCAACTCAAGGTCTTCGAGATAATGAGCGTTTATTTCTTCGTACTTTTTATATGCAATGGAGGCGGGTTCGACATAAATACCTTTGCAGAGCCTGAAATTCAAAGGTAATTCAGGTGTATGAATATCTAACATTTTTTCGATATCGCTGTATGTGCGGTGTAGATAAGCCTGAAGAACCAGTCCGACATTCTTCGGGAACTCAACTTTAAGTCTCCTGTAAAGCTCTATTTCCATGTCTGTGCATGTTGAGTCCTCCATATCAATTCTGATGAAACTGTTTATCGAAGCTGCTTTTGCAACGATCTCCCGGATATGGTTATAGCATATTTCGCGGTCAATCAGAAGCCCAAAACTTGATGGCTTAAGTGAAAAATTGCCGTCTATTCCGTTATTTATTGTAAAATCTATCAGGTTCAGGTACTCTTTTTTATTTTGCTCAGCCTCATCGAGGTTTTTAATAAATTCGCCAAGCACATCGAGAGTGACTTTTATCTTCTGGCTGTTAAGCTCTTTCGACACACGCATGGCATCCTCTATTGCTTCACCTGCTATGTACGACCTTGAAAAAATCCAGATAAACTTCTTCGGAAAATAAGGCAAAACTGAAGAAATGAGTTTATTTATCATGTTTAAAATTTTTTAAGTTAATAAGCTGCGAAGGTAAAAATTACTTTTAAATCTCAACACACTCAATTTGTATGGTAAAGATTCAGGAATGTAATTTTATAATTTTTACCGACCTTTGTTACTTTGAAATAATGAATTGAATTTGTCCGTTTATTTTATGAACAATTTTTCAAACAGTGCAACCATTGAGATTATATGATTGTCTTAAAATTGTCGAAGGCAAATGTTGAGTGACGCTGAGATAATTGAAGGTTGTTCCCGTCACGACAGGAAGGCGCAACAGATGCTGTACGACAGGTATTCACGCCTGCTTTTGGGCGTATGTATGCGTTATGCCGGCGACAAGACGGAAGCAGAAGATATGCTTCAGGAAACTTTTCTGAAGATATTCTTTAACATAAAAGATTATTCAGGAACAGGTTCTTTTATAGGCTGGATAAG
>CAZIRN010000398.1:0-1722 GCA_964541495.1 uncultured Rikenella sp. | reverse complement strand
CAACTTATTATAAGCATTTTCAACTGCCTCTAGCCTTTTATAATTATCATTTATTGTCATATTCCCTCCGCAGTTAGCTTGTCTAAAATTATTATTATTGGAACCTTCTATCATAACCTTTGATGAATTAGTTAATATAGCAATTAAAGACTGAAAGCAACAATAAAATCGTATCAGAACATGTTTATATATCCTTGCCACCCTTTGTGTGGACGAAATTAAAAATACCTTTCCCCGCTTCCTTCATATATAATAGCCCCTTCAGAAATTCGGTATTTGGATGAATTATCTTCCCTATAGCAATAGAAAATCTCTGCATATAAAGGAGGGTAGCTCAAGATCTTGAGCTTCTTGTCGTAAAATCCCATCAGACGGGCACAGACCCAATCAACCGCACAAAAATTAGTTCCTGCTACTATTAAGCCACACTTTTTCTTATCAGGTGACAGAGGGCCATTTCCTTCTCCTCCGACTATGCCATCAACAATAGAAAGCACCCTTCGGCAGGGACTATCTCTTAAATTTCCTCTTTTATCTGAATAGATAAAGATTCTTAAAAGGTCAATTGCCATTCTCCAGGCAGAATCGTTGCCTTACCAATTGCCGCCGTCGAGAGCCAACTTTTCCTTATTAAATTTGATTCCCAAAGCCTTTAACAATATCTTTCCTATTCTTATCGCTAGATCATAAAAAGCATCCGTCAAGTGGCTCCTCCTGGCAAGGAGTATATCGAAAGCAGCTCTTTGTAATTTCAGTAATGTCTTTTCTCGTGAATTTAGTATATTATCGGGGTATTGCTCTCCTCCTTGTGAGGGTGTCCCAAGTCTATAGTGGACAAGATAGTTTTTATTTAAATTTATGCCAACAAGACACTTAACATTTATCGTTATGCCTGTCTTTTTATGTACTTTCGGTTTAGGCACAGATATTACAACGGCAGCGGATAAAATTGTGTTTGATATTAGGTATTCTTGAATCCCATCATGATGATGTTTTATTGTTTCATCCCTGTTATAGTCAGCCTCATAAAAGTTTTATGAATTTTTTAACTCATATAACAAGCTTTTTTCACCCAAGTTTATAATTGTGCCTACTAGGGGGTCACCAGGCAGCTCGTGCTGATATTTGGAATAAGCAGTCTTAGGAGCATTTGTGACATCAAGCCAGAAATCCCGAAGATCATAAACCTCGATATCAAAGTCAAGTTCGTCTTTATATAAATGACCAATTGAATCCAAATTAGTCAATTTTATTAAGTGTCCAAAATTGCAATCCATCTGAGGCGCATCCGCAATAATGATTTTGCCTTCACTCCGAAGGGCAACATAAACATGATCAACGATGGCTCTTATAATAGACGGATGCGTAATTATACTAAATATGTTATCTCCATTCTCGTGTCGGTCCGGCACGAAATTCGGTTTTATAACAACCGTGTTACCAGGCTCTACTATTTCCTTTAGCGAACTCCTTATTTGGCTTCCAAAATTTTCTTTGTCTAATCCCATTAAAAATAAAGTTTTTTTAATGCTTCATATACATGATTATGACATTTGCTCAAGTTCTTGAGCGGATATTCTGGAAAGCTAAGCTGTGGACTGTATGCGGCCTCGTTTGAGTATTCTAAGTATGGATCATAGTAGATTGCGACATTTAGGTTTTTCAAGAGTTCTTTAGGACTCTGCACCCTTTGTGCCGACCTTATTTCTTTTTTGCCAGATG
>CAZIRN010000397.1:0-1731 GCA_964541495.1 uncultured Rikenella sp. | reverse complement strand
TGAATACAAGTTTCCGCTTTAACATAAAAAAGAAAAAAATTGTAGGTAATAAGTTGGCCAATAAACTTTTGGTTGGTCCACCACCAAGGAAAGGATGGGAAGAATTTTACAGGTTGTAAAATGTCAATTAAGGGCTGTATTGGTAGAAGGCTTTAAAAAAACAATATGAATAATAGTGGGGCAATCTCGGATATTTTAATTGTTTTTATTTCAGGGTTCAGCTATTTTGCTCAGAAATTACAAACTGGCACCAACAAATGACCGCCTATCCCATCCTAACCCTCTTTTCTAGTGAAGAAGAAAATGCAAAGAAACGATACATATCCTCTAAAGGATTTGGAGTAAGATAAACCTGACCAAAATGTATTATGTAATTGGTATTACCGCACAAAATAAATAGATAATACCTAAGAATTTATGAGAAGATTAAAGTTAATTGTTTTTGTCTGGCTTATATTTTCTTTGATGAATATAGGTACAGCGCAAAACAACGTTGAAAAATTGGAATGTGAATATCTGGTTAATCCCATAGGGGTAGATGTTATACATCCGCGACTAACCTGGAAGATGAAAAGCGAAAGGCAGGGTGTGATGCAAAAGGCCTGCCAGGTTATTGTCGGTACCGACTCTGCAGAGGTTGCTGGCGGAAAGGGGAATATATGGGAGTCTGAAGAAATATTTGCAACTTCGATGCCGGTCATATATCGAGGGCCTGAACTACAACCATTTACAAGATATTTCTGGACTGTTAAGGTACTGGATGAAAAGGAGAACTGGTCAGACTTTTCAAAGGTTGCCTATTTTGAAACAGGAATGATGGAAAAGGAAAACTGGAAAGGGAATTGGATTACCGATACATATGATTACTATCTGAAGCCAGCGCCATATTTCAGAAAATCTTTCAAAATACACAAAAAAGTTGAGTCAGCTCGTGCCTATATTGCCGTGGCAGGACTATATGAGCTTTACCTGAACGGGAACAAGATTGGAGACCACGTTCTTGATCCTATGTATACCCGATTCGATCGTAGGACACTTTATGTGGCTTATGATGTATCGCATAACCTTCAGAAGGGTGAAAATGTTGTCAGTGTTATATTGGGAAACGGCTGGTACAACCACCAGTCAACAGCAGTATGGTATTTCGACAAAGCGCCATGGCGTGCACGACCGAAATTTTGCATGGATATTCGTATAACTTTTGTAGATGGTTCTGATACTCTTATATGTACCGGGCAGGATTGGAAAACTTCGCTAAGTCCGATAATATTTAATAGTATTTATACAGGGGAGCACTACGATGCACGTTTGGAGCAACCAGGATGGAATAAAGCCGGTTTTGATGATTCCAATTGGCAGAATGCTACCTGTACAGGAGCTCCTTCACAAAACATTGTTGCTCAGTTACTGCACCCGATACGCACAGTCGAAAAAATCGATGCAATAGAAGTGGTTCAATTGGATGCACAAACATTTCTCTTTAATTTCGGCAGGAATATTTCTGGTGTTTGCAAAATAAAGGTTTCCGGATCAGCGGGTACCATAATCCATCTGAAATATGCCGAACGCCTCGATAAGAGTGGGCATGCCGATCAATCAAATGTGGATGTACATTACCGGCCAACCGACGATTATGACCCATTTCAGACAGATATTTTCATTCTAAGTGGCAGGGGAGAAGAAACCTTTATGCCCCGTTTCAATTACAAAGGATTTCAGTATGTTGAGGTT
>CAZIRN010000396.1:0-1731 GCA_964541495.1 uncultured Rikenella sp. | reverse complement strand
CAAGCATTATTAACTGGCTTGAAAGAAAGTAAGTTGTATTGCCTCCGAATTTTGTGAAAGCTATACTTACCGATGAGCTATAAACAGCAAGAAGAGAATAAATCATAAACAGAGCTACCAGAGCCCATATTACCCTGTCGCCTTTGAATGTCTTTGCCGGCCAGACAACTTTCATAGCTCCTGAAGTTTAAAGATTTCTCACTGCTTGTTTAAATTTACGACCTCTGTCCTCGTAATTACTAAAAAGATCAAAACTGGCACAGGCAGGTGAAAGAAGAACGGTATCGCCTTTAGAGGCAAGGTAAAAAGCAGACTTTACAGCCTCTTCCATGGATGCAGTTTCAATAATCACAGGAACTTTGTCCCTGAAAGCTTCAAGAATTTTTTTATTGTCTTTCCCCAGACAAATTATAGCTTTTACCTTCTTTTTAACTAAATCGAACAGTTCAGAATAGTCGTTGCCCTTGTCAATACCTCCCGCTATCCATATTACTTTGGTTTGCATGCATTCGAGAGCATACCATGCCGAATTTACATTTGTAGCTTTTGAGTCGTTAATAAAACTGACGCCTCCAACTGTGATTACAGGTTCGAGCCTGTGCTCAATTCCTTTAAAATCTGACAGACTTTCGCGTATTACTTCTTTTTTAATGTTCATCACTTTTCCTGATATGGCTGCCGCCAGCGAGTTCAATGTATTATGACGGCCCTTTAATGCGAGATCATGAATTGTCATAAGGCGGATTTTATTTTTATAATTAATAATGATTCCATCATTTTCGATATAAGCCGACATACCTTCAGTTCGGGTAGCCGAGAAAGGAAGCATAATGGCTTGAGGATTCCTTTTTGTTATTTCATTCTCTATTATAGGATCGTCGGCCCAGAAAATAAAATAGTCTGACTTTTTCTGATTGCGTATTATCCGGAATTTTGAATCAATATAGTTCTCCATCCGGTGATCATAGCGGTCGAGATGGTCCGGAGTAATATTGAGAAGCACAGCTACATCGGCTTTAAAATCATACATTCCGTCGAGCTGAAAGCTGCTTAGCTCTATTACATAACAATCGTATCCGCCTTCGGCAACGGCTATGGCAAAACTATTGCCCACATTTCCTGCCAAAGCAGCATTTATGCCGGCTTTCCTGAGCATGTGCCAGATAAGTGTTGTAGTAGTGGTTTTCCCATTACTGCCAGTTACACAAATTTTGACTGCCCCTGTATATCTTCCCGCAAACTCTATTTCCGAAATTACCGGAATCCCCTTTTCACGTATTTTTATAATAAGCGGGTTATTTTCCGGTATTCCCGGACTTTTTATTATCTCGTCGGCGCTCAAAATTATTTCTTCAGAATGCTTTCCTTCCTCGAAACGTATCTCGTTTTTTATAAGAATATCCCTGTATTCGGATTTAATTAAACCGTTGTCTGACAGAAAAGGATCAAATCCTTGCCTTTTTGCAAGAACAGCTGAACCTGTTCCACTTTCCCCACCTCCCAGTATTACAATCTTCTTCACTTATTTTATCTTATCTTTAATGTAACTATACTTAAAACTGCCAGAATTATTTCGACTATCCAGAAGCGTGTTACTATCTTTGGCTCAGGACAACCTTTTTTCTGGTAATGATGATGGAGTGGAGCCATAAGGAAAACTCTTCGTCCTTCGCCATATCTTCTTTTTGTATATTTAAACCATGAAACCTGAATTATCACCGAAAGGCTTTC
>CAZIRN010000395.1:0-1738 GCA_964541495.1 uncultured Rikenella sp. | reverse complement strand
GACTGCATACTCGGTATTCAAATAAATTACCCCAGTCTCATCATGAAAAGAACCCAATGCTACCCCTCCGAAAACACGCATAATCCCTTCATCTTCCCAGACGTTCAACTCTCTTGCTTCACTGTCTCTTCCCGTAGCCACCACTACATAATCATATTCAAGGGACAGTTTTTTGAAATCCATCAGACTGTTATAATGAATTGCGGTTCCTTTTTTCAGTTTTCTAAGCAATTGAATTTCCTTTGTTTCATTACCCTTCCCTCTTGATATAAAATATCCCAGTTTTCCCCTGACTTTAACTTCTTGTCCAGGGGACTTCATAATAATTGTCTTGCATTCATTTAGAGGTAACATATCAATATCGTAATCCTTTTTCAAATGGTCTATAGGATCCCCTATGTTTCTGTAAATAACACTGGGCCAATAACTTATCGACGGCCAGATCCATCCGACAGAATGGTCCCTTTCATAAACGTCAGGAATGACCCCCAGTTTTTCACATTCCAGCGCACATGCCAGTCCTCCGATACCTGCTCCGATAATTGCAATTTTCACGCTTTCCATCAACTCCGGTTAATTATTAACTTCTTCCTTATTATTGGCTTTTCATAACGTTTTTATATGAAATAACTTCTCGGAACCAATGCTGCCATTGCTTAGAATTAATTTTCTCTGGAAATACTAAAACATATTGAGAAATGGGACGCGATTATCCGGCGTTAGAATTGTAAGGGAGATATAGTATGTGAATAAAGAAATAATTATTTTATCATCAATATGGATAGTAATGGCACTCATGCTATTTCTGTTTGTACCAAGGAATAAACTCCGTGAAGCAATAGTAATTTTCTTTTTCAAACAATTTCTTACCTGGGCAATTGGATTGGCTGTTGTTCAATTCGGTTTAATCGAATATCCGGTCAGGATGTTTGCTAATGCCGCAAAATCAAGCTTTGACTATGAATTCTTTTTTTATCCTTCAATCTGTGTTGTTTTCAATCTGCATTATCCCGAAGGAAAGGGCAGACTGCATGAATTTATGTATTTCTTTTATTACTGCAGTATAATGACAATTGTTGAAGTGCTGGCTGAAAGATATACAAATATTTTGAATTACATTCATTGGACCTGGTATATAACCTGGATTACACTGTTTATCACTTTTTATCTTTCTCGCAAATTTTATGTGTGGTATTTCAGATTAAAACCTAATAGCCATTTATAGCGGGAAATGAAGGTGATTTCAATTCAGATTTCTAATTTATCGATATTTTTGGATTATCAAATAGCAGTAACATTAATACTGGCTCTTGCCACATGGAAGTGGGGTGATTGGCGAAACTGGAGGCTTTATTATCCCACCATGCTGTTTTTTATAGTGGGTAATTTTTCATATACGCTTCTGACTTACAATTACCCTTTATGGGAGTTTGAATCACCATTGCTTAAAACTACAGGAAGCGACTTTCTGATAGCCCTGGTAGATTTTCCTGCAACAGTATTGATTTTTTTGCCCCGTTACCCGAAAGCAAGGATAAAGCAGGTACTGTATATATTATTGTGGGTCCTGATATATACTCTTATAGAAATTGTATCGTATGCACTGGGGTTCATTTCTTACCATAATGGCTGGAATATCTGGTGGTCTGCGTTATTCAACCTGATTTTGTTTCCTCTGCTGCGGCTTCATCATGAAAAGCCCCCTTTAGCCTGGTTGGCCAGTATAGTTTTGGCTTTG
>CAZIRN010000394.1:0-1752 GCA_964541495.1 uncultured Rikenella sp. | reverse complement strand
AAAACAAGGCTCGGGAATATTTTTGTAGGCTATACTTACGACGACAGGCCTGTTTTTGCACGCGACCTTAAAGCGCAGGGGGCAATGGCCGTACTTCTTAAGGATGCCATAAAACCCAATCTTGTTCAAACTCTCGAAGGAACACCTGCAATTATTCATGGCGGGCCTTTCGCCAATATAGCTCAGGGAACAAACAGCCTCATTGCAACAAAAACGGCTCTATCACTTAGTGATTATGTAGTTACTGAAGCCGGTTTTGCAAGCGAACTTGGCGCTGAAAAGTTCTTCGATATCAAATCACGTTACGGAGAACTCAAGACAAGAGCCGTGGTTATTGTTACTACAGTGAGAGCATTAAAGTATCATGGCGGAGCAAAAATGTCGGAGTTAGCGAAAGAAGACCTTAATGCTCTGAAGAGCGGTTTCTGCAATCTGGATAAGCATATCGAAAATATTAAGTGCTTTGGTTTCAGCCCTGTTATTGCCATTAACAGGTTTGATTCCGATACTAAAGATGAGATTTCACTGCTACTTAAGCATTGTAAATGGCAGGGAGTTGAAGCCGCTGTCAATGAAGCATGGGCAAGGGGAGGTGACGGTGCTGCCGAACTTGCACATAAAGTAATAGATGCAGTGGAAGAATGCCCTGAAGGCCTTCATCCTCTTTATGACCTGAACTGGACATTCGAAAAGAAAATCGAAACAATATGTAAAAAGTTGTATGGAGCCGACCACGTGGAATACACTGTGAATGCAAAGGAGAAACTCGACAAAATTGATAAGCTCGGGCTCGGTAACCTTGCAGTGTGTATAGCAAAAACACAAAGGTCCTTATCCGATGATCCGAACATGAGGGGAAGGCCGGAAGGTTTTACGATTAAAATCAGAGATATAGAACTTTCCTCAGGTGCAGGTTTTATAGTTCCGATAGCCGGGACGATTATGCGTATGCCGGGACTCCCTTCTCACCCTGCAGCCGAAAGAATTGACATAGATGAAAACTGGATGGTAAAAGGACTATTCTGAAATAATTATATCAAATTCGAGGTTTTAATTGTAAAAAATACACTTAATTAGTAAAGAAGAATCAGCCTTGATTGATCTTTCCGGCATCGAATGATAAAAATTTTTATATTTGATTTAAAATTTAGAATCATGAAAAACTATCTGCCTTTAATAGTAATTATTGTTATGATTTCAGGCTGTACAAGATACAGCAAATATGAAGGCGTTCCGTTCACTGAAAAGGAACCCCGTGACTGGGAAAATCAGACACTTACCGGAGAGAATAACGAAAAGCCTCATACAACACTTATAAGTTACCGCGATGAAGCTTCGGCTCTGGCAGATATCAAAGAAAACTCGCCAAACTACATCTCTCTTGACGGAATCTGGAAATTTCACTTGTCAAAAACTCCGGAGGAAAGGCCATACTGGTTTTTTAAAGACGATTACGACACCCGTGACTGGGACAATCTCGATGTACCATCGAACTGGCAATTGAAAGGTTACGACGACCCTCCGATTTATTCAAACATTCCTTATCCTTTTCCTGCCAATCCGCCAAAAATACCACATGAAATGAATCCTGTCGGATCATATAAACGCACTTTCAAAATACCGGCAGAATGGAATGGAAAAGAAATATTTCTTCATTTCGGAGCCGTGAGCTCATTTTTTTATGTCTGGGTAAACGAACAGTACGTTGGCTTCGGGAAAGACAGCAAAACTCCTGTTGAGTTTAATGTCACG
>CAZIRN010000393.1:0-1756 GCA_964541495.1 uncultured Rikenella sp. | reverse complement strand
CTTATTTATACTTAGAAACTATTTAATTTTGGTAAAATAGTGAAAAAACTGACATTTTAAGGAACGATTTAATAACAGCACTAATAAAAGAAGTTTTTCGAGGTGTCTTTAACCTAAATTAATAAACAATGAAAAAGATTTTACACACATTATTGATCGGTTGCCTGTTAATGATAGTATTACAGGAATCAATTTTAAAGGCAGAGCTAAAACCCAGGGAAAGAAATATACTGGCTAATGAAGCAAAAGCTATCAATCTCGCAGGGGTTATGATTACTGATAACTCATGGAACAAACTGCCGGGGTATAAAGACAGGTATTTTTGGGAGGGAATTGCTGCTAATATCAGGCAGGAGTATATCAAAAGGGCAGAAGGTTATCTTGATTATGACTGGCCTGTGGTTAAAGCGACAGATTATCTGGAATTCATTCGTTCTGGTGACCGCCGTCAGCAGGTTTATTCTGCCTGCAGCAATGCTTTGATATCCCTTGTAATGGGAGAGCTTGTTGAAGGTAAAGGACGGTTTATTGATCAGATAATTAATGCAGTATGGTATTATTCCGAACAAACTTGGTGGGGTTGGTCTGCGCACCTTGGTTCTCAGAAAGCAGGAGCAGGATTACCTGACATTAATGATCCTTATGTGGATCTTGGAGTAGGTGAGGTTACTAGCAATCTTGCATGGACATATTATTTATTCAAAGGTGAATTTGATAAAGTTCATCCTCTTATTTCAAAAAGATTACTCCAGGAAATTACAAATAAAGCACTTACACCGTATTTCGTCAGAGACGATTTTGGGTATATGGGTTTCAAAGGCGGACGCCCCAATAACTGGAATCCATGGGTCAATTACAATATGCTAACAGCTTATTTACTTCTTGAAACAGATCCCGTAAAAAAGGTCGCCGAGGTTCAGAAGATAATTAACTCGCTGGATAAATTTTTAAACGGTTACTCTGATGACGGGGGATGCGATGAGGGACCATCTTACTGGGGTGCTGCAGGAGCTCTTTTATATGAGAGCCTTGAGATTCTTAGAAATTTGACTGGAGGGAAATTTGATGTATTTGATGATCCTCTAATACAAAATATTGGGAAATATTTTTATAAGGTTAATATCCATGCTCCTTATTTCATAAATTTTGCAGACGCAGATGCAAAAACTTATGGAGATCCTTCTGTTGTTTACCGGTATGGTAGAGCTATCAATGATTCGATAATGTGGAAATTTGGTGCCTATCTGGCGAATCTGACCAAATGGGGAGAACATATGATAGGTGGCAGAATTGGAGATCAGATTAGGAATTTAGGATTGATTAATGAAATACGTACTGCAAAAGCTGAAGAGGCGCTTATATCTGATTTCTGGTTACCTGATACTGAAATTGGAGGAGCTCGTGATAAATCCGGGAGTTATAAGGGGTTTTTCTTTGGTGCAAAGGGTGGCTTCAACGCAGAGAGCCACAATCATAATGATGTAGGATCATGTTTGATGTATTTCGACGGAAAGCCTTGTTTGATTGACATTGGTCGGGAAGAATATGTTGCAAAAACTTTTAGTTCGAGGCGTTACGAAATTTGGACAATGCAATCAGGATATCATAACCTTCCTGCAATAAACGGTACAGATCAAATGCAAGGGGCTGAGTATAAAGCAAAAAATACAACATTTACAGCCAACGCTAAATTTGCAATATTTTCAACTGATATTTCAGGCGCTTATCCTAAAGAAGCTCAAGTTAAAAGCTGGTT
>CAZIRN010000392.1:0-1773 GCA_964541495.1 uncultured Rikenella sp. | reverse complement strand
CTCCGATAATTATACCTACTGCCATGTCGACAACATTGCCCTTCATTGCGAAGGTTTTGAATTCATCAATGATTTTCATAGTGACTAATTTTTATTAATGAATGAAAGGTAAAAAAAATACATCAGTAAAAAAGTTTCTATTGTTTTTTTTATTTACTGTTTGATTTCAATTTTTCAATGTTAAGTTCAAACCACGGCGATGAATAATCTGGATCAAAATCAGGATTTTTTATTATTTCACCTGTGCGGTGATTTATTATTCCTTTGATATATTTTGCAGGTAAAACATAAACAGTATCGGCGTTGTCATTTTTCTCAGGAGGTCGTTCAGTCAGGATATTTTCATAATGGCAGTTTTTAATTCCAGCTTTTGCTATTTCATCGTTATAGTATTTTATTATTTTATCGGAAATGCATATAACAACTACATAATCTCCATAATATCTTTTGCTGTTGTGTTTTATCAGCAGGTCAAGCCTGTCGCTTGTCACTGAAAAGGCTGTTTTGTAAAAAGATTCGGCAAACCTGAATCCTTCTTTCAGAATATTTTCAGCGTCGCTTCTGAACTTTGTATAGTGTAGATATATTTTTGCTCTATTCTCGTACTCAAGAATGAATTTCAGCACATCATCATCGAAAATTTTTTCATTTCTTAATTCATCGAAGTTTGAAACTTCTTTAGGGAAAGCGGTTTTTTTGAGAAGAGCTTCAAACTGAATATCTCTTTTTATGAGTTTGGTATGCAGGTATGCAATATAGATTGCCAGCAGGAGGATTACTATCAAAAGGAATATTTCCATTCCAGTCCTATTATGAAGGATTCCGTCCGGTATTTATTACTAAAGTTAGTTAATTTTTAAATTATTATTACCGGATCAAAAAATATGTTAGAACCACCCTTTTTTTCGAAGGAAGAACATTCCGACTGCTGAAAGGAATGCTGATACCAGGAAGATCATTAGAAAAGCTATTCTGGAGTTTTCCATAAAGTTGGGCACATTCATGCCATACAGGCTGGCTATAAGTGTCGGGATCATCAGGAGGACCGAGATGGAGGTGAGTCTTTTCATTATGATGTTCAAGTTATTGGAAATTACAGAAGCATACGCATCCATCATTCCGCTAAGAATGTCGCTGTAAACCTGTGTCGTTTCCTGTGCCTGCTTGGTTTCAATTTCAACATCTTCCAGAAGCTCTTCATCATACTTTTCCTTCTGGTTCTTGAGATTTTTTAACCTGTTTATTAATATGTCATTGCCTTTCAGAGATGTTGTGAAATAAACAAGACATTTTTCAATCTGGAACAATCTCTGGAGGTCTTCGTTTTTAACAGATCTCTCAAGTTCCGATTCTGCTGATTTAATATGCAGATTTATCTGTTTAAGGTATTTGAGGAACCAGACACTTGAGTTCAGAATAAGGCGAAAAACCAGATCAAAATAATCTTTGTAGTTGATGTTTTTTCTTACAGAATAAGTCAGGAAGTCTTTTATCAGCTCAGTTTCCACGTGGCATATTGAAAGAAATATTTCATCCTTGAAAAGAAGTCCAAGAGGGGCGGTTGAGAATGGCATTTTTGGATTGCCATTCCGGTATGGGATTCTTATAATTATAAAGAACCAGCCATCTTCATATTCTATACGGGGCCGTTCATCAATATCTTCAAGGTCATTAAGGAATGAGGGAGGGATGTCGAATTTCTGAATAAATTCTTTATCGTCAGCAACAGGGCATTCGATATGTATCCAGCAGTATGGTTCCCACTCTGCACAT
>CAZIRN010000391.1:0-1778 GCA_964541495.1 uncultured Rikenella sp. | reverse complement strand
CTGAGAACATTACGTCAGGTTTCCGGCTGGAACGTACAGTTTATTGATCCTTTGGTATATATTCCTGCGCTTACCGAGCAGGAAAATCCAATTCACACAATTGCGGAATGCGATAAGATGCTGGCTGAGGATCCGAATAATGTTTATGCTTTGATGGCAAGTGCCATGGCCTATTATAAGAACAATCAGATTAATGAAGCAATAAAAAGACTTAAGGAAGTTCTCGGGAAGGAGCCTGATAATAAATACGCGCATTATTTCCTGGCTAAATGCTATACAGCCATAAACAACCGGGCTGTGGCAAGGATGAACCTCACCAGTGCGCTTCTTACCGATCCGGAATTTGATGCGGCACGAGCTTTGAAAGCAACCCTTTATTTTGCCGACAAAAACATCAAAGATGCTCTTGATGAAATTGAAGAAGGTTTAAGAAAGAACCCATCCAGCATTCCCTGTCTGAGAACCAAAGTATTTATTTTAATGTTATCAGGGAAAAGCGACGAAGCCATGAACGATATTAACCTGCTGGTTGCTGCCGATTCTTCCAATGCTGATCTGTTAGGAAGTCTGGCCGATCTAATGCTCGATGCGAACAAAATCAATGAAGCCATTTCGCTTTACAGCCAGGCTATTAAAGCAGATAACCGGAATCCCCAATGGTACGGCAATCTGGGATGGGCCTACTACTTGAACGACGATGTTCAGAAATGCCTTGAATTTTCGACGAAAGCTGTTTCGATGAACCCTGATTTGTGGTACGCTCATTACAATATCGCCCTTTCACTTCTGCGCTCTGGAAATATCAAGGAAGCCAGGGAAAAGTATGCCAGATTAAAATTCAGGTTCAATGAAATACCCTTGAGTGTGCGACAGGGTGCAATCAATGATCTGAAAGAGCTTGTGAAAAAAGGCATCTATGTGAAAGAGGCTAAAGAAATAATAAGCGACTTTTTTTAGCAGAATAGAGGATGGTACATTTCTTCTTTCGGTATACATCAGTGGCAGTATTGTAGTTCAGAAAATGTGTGAAGTGTAATTGATTTTTCATATTCTTTCATTCATATCCATTTTTCAGAGTATCTGTTTCTGTTGGAATCTGATTACAAATGGAAGCTTTCTTCAATTTGGAACGAAACGAACAGATGGATAGAAAGTTAGCATTGAGCGATGGATAGGTATTAACCCTGCTGAAACGTTATGTGAAAGCAGCCCTTGGGGCGAATTATGCATTTTCAAGTTCGTAATTTTGGATGAAATCTCTCCATGGTGTTTTGAAGATAGAGAATACTTTAAAAATTAACTAGCTCATATTATAATTTAGTATGAGGATTAGGGAGGCTTGAATATTGTCGAATTAGATGCTAGTTCGTTCTTTATCCTATGAATTGTTTAAATATATATTCCAATTGTTATATGATAGGGATTGACTTTGCTGTTGTACTGTCTATTAAAATATGTGAACCATAGGATATTAAACCTGAGGTAGCAAGTGATTTACCAATGGGCTCCATGTCTTTTTTGTTAACAATTTTTAAGATAAGCCATTTTATTTTAAATTACATAAAAGGTAAGACTATGAACGAACTTCCTGTGATTTGGATTATTGGCTGGTTCAAGTTTATCAGGGAGAATACCTGCGGCAGCTCCTGTCACTCCTCCCAATAATACATAACTTAATAGCTGACTGAAATTGAATTTTAATCCCGGATTTTTCTTTTTCTCCTTAAGATAAGAAACAAGCAGTAAACTGTACCACATGCACCTCGGGCAATTACTTA
>CAZIRN010000390.1:0-1788 GCA_964541495.1 uncultured Rikenella sp. | reverse complement strand
GGCAGCGGGGAAACCTCTGAAGGCTTTGGACCAAATTATTCCCTGAGAAACAATGCCTACTGCGAGTCGTGTTCAAGTTGCGGACTTATATTTTTCCAGTATAAGATGAATCTTGCATGGCACGATGCAAAATTCGCCGACCTTTACGAAGAAACGATATATAATGCTCTGCTCGGTGCTCTCGACCTTGAAGGCAAGAATTTTACATATACAAATGAACTCAATTCCTCCATGTCGAGATACGACTGGCACGTGTGTCCATGCTGTGTAGGCAATATTCCCAGAACATTGCTTATGATTCCCACCTGGACTTACGTAAAAAGTGATTCTGGTTTATACGTGAACATGTTTATTGGAAGTACAATAAAAGTCGACAGAGTTGCAGGAACTGATGTGGAGATGGTTCAGGAAACGGACTATCCGTGGAGCGGTAAAATAAAAATTACAGTCAATCCGGCCGAGCCTAAAAAGTTTTCAGTTTTTGTCAGGATTCCCAACCGGCATACAAGCCAGCTCTATTCTCCTGTGCCTGAGGTTAAAGGATATAATTCCTTCAGAATAAATAATGAGAATATTTCGCCTGAGATTGTGAGGGGTTATGCCGAAATAAGGCGTATGTGGAAAAAGGGAGATGTTATCGAACTCGAACTGCCGATGGAAGTTCAAATTGTGACAGCAGATGAAAGGATTGAAGCCGACAGAGGCAGAATGGCTCTGAAATTCGGACCTCTAGTTTACAATGTCGAGGAGATTGATCAGAAGGATATTCATCAGCCGGCCGGTTCAGGGCCTTTTGTTGCAGAGTGGAATCCCTCTCTTCTTGGCGGAGTCGTTGTGATAAAAGGGAAGTGGGCTGACGGTTCTCCTCTGATTGCAATACCAAATTTTGCGCGTAATAACAGAAACCCGAAACCGGTAACGGAATTTCATGAAGGCTCGATAGTGTGGATAAAGAAAATTTGAATTCTATGGACAGTAAAGAAATGCTCGAGTTAATACGGAAGCGGCAGAGCGACAGAAGTTATTTGAATAAGCCTGTTGAGAAAGAAAAGCTCGACAGAATACTTGAAGCGGGAAGGCTTGCCCCTTCTGCATGTAATGCGCAACCATGGAAGTTTATTCTTGTTGACGATCCAAACCTGTTAAACCAACTCGCTGATGCAGCTTCTGCACAATTACTAGGAATGAACGGCTTCGTAAAACAGGCTCCTGTTCAGATTGTCGTTGTGCGGGAGCGACCCAATTTATCATCAAAAATCGGCTCGACTATAAAAAGTAAAGACTATTCTCTTATTGATATAGGACTGGCTGCCGGAAACATCTGTCTTCAGGCTACGGCCGAAGGGCTCGGCTCGTGTATCCTCGGCTGGTTCGATGAGAAAATGGTCAGAAAAATTTTGAATATTCCTTCATCGAAAAGAGTGGAACTGATAATAACTTTAGGATATCCTGCCGGACAGTTAAGGGATAAAAGAAGGAAATCACCGCAGGAGGTGATTTCATATAATGGTTATTAACTAATTCAGTTCTTCAAGAGCATCTTTAATTCTCTTTACGCCTATCTTAATCTGATCATCGGAGGCTGCATAAGAAATTCTTATACAATCTGGGGCACCGAAGGCCATACCCCCGACAACTGCAACTTTTGCCCTGTCGAGAAGATAATAAGCCAGCTCGTCGGAATTATGAATTGTGGTTTTACCGTCACTCCTGCCTATAAAATATCTTATATCGGGCAACACATAAAAAGCTCCCTGCGGAATTCTTACATTAAGTCCCTTGATTTCA
>CAZIRN010000389.1:0-1817 GCA_964541495.1 uncultured Rikenella sp. | reverse complement strand
TTTTTAATTCGCTTTTATTATTAAATTTGGGAAAATGGAAAAATATGCTTGTAAAAATTTATTCTGAGAATCCGAGCAAGAAGTATATACGGATGATAGTAGACATACTTCAGCAGGGAGGAATAATAATTTATCCTACCGACACGGTTTACGCAATGGGCTGCGATATAAAAGCCGTAAAAGCAATTGAAAAAATTGCATCGTTTAAAGGACATAATCCAAACAATCCGGATTTGTCTATAATATTTCACAGCATGAGCCAGTTAAGTGAATATACTATAATTCGCGACAATAATATATTCAAGCTTATGAAGCGTAACCTGCCAGGTCCGTTTACATTTATCGTACAGGCAAACAATCAGATACCTAAAATGTTTAAAAACAAGAAGAAGACTGTTGGCGTGCGCATTCCCAGAAATAACATTACACTTGAAATAGTCCGCGAAAACGGACGCCCTCTTATTACTACTTCAATACATAACGATGGTGAAATTTTGGAATATACCACCGACCCTGAACTGATTCATGAGAAATACCACGACATTGTTGATATTGTGGTTGATGGAGGCTATGGGAGTAACGAGCCGTCAACAGTAGTTGACTGTACAGGTGAGGAAATTGTTATAGTAAGGCAGGGACTTGGAGAATTGCAGCTATAGAAATGGTTATCTTCTGTAAAAGCTTCTTGCAAAGAAAACCATAGCAGCGAGGAGTTCGAGCCTTCCAAGAATCATCAATACGGAAAAAAACAATTTTCCTGCTGCTGGAAGTCCGGCATAATTGTTCATGGGACCGAGACTTCCTGTGCCGGGTCCTATGTTCCCAAGTATCGAAGCGGCAGTGCCAAACGACGTAATTACATCGTATCCCATAAGCGAAATACCAAAAGCGCTTATACAAACAGTTATAAGATAAATAATTATAAAAACCTGAATATTGTAAATAATTTCCTGTGGAATAATTTTATGATTAAGTCTTACAGGCAGATAAGCATCAGGATGTATAAGTCGCTTAATTTCCATATTCATATTTAATGAGAGCATCATGATACGTCCGATTTTTAGTCCGCCGCTTGTAGAACCGGCCATTCCTCCTGTAAACATCAGGGCAAGGAAAATAAGCAAGATAAAATTACCCCATAAGCTATAATTATTTGTATAGAAACCGGTTGTTGTTATAATGGAAACTACATGAAACGAACCATTAATAATTGATTCTAAGAATGGGAAATAACCTTTAATATATAAAATGACTGATATCAAAAGACAAAATACAATTGTAAGTAAAAGATAAAAAATGAATTCGCTGTTTTCTTTTATCTTTTTGAAGTTCTTATTAAGAAAATAATATAGTACGGACATATTAATGCCGCCTGCAAACATAAATAGTGTTATGATTATTTTGGAATAGGGTGTTGCAAGCATTACAAGGCTGTCGTTGTGTGTGGAAAAACCGCCGGTTGACAATGTACTTAATGAAATACAAACGGCATCGAAAAATTTCATTTTCCCTGCCAAAAGCAAAATTATTTCCGCTGCTGTAAGGATTATATAGATTACAATAAGCCGTTTTGCAGTATCAATCCATCTCGGGTGAATTTTATCGGAAGGCTGTCCGGAAAAATCTGTAGTGGAAAGCTGTATAGATGAATCTTTAAAAACCGGTAAAACATAAAGCGAAAGGAAAATAATACCAAGTCCGCCCAGCCATTGAGTCAGGCTCCTCCATAGCAGAAGACCTTTTGGAAGTTTTTCCAGGTCGGGAAAAACAGTTGTGGCTGTCGTTGTAAAACCTGAGACCGACTCAAAAAAAGCATC
>CAZIRN010000388.1:0-1827 GCA_964541495.1 uncultured Rikenella sp. | reverse complement strand
ATTGTGATACTATTATTATAAAAAATGATGGTATAACATGTCATATTTATAAAAAGTATATCTGAAGATAACCGGATTAATAAAAATGCAATGATAATTTTTTAATTTGGCCAATCATTTTTATTTTTGCAAACCAAAAATCAAAAGATGACAAGGTTATATACCATACCTTTATTTGGTCTGAAAGAAGGCGACTATACATTTGATTTTAGAATAGGAAACGATTTTTTCGATTGTTTCGAAGAATCCGAAATAAAGGAAGGGTCTCTTACAGCAATAGCCGTGATAGTAAGGTCTCCATCGTGCATTTTTCTTACGATAAAAATATCTGGTAATGTATTAATTAGCTGTGACAGATGCCTCGATATGTATATGCAGAAAATTGATTGTGAGAACCATCTTATTATTAAGAGTGGCAATATGCCCGATGACAGTGATCCTGACATTTTGATAGTTCCCTTTGGAGAGAATGAACTCGATTTAAGTCAGCTTTTTTACGAATACATCCATCTTGCATTACCTTTGAGGAGAATTCATCCCGACAAAATTGACGGCAAAAGTGGTTGCAACCCTGAAATGATAAAAGAGCTTAACAGGCACACGACAACCGAGAATATGTATGAGAAAACAAATTGGAATGAACTTAATAAATTATTAAACAACAATTAAAACAATCGAAGATGGCGCATCCGAAACATAAACATTCCAGCACCAGAAGAGACAAGAGAAGGACTCACTACAAAGCCAAAAAACCCACTACGATGGTATGTTCGAATTGCGGCTCGACAGTGGAATATCACAGAGTTTGTCCTGAGTGCGGTTTTTACAGAGGTAAGCCGGCTATAGAGAAAAAAGCCGTGGCATAAGATTCCGGAATAAAATTAAAAGTATGAAACTAGGCCTTGACGTAATGGGTGGCGACTATGCTCCGGATATTGTGGTTGAAGGAGCCGTTGATACTCTTATTCATTTGTCGGGTGATGACAGGATCGTTCTGATAGGCGATAAAAATGCTATTTTGAGAAAACTCAATGAATTATCAGTTGATCCTTCTCGTTTCGATATAATGCATGCATCTCAAACAATAGAAATGGGTGACCATCCTGCAAGGGCTTTTTCACAGAAAAAAAATTCAAGCATAGCTATCGGATGTAATATGCTCAAAAATAAACTTATTGACGGATTCTGCAGCGCCGGAAATACAGGCGCAATGCTTGTCGGTTCAAGTTATTCGGTAAATGTAATTCCCGGAGTATTAAGACCTGCACTGGCAACAAACGTTCCGTCTGTAAGCGGCAAATTTGCAGTTCTGCTCGACGTGGGACTCAATCCTCATTGCAAACCAGACGTGTTGCATCAGTACGGCAAACTCGGCAGTATTTATGCACGCTATATTCTCGGAATTAAAAATCCGACTGTGGCCTTGCTCAATATAGGAGCTGAGGAATCAAAAGGTACATCTGCAGTGAGAACGGCTTATGAAATGATGAAGAAAGATTCTTCTCTCAATTTTGTTGGAAATATCGAGGGTAACCATCTTTTTCATGATGATATGCCGGATGTAATAGTATGCGACGGCTTCGTTGGCAATATTGTACTCAAAGAGGCTGAGGCATTTTATTCTATTTACCGTTTGCGTAATCTGAGCGATTTCTTTTTCGATCAACTTAATTTTGAGAATATAGGAGGTACACCAATTATTGGTATAAATACAAATGTTGTTATTGGGCATGGCCATTCGAGCCGAAGAGCTATTATGAATATGGTGCTCCAGACAAAGGCAGTTATTGAAGCCGGACTTGCCCGAAAAATTATTGAAGAAATTTG
>CAZIRN010000387.1:0-1846 GCA_964541495.1 uncultured Rikenella sp. | reverse complement strand
AGAATTCCTGGCTACATGGGTCGAACCTTGAAATAGTAACTTTTCATTGGTCACCTGATCCCACCGCTTTTGATTATCTGTTTAATGAACCTGTATTACTTAAACCAATTGAAGCGGATACTCTTAACCTATCTAAACTTATGGATTCTTCAGAATACTCAGGAAAGATAACTGAAGATACAATCCTGATCACAGAGCTCACCCTTAATAATAAATTTCTAGCTGGAAAGCTAAATCGCTGGCAGACAACAGGCAATAAAGATGCCGAGTTGGTCCTTCAACGATCCGGGAAAAAATATTCCATTAAAATCAATCAAGATCTAAGATTTCAAATTCCATTTTCAGATGTAATTGAAACAAGTGAATCCGCCTTTATCCGAGGAGGAGGTATTGAAACCTTACCATGTTGGATTGATATTCCTGCAAATCTCCGAGAATTTGGATCTCGTTCTTATCATGAGCGGATTCAAGCCAAATTAGACACCGTCTTCGGAGCAGAAAAACTTTTTCATGAGCTTATGGATTTTTTGTTTGATCGCGTTGTTCCGGATCAACCCTTGTCACAGAATTATCGTCGTCCATTACAAAGATCAGAGAATGATCACGAGGATGAGGAAGACAGCGAGTCAATCCAACCCCCCGATATTGAGAGATTTGTAGTTCCTGAACGAGATCTATCAGGACGATTTCAGATCGGAAAGTACACTAATCGCCCATACAATTGTGATATTCAAAGCTTACGAGATCTCCTTTCCATTGTTCTCTTAAGACTCACCTTAGCTCCAACAGTTTCCACTGAAACAAAAGTAGATGAAGATGGCGAAGAAAATCAAAAAAAAGAAATTAAACCAGCCTCTACAGAAACTGTAGAAGGCCAAGCCAATGCTCGGCAACGCTTATGTGCCTATTTAATTGATTATTGTAAAAAATATGCAAAACGGCTTTGTCAAAAGGAGTTCATTGAGAAAATTACTCCCGAAATCTTGTTGGATAATCACCTAACCTTGTCCCGGGTATTGCTAGAATTCAACAGCCATATAATCGAATTTGGTGCCGATGATTTTTCGCGCTGTTTCTGGTTAATCTGGGCACCTCTCTTTTCCCCATCATTTGTTGGGATAAATGATGAATCAACCTGGGAATTGTTCGCTGAGAGAGGAATGGAAAAAAATTTTACAGATGCTTGGAATAGATTAAATATTTCATCAACCTTGGTTGTTATGACAAGCGCTGCTATGGGTTTTCCACCTTCTTGGCCATACGGTTTATATAGGCCTAAAGATGTATCGATTTTTTTGGCAGTAAAAGAAATGCTCCTGACTATTAACAAGCACCTGGCTATTGATGTGGATAAAATGAATAATCCAAGCGGTTTTGGCATTCAAACAGTAAATTGGGATGAAAGTGTGCGAATTTTCTCACAAATATTGGGGTATTTACCACCTGCGCAAGAAAGACTGGCTACAATTATTGAATGGGATAGTAACTCTGATGACCCACTTAAACAGGCGGAAATCATCGATCGGATAAATAAAAATCACTTAACTGCCGAATTTGAACTGTACAAGAAAAATCCGAAACAAATTTTTGGGGTTTTGACAGAACCTGACGATGAGGGATTAATCTATTGTCCCAGGTGTGGAGGAGCCCTCCGTTCTGAAATAGTAAATGAAATCAACAGAGGGAAATTAGTTCTATGTAGTACAAGTTCTGATGCCTGGTTATATAAAACGGCAAAGCCAGCAGAACTAGTAATCCAACTATGATTACCAAGGCGTCATCCCATTTCCCCATTAAGAAAATACGGAAGCGACCCAGAGAGAACGACTTAGTTGGTTATTTGTTA
>CAZIRN010000386.1:0-1870 GCA_964541495.1 uncultured Rikenella sp. | reverse complement strand
ATAAGGCTGAAATTGAGATGCTCAGTGAAGGTGCTGAAGCTTATAAGGAGCTTTGGTGCGCACAGCAGAAAGACAATCAGGGGAATATAAGAGGTTTTTTTACTCCTGACGGAAAGCCAGTGGATGATGTGGAAGTAATAGATAAGTATGCAGATGAGGCTAATTTATGGCATTACAGGTGGTTTGTGCTGCATGATGTCAAAGGATTTGCTGAACTAAGGGGCGGAAGCGCAAAGCTTGCAGATGATCTTGAGTATTTCTTTGATAATAATTTCTATATGCATGTAAATCAGCCCGATATTCATGCTCCTTATCTTTTTAATCTGCTTGGAAAACCATACCTTACTCAAAAGTGGGTCCGTACTCTTACTACAAAGGAGGTGACTCAGTTGTATCATAATCATGGTTTTTTCGATAAACCTATAGTAAGCAGGATCTACCGGGCCGACAGTAAAGGATATATTGAAACTATGGATGATGATGCAGGATGTATGTCTTCGTGGTTCGTGATGAGCGCTATCGGATTGTATCCGTTTAATCCTGCAGAAACCTTCCTTCAGATAGGCTCACCCATATTCCCGGAAGTGATTCTACATCTAGGTAACGGGAAAAATTTCAGGATTGTAGCAAAAAATGTAAGTGAGGAAAATTTTTATATCAGGTCTTCCAAATTAAATGGGAAGGAGTATAATAAGCCATGGATTGATTATAAGGATATTCTCAAGGGAGGTATCCTTGAATTTAAAATGTCCGATAAGCCCGTTTTGTAGCCTTTACCTGACTTTTATAATAAATTATAGCCTATATTTTATTAATATATAGCTATTTATAAAAATGTTTAAATAAATTTCTATCCTGAGTAGTGGCAGGAATGATTTTTTACGTCTTATTATTCGAAATCAGTTAAAATTGAAATCAAACTATTTTAAAAAAATAAAAAAACAACAGTCAGGTTAGGTTTGGGTTAGTTAGTTCAGGTAAAAGCACTCCCGGACAAGGGGCAGTGTTTTTTTATAATATTAAGTTTATGACACGGGAACTTATTGAAAAGTATTTAAACAATAACTGCAGTGACGAGGAGCTGAATCTTGTTCTTGATTGGTTCAATAATTCAGTTCACATTGCTGAAAGCAAAAAATTATTATTCAGTGTGTGGGAGGATCTTCAGAAACAGGAACCCGCTGCAGACATAGATTTCGATTCTGTTCTTGGCAGAATCCATCATGAAATAAATACAAGGCAGTCGAGGAATTTAATAGAGAAATCCGGATACGACTTAATCAGATATAACAGGAGAAAATATATTACAACCGTTATAAGGAATATAGCAGCCATACTTCTTTTGCCCGTACTTGGTCTGGGAATATACTTTTATGTAAAATATTACTCTTCCGTTTCTGTTCAGACAACAACCAATATTGCTTACAATGAAGTCTTTTCATCTGTTGATGCCATAACCAAAATCATTTTGCCTGACGGTTCGAATGTATGGCTTAACCATAGCAGTTCACTTCGTTTCCCTGCAACCTTTCAGGGAAAATCAAGGGATGTTGAGCTCAAAGGTGAGGGTTATTTTGAAATTGCACATAACCCTGATATGCCTTTTGTTGTCAATGCCGGAGAGCTTAAGATAGCTGCTCTCGGAACTAAATTCAACGTAATGGCATACGCGGGAGAAAACCATATTGAAACTTCATTGATAGAAGGTGTTGTTGAGATTCAAAAAACAGGTGAAGGTAAAAAAGCTGTAACTATCTCAAAGATGAAACCTAATGATTTGGCAATTTACAACAAAGAAAATTCAAAAATTACTACAAAAACAGTAAAAGATGAAAGGTATTTTTCATGGAAAGACGGCAAACTGATTTTC
>CAZIRN010000385.1:0-1873 GCA_964541495.1 uncultured Rikenella sp. | reverse complement strand
AAGTTCCCATTATTTTTGTGGTTTTTAACAGCGAAATATTTCTCCGGGTAAAAAAGACAATTCCCGACATAATCACAATAATACCTGCCCGGAAAATATTCCAGTAAAAATTATCCGGATAGTATTTAAGGGAAAGCGCAAAAAGGTTTTCTTTAGGAATTGACCAGAGATCTCTGAATGAAAAATGGGTTAAAATAAACTTTGTATAGTCTGCTGAATCGAATGGTATATTTATGAATATTTCAGGTTTGTACTTTTCAATGCTTACCTTCGCAAGCTTGTGTATCATTACTGATGATGTGGTAGTTAGCAAGGTATAATAGCCTATACTTTGTTTGTCTCCAGTTGAAATTAATTTAGAAAAAGTTTTCATTAATCCTTTATAATCGCCCCTGTCTGTTTCTGATAGTTCAGATATATTCCGGCGCTTATCCCCATATAAGTTAACGACAACTGTAACAGCCCCTTCAACAGGTTTTACAAATTCGATGGGAACCGGATAAAGAAGTCCGCCATCAACAAGTATACTTCCGTCATGATTTACCGGGATAAAAACAGCCGGGATTGAAACTGAAGCCCTGATAGCTTTATAATAACTTCCTCTGTTAAAAAGAACTTCCTTTTCATTCAGGATATCTGTTGCAATTGCCGTAAAGGGGATCTTCATGTCCTCTATATTCATATCCGGGATGAATGTTTTCAACTTTTCAAAAACCCTTTCACCTTTAAGGAGACCATGGGAAGTTATTGTAAAATCCATTAAATTCCATACATCTTTCTTTGTAAGCCTGCAAACCCAGTCAGTGTACTCGGACAATTTACCCATTGCATATAGTCCGCCTATAACAGAACCTATAGAAGACCCGGCAACGGCATTAATATTAAAACCATGTCTTTCCAATTCATGAATCACTCCAATCTGGGCAAGTCCTCTTGAACCTCCGCTCGACAGAACCAGTGATACGGATTTAGGCATCTGATTTGAGATTTATCTTACTGGATTAATTTTCTCACTGTAAAATCCTCATCTGTCAGCCCGGTATCATATTTCACGTCTGACATCTGCATTTTAGTTTTATGATTTTTCTTTAAGTCCGTCATTTCAATTTCCTGAGCATTCCAATAGTTTCCTGCTTTGTTAAATATGTATTTTGCTGATTTTATTTTTGTATTTCCTTTATCGTAATAATCCATCGTCTCAGGATAAAAGTTTGTTTTATTGATGGTTACAACTATTTTTGAATAATCAGATTGTGTCATTGGAGTCAGTTCCAGTGTAAATACATTTGCTCCGGCTTCAATTAATTTGGGAGTGTATTTTGCTGAAAAAGGTTTTGATTCCATATCATCATAGGAGAAATCAGTACCGGCAAAATTCTGATTCTTAGCACTGGTGGCAATTCTTCTTTCTTTGCCGAATGCAGGTAAATATAAATACATCACATCATTAGGCAGAGATAATACAGATATACCAGCCTGCGATGCCGGTGCTGTAAAACGAAACATCCGTTTATCGTTCCCTTTCTGTTGGATTGTAGCTTCTCTGACCTCTTCCTTTCCGGCTTTATCAATGAGGACAATCTTATTCTTTCCTGTCATATCTTTCGGTGAGTACATTACGTCATCCATTCTTTTTAAAATCGTAGAAGCATCCTGTGCATTGGCAGGGTATATACCTGCCAACAGAACCGTAACGCTTATTACTACTGAGTGAATTATTGTTTTCATTTTTAATGTTTATTAGTGAATAATTTAGTTTGCAATTATTTTACGCTTCCTGTTAGCCAAAATTAATATTACTGGTAAAAGTGTTAAAGACCCAAGACCTGAACCAAACATGCTTATTGCAACAAGCAAACCGAAATTCTGCAAT
>CAZIRN010000384.1:0-1888 GCA_964541495.1 uncultured Rikenella sp. | reverse complement strand
GCTTTTACAGTGCGGCCTGGCCATACCAGTGATACAAGAAGGTCGTTCCCGTTTTCATCTTTCACAAGACTAATGGGAAGATGACTGAATTCCTCCACTTCATTCACAGCAATCTGTTCGCCTTTCGGGCCTATTTTCTGTCTGAAATAGCCATATCTGTAAATAAGGCCGATACCTATCATGTTCAGATTTGAGTCACTGGCCTCCTTCAGATAATCACCTGCGAGTATCCCGAGTCCGCCAGAGTAAATTTTAAGGGAGGGATGGATACCGAATTCCATACAAAAATATGCTACCAGTGGTTTGCTTTTATCGTCAGGCCTCGACATATATGATTTAAAGCGTTCATACACCCTGTCGAGCTCCTGAAGAAAATTTTCATCTTCTCTTAATACAAGCAGTCTTTTGTAATCAATTTTCTCAAGGAGCAGTTTCGGATTATGCCCAACTTCTTCCCAAAGGGAAGGATCCATCCTCCTGAAAAGCGATTCCGCCTCGATATTCCATGACCACCACAGATTATTCGAAAGCTCTTTCAGCGCGGTTATTCTTTCAGGCACATCGCTTTGAACATAAATATCCTTCCATATAGGCATCTGATGAGGTTTCCGTATCTCCAAAACAGGTGCTTCAATCAGTCTGACAAATTCACGGGGTTCGTTCCTTCTTTCAAAGCTTACTGACAGAGCTTTGTTGTAAGCAGTAAAATAATGGCTTACAAAACTATCCCACATTGCTATTCTTGAAATCTCATAAGCTTTATTTCTGACCTCAGCAATTGCCTTTTCGTCGAGTGAAATAATACTGGAAGTATATTGGCAGATTGATGAGATCACTTCCGACTCATTATCATCTCTTCTTTCCACGATAGAAATTGCATTATCGGGGTTCTGAAAATGCTCTTTTACCCATAATCCAAAGCCTGATAATGTTGTTGTTACAGTGGGAATATGAAACATAAGGCTTTCAAGAGGCGTATATCCCCAGGGCTCATAATAGGAAGGAAATGCAGTAATGTCGAATCCTATCAAAAGGTCATAATATGAAAGGTTGAAAATGCCGTCGGTTCCGTTGAGATACGACGGTACAAAAATTACTTTTACTTTCTTGTTTTTATCGTTTGTAAGTCCTCTTTCTCCAATTCGTCTGAGAATCGGGTCGGATTCCGGATAGTGAAGGCTGTGAGTCATATATTTGTCACCTGCAGGAAGCGGCCCGTTATTGTAAATAAAATCGCTGATATCCTGCCTGGGCCCCTTATGATATGCCGGAACAAGGATAAAAGCTATACACTCCTTCGACACATCTCCTTTACTGTTTAGCTCTCCAAGCATATCAATGAATATGTCAAACCCCTTGTTCCTGAATTCATATCTTCCGCTTGTTGCAATAAAAAAAGTGTCGGGCGCAGGCTTATAACCCAGCACTGCTTCGGCCACCTTATGTAGTTTTTCCCTTGCTGCAATTCTTTTCCATTCAAAATCATCGGGTCCTGGTACAAAAGAATCCTCAAAACCGTTTGGAGTTATCAGGTCAACTTCTCTTCCAAGAAAATGAGAACATTCTTTTGAAGTCAACCCGCTGACGGTAGTGAAAACATCTGCTTCGTTGGCAGTTATCTTTTCGAGTGACTGTTTAGCAACAACATTGAACTCGCGGGCCATCTGAGCCGGATTATATTCCTGTAATTTCCCATATAGCGGCCTGCCGTGACCTGATATACACCTGCCAAGCACGGTGGCATGAGTTGTAAAGACTGTTGCAATCCACGGAGCATATTTCTTAATATAAAGAACGCCAGTACCGGTCATCCATTCATGGAACTGCGCCACTATGTCGCTATACTCATAGTAAAAAGATGTGAAACTCTCGATAACTTTACCAGTCG
>CAZIRN010000383.1:0-1894 GCA_964541495.1 uncultured Rikenella sp. | reverse complement strand
AATATATTTCATATATTCAAGAGCTTATCATGATATGCTGTAAAAGTAAAGGACAATATTTCCCGCATGTCAATATGATAAAATTTTTGACAAAATATATCTTGCTCATATCGATGGTTCTCTTTTCGACGTTAAATTGTTCATTGGCCTATGGACAAGAACTTATCCCTTTTCTAAAAGGAAAGTGGATGGGGACAGTGTTATGCCAGGCAACCACGTCCGGTTTTACATCATCAAAGGATTCCATAAAACTGAATATTTCAGAGCAATCTGTTTTAAATTTTAAGGGGGATGCGGAAAGTATAAAGAACGGGAAAAAGACGTCATGGGTCTTTGTGGGATATCTAGGCGAAAAAGGTAGAAATATTGTTTTCATCGATCAGAATAATAAAAAAATGCTTATTGGCTATGTAATTAACAGGATAAGAAATAATTTCATAAAACTTTACAGTTGGGACAATGAAAGCAATCAGGCAACTGTTTACATGCTGAAAAAAGTCGAGCTTGCCAAGAATTAAAAAGATAATAGGAGAAGGCAGCACCAGTTGAACGCTGCCATTCTCCTCATCTTTTCCAAAGATTTTGAGTAAATTAATGCCGGACAACCAGGACAGGGCTCTTTGCTTCTTCCATTACACGTTCAGACACTTGACCCAAAAGCCGCTTAACAAAACCTGTCTTGCCATGGGAAGGCATCACAATTAAATCTACGCCATTTTCTTCCTGTTCTTTAAGGATCTCCGCGACAGGTTCTCCCTCTCTGACGTCGCTGATAATTTCTACTTCCTCGAATTCTGGAAATTTCTTTAGTTCACTTTGCATCATTTCCTTAGCCCGGAGCATTTCAGCCTCTTCTGCCATTTTGACTTTTACGGTATCTAAACAATAATCTGCGGTACACTGTGTAATCGGAGCCGCGACGTGAAGCAAGTAAACCTTGGCATTGAATTGCTTTGCCAGTGCCAGGGCCTGTTTCAAAGCCTCATCCGAGTGATCGGAAAAGTCTGTCGGCACGAGAATTCTTTTTGGTGCAAACATGACTATCACCTCCTTTCATGTATGATCACCATTGTTAACCCGTTAACTCACACCAAACCTCGCCTATTTGATAATTACCCCCTGATTAACTCCTACCACCTCCCTAATTAATTGCTATACAAATCATTTGTTTACATATAATATATACACCAATTTTCAAAAAGTCAAGATTGGTGGCCCTTGACAGGGCGAGAATGGATTATTTAATTACGGTAAAAGACGTTCTGTTTACGTTGAGTAAGCAAGGCGGCTTAAGAGTAAGCAGGTCTTGCCAGACGAAGACCAGGAAAGGAGTATGCGTTAATGAAGAAAATTTACTCGTTTGTTGTTTTAGCTTTAGTGCCACTCTTAACTATGTGTTCCGGGCCTTATGGTCCCATGATGGGTGGCTGGGATCGTACCGGATATTACGGATGTCCGTTGGGATTTGGTTATGGATATGGAGGTATTTTTATGGGGATACTGTTTTTAATTCTTCTCGGCGTAGCGATTTACTTTATCGTTCAGAATGTAAGATTGAAGGATGGAATTGGGCGGACGAATGAATCCCCCATAGATATTCTAAAAAAACGCTATGCCAAGGGTGAGATAACAAAAGAAGACTATGATCGAATGAAAAATGAGTTGCAATAGTATCAAAGCGACTCTTATTGCTAACGACTGACCATCCTTACCGCTTGGTCAGTCGTTAGTGCGACATAATAATTCATACTATTCAAGGAGGTACGTATGAAAAAGAGTATTTTACTTATTTCATTAGTACTGTCTCTGGCATTTGTTCTTGGCGCCGATACGGTGCAGGGCCAGACGGGCAGAGGCATCTATGGTTATGGCATGGGGCACGGTTACAGTTATG
>CAZIRN010000382.1:0-1912 GCA_964541495.1 uncultured Rikenella sp. | reverse complement strand
TGAATACGAATCTGTTGTCACCCGTCTCAGGTATGGCTTTATAAACGAGAAGTGTATCTCTATTAATAAATTTTTCTGTTCGGAGAAGGAAATCTCCGAGCCAGTGCTCAACTTCGAGAATTGAATTGGATTCAACTCTTACAGGAATTTCCAGGGTATCTCCTTTATAGGCAGTCAGATTTTTTTTGCTTCTGATATTCATTTCGGAGATAAAGTCAAGTTTAGGAAGTGTTATATCGGAAAGATGTAAAGTGTCGGCAGGGCTGAACAGCGAAAGTTCCAGCGACTTTCTGGCCGCTTCTGCATCTTTTGCCTCATAAACTATAAAATAATCACCCTGAGGCAATTCGAATCTGTATTCTCCGGTAACAGGATTTGAATACACTACAACTTTCGAGTCGGGATTTTCTTTGCTTATTGCGCTTACCTTAATGCTGTCTCCGAAAATAGACAGCAGGTCGCTTACTTTAACGATTCCTCTGATAAAGAATTTTCTGGGATGGTCTTTTGAGAAGATTTCAATCCTGTAAATATCGGTCAGTCCGAAACCGGATGAATCAATCATGGCATAGTATGCCTGATAGCCTTCGTTCACAGGGTGAAAAAACAAATCGTCATCGGTTGTGTTTAGGGGATATCCAACATTGAGAGGTATACTCCATTTTCCGTCGTCAAGAAGTGTTGAATAGAATATATCGTAGCCTCCGATATTGAAATGTCCCCGGGAACTGAAGAAAAGTGTTTTGTCATCTTTTCCGAGGAACGGTGATTCTTCATTGTATTTTGTATTAATTACAGGTCCGATGTTTTTTGCTATACCCCAGTCGCCTGTGCTGTCGCGGTCGGAATAATAAATATCCAGGCCTCCATACGATCCTTTTCTGTTGGAAGTAAAATATAGCCGTTTCCCGCTATGGCTTATTGCGGCATGTGATTCCCAGTATTTAGTATTGATATTTTCATTGAGCCTGATGAGGTTAGTCCAGGTATCGTCAGATTTGCGGCGTGTCATATAAATATTTCCGTCATAGTCAGCGCCGGCTCGGTAGATATACAACTCCCTTCCGTCGGAAGATAATGATGTTGCATAGTTCTTGTCTTCGAATCCGAGACCGAGAAAAGGTATAATGTTCACAGGCTGTGACCATTTTCCGTCAATTTTTTTTGTGAAATAAAGTGCTTCCTGGAAAGGCTCCGACTTATTGTAGGCCATAACTGTCTCATCGGTTGAGACAACCGGATTTACTTCTGCATACTGGTCATTTATAATTTCTCCCTGATTTTCTTTCCGGATATAAAGAGGAAGTTTCATCAGTTCCAGAGCATTATGGCAGGATTCAATCTGCATATTAACCACGGCAGTATCATAAACCTTAGGATCCAGATTTTTTTTAAAAATCTCATAAGTTTCTATTGCTTTGTCGATCTGGTTATTAATCCTGTAAGCATTTGCCAGATAATAATATGCATCATAAGGAGCATGTGTTTCTTTGAATTTCCCCTCCTTATATTTCGGATTGATATCCTTAATGGCTTCTTCGAGATATTTTATTGCCTCCTGCTTTCTTCCGGGAATATTTAATAAACATTGGCCTATTCTGTACTTATAGTTGTTATTTTGCGGATTTACTTTAAGCAGAAGCTGATACAGCGGGAGAGCATCCCTGTATTCTTCATACAGAATGAAAGTTTCACCCCAGTAAAAATTTTCTTTCAGTTCCCCCTTAAGCTGGGCGAATACATCAAAAAACTGCCCTGCCAGAAATAAAATAAGAAAAAAACGTTTCATATATATGATTGTTTCAATTCTTTAAGCTACTAATATAATAGAAATATTAGAAAAGGGATACAGAATAAAAGTCTTTTTAAAAAATATCATCATGGCTTATTTTTAAATTAATAATTTCAAATT
>CAZIRN010000381.1:0-1913 GCA_964541495.1 uncultured Rikenella sp. | reverse complement strand
TTCTTTTTATAGAGGAAATACAGGAATACCCATCCTACGGTTGTAATTCCTATGCCATTGATGAATGTTCCCCATGTTTCGGGAAGTAATTCGGCAAAGCCTCCAAAGAAAAATCGCGAAGCATTTCTGAAGTTAATGATACGGTTTGCAAGGTAAATCGTTATCGGATTCATACCTATTACTACAAAAAAGAATGCCCATTTTTTGAGCCCCCATACATCAATAATCAGATAAAAAACTGAAAATAGAATAAGGCTCAACCCGCCTACATAGCATACGAATGAACTCGTCCATAGATTTTTGTTAATCGGGAAAACGAGATTCCAAAGTTTCCCGATAATAACAAATAAAACCCCCGCAAATAACATTGCCAAAGTTTTTTTTATAAGGTGGTTTTTGAAATATTCCGACATCAGAAATTCGCCAGTAAACATTCCAAGCAAGGCTGTTGATATTGCAGGCACCGTGCTCAATATTCCCTCGGGATCATGGTTCCCGAGATAAAGTTTTCCAGGCATAAGCAACCTGTCAACATAACTGGCAAAATTGCCTTCTCTTGAAAATACATCTGCTCCGTTACCGTCAGGCGCAGGAACAAGTGCCAGTAAAAGCCAGTAACCAATAATTAATGCCCAGAACCAGACTACTCTCCACGTAAGTTTGGTATTCATAAAGATTAATGCGGCAAACATCCATGCCAGGCCAATCCTGCCAAGAACACTGCCGTAACGGAGTTCTCCCAGTTTAAACCTTACTCCGTTATTGTAAAGAATGCCGAGCAGAACCAGCATAAGGCCCCGGTAAAAAACATGCCGGTAGATTTTGCTTTTGCTTTCGCCTGATGATGTTCTTTTTGCCATAGAGAAAGGAAACGATATTCCGGAAATAAAAAGGAAAAGGGGGAATATCATGTCGTAGAAATGAAAACCGTGCCATGGAACGTGTTCGAGTTGTTCGGCACACCAGTTGAAAAAAGGCCAGCCGGTAGCTGCGGCAAGGCCGACAAAAATTGTTTCGCCCCCCATTATCCAGAACATGTCGAAACCGCGAAGGGCATCAAGGGAGCCAAGTCTTTTTGAAACAGGTTTTGATTCTTTTTCCATAGTAATAAAAATAAATATTTATTGTTACAGATAATCGTTTCAGGAACAGGCCGGAAACCGAAAAACGCGAGCAATAAAGGAGAAATGGTGATGCAGCCACATAATTACCATAGAGCTGTTTCACTGTCTCATTTTCATAAAGCTCAGGAAATGCGCGTAAACATCAGCCGGCAAACCGTCCATATCAATAATAATCCTTTTCATTTTGTCCTGGTAAATTATTTTAAGAAAGGCTGAAATTAAAACGTAAATATAGAAATTAAAAAATGTTTTATGATTTCTTTGTAAAAAGATAAAGTTCAGGGAATTTAACAAGAAAAATATGTATTAAAGCGGATTGTTTTTTCTTATTACTTGCCCATTTAATCAATAACTCACGATGAATTTATCTGAAATCATCATAATTATATAATTTATTTTAATTTTAAGACAATAAAATAAAATTTATGAAAACTTTCAGATTGTTTATTATTATTATGATAATCAGCCTGTTTCCGCTTAATATTAAGGCACAGAATAATGTTTCGCTTGTAAAGCTTTCAAGTTTCACAATGCAATCGTCGTATGTTGTGCCTGAAACAGAAGAGGAGATTTCAAGGCCTGATTTCGAACCCAGGATATACTGGATGCCAGTGAACGTGCCGACTACGGTGCTTTCAGCTCTGGTTGCCAACAAGATATATCCCGATCCTTATCTCGGCCTTAATAACATGCTCATTCCGGACGCTTCGGATGAGTTCAACAAAAAATATAATCTCGAACAATACAGTCACTTGCCTGGCTTATCGAATCCATGGAGCAAGCCTTATT
>CAZIRN010000380.1:0-1921 GCA_964541495.1 uncultured Rikenella sp. | reverse complement strand
GAGGGCACACAATCCGAAGCAGGTCTGCTGTATTTATAACATCAGATCAATCTATATTCAATAAGCCTTTCTGGGACATATCCTAGAGGGGTTTATATTGATGCATTATTACTATCATAAAATCAGTATGACTGCTGGCGAAGGCGCCGGTAGAGCGACCCCAAGCCAGCAGTCAAGAGCAGGCAATCATGATGGGGGTGGCATATGACTATCAGCCACCCTGCAAACGTGAATAATATATTAGCTTCGGGGGTAGATTCTTTAGTAATTTCAACAGATATCGTATGGGATAATGATTATTTTTTTGCGGTTCTTGATGAATTAAAAGAAAAGGCTAAGGAAAACAGTATTGATTATCCGGGAAATATTAAACATTGCAATCCTGATGAAGTATGGCCTTTCACAATAAAGCCTCATGGAACGAAAGGTTTTTCATGGATTATATCAGGAAATGATTTCACCTATAAAATATCTAATTCAATAAAACCAAATTCAAGACCTAATGTAATGATTGAAATTCGATCTGAAGCATTATGGCGGCTTGGACCGGAAAATGTTTTAAATCTTTCTCTGAAAATTATCAAAGCAAATGGCGGAAATATCATTGAAGTTAAACCTAGCCGCGTTGATTTGTGTGTTGACTTTCTAATGTCAGAAAATAAATGGTCGTACAATTTAATGGATTATGCTGTAACGCGGGCCATAGATTATAATCCTTATTATCGCAATAATACACTGACAGGAATAAGAATTGGCAAGGGAATTATTTCTGCTCGTCTTTATGACAAACCGCTAGAGATTAAGCAGCAATCAGGGAAATATTGGATGTTTGATATTTGGGGAATAAAAGAAGTTCCGGAAAAGAAAATAATTATTCGCATTGAGTTTCAGTTACGACGGGAAGTTTTAAAAGAATTAGGAATCAATAACAAAGATGATTTATTTCAGAAAAGCGATCAAGCGTGGGCATACTGCACAAAAAGCTGGTTAAAGTTTCAAGACAGACCTGGGCGACATCACACACAGCGGTCAACGTTCAAGTGGTACGAAGAAATACAAAACGGCTTTAAAGGTGTTCAAGATGCGGAGCCCCTTGTTAGATGTATAGCGGTAAGCATGGACAAAAAGAAGTTAATGCAACAGGCAAATGGATTAATTCAATCTATACATGCAATCAATCAAGAAGAAAGAAATATAGGAAGAGATAAACCGGTAAATATAGAAGATTGTCTTAATTCATATGTAAATGAATTAAAAAATAATCCACTTAAACCGTCAGAGCTAGAAGAAAGGATAAAAAGAAAGCGAGCAAAATATCATCGAGAAAAAGAGCTGATTAAAGAAAATCAGTCAATATACAGGTTTATAAAATGTTAACAGACATTGAAGAACAAGATTTAATAAAAATGATAAAAGAAATTTATCATCATCTAGGTTTAGATGGTCAACGTCCTTTATCACTCAATTCAATCAAAGAAGAGGCGCAGAAAAACATATTGAAATGGAAAAACAGAAGGAGTAAGAAAAATCATGTCCGTTAGAAATCTTCATGATGATGTCTGGCAGATTGATATTAGAATCGGTCGAAAAGATCGTTTCCGTAAGAATATACATGCAGGCTCCAAGCTTCAAGCTGTTCTGATTGAACAAGAATATCGTAAACAGTTAGGGCGACAAATTGGAGATGTTTATTCCATCAATTCGATAGCTCAGGAGTATCTTGAATTCGTAAAAAATCATCAAAGTCCAAAAACGTATAAAGAAAAATTCAGAATGTTAAACGCACAGATATTGCCCTATTTTGGGAACTTTATGCCGGATTATGTGACAAAATTATTGATTGAAGGATACAAGAAAAAACGTCTTAGCGAACATGCCGGCATTAACAGAGAAATCAATCTTGAAATTTTATGTTTAAACT
>CAZIRN010000379.1:0-1923 GCA_964541495.1 uncultured Rikenella sp. | reverse complement strand
AAGATATTCATAAGTCACGCAAATCCTGAAGATAATGATCAGGCCAGATGGCTCGGATTACAGCTTATGACATTAGGTTACGAAGTATGGTGTGATGTTTTTAACCTTAAAGGAGGGGAAAAGTTCTGGAAAGAGATTGAAAATGAAATCAGAAATAATACATGCAAGTTTCTTTATGTGCTAACAAAGAATTCCAACCAAAGAGAGGGTTGTCTGGATGAATTGGCTGTTGCCGAAGCAGTCGAAAAAACAATTGAGGACAATAGATTTATTATAGCACTTCATTATGATCAAGATCTTACATATGATGAACTGAATATAAGACTGAAAAGAAGAATAGACCTAAATTTTAAAACTGATTGGCAGCAAGGATTGAAAAACTTACTTGCTGTTTTTGAGGAAGAGCCAAAAGTAGTAATAAGTGAAAATCCAGATTTCGAACATATAAGAAAGTATTGGAGCACGATTTATTTAAATGATAGGAAACCTGTTGAAAAGGAAGAAACATATACATCCAACTGGTTCCCAATTTCCAGATTACCTGACATATTATACGTACATGATTTCAAAGGTTTAATTAAAAAAGGTTTTGAATGGGAAAGTCTTCCATTTCCCACAATTGGGTATAAAAAGCATACTGTCACATTTGCACCTGCACCTGACTTTATTCCATTCATTCCTGGTGTCGAAAACTACAATATCGACTTAAGTAAAAAGTACATTGTAGATGAGATACTCCAAAATAATTATGAAGATACTAATATTAAGAACAGAACTCTTGTCAATTGTATAAACTTCCTGATAAAGACCGGATTTGTGAAAACGCTGAAAGCAAAAGGTTTATTAAGCTATGAAATGTCCGGCACAACTGCATTCTGCTATTCAAAAGATATGAATATTGATAAGATTTTCCCTTTTGGACAGCTTGTCGGAAGACTAAAAGAACGGAATTGGCATTTTGCCTATAGTGGATTCCCGGATCTGGGACACATGGTATTTGTTATAAAATCGCACATCTTACTTTCCGAGAATGGGGAAATTGTTGATTCCAAGAGGGTCCAGCAATCTGGAAGAAGAAAACAAGGTTCAAACTGGTGGAATAAACACTGGAAAGAGAAATTAATGTCCGCAATTAGCATAGTTTCAGATAAAGATGGCTTAATAAAAATAAATGTTGGAAGAAGTATTGCTGTTTTCATTGAAAGTAAACCATTGGCATTCAGCAGCTATGTTAGTTATTATGATCCTGACGAATCAAGGGAAGCTTTGGATGATTTTACTGATGAGGAGGATGATGAAGGTAATTCTGAGCAGCAAACCAAAGAGCATGAACAATCTCATTAAGATACCAGAACCAAAATTATTGTTTGGGTATAACCAAAAATTGGAAGATCCACGAGACGGTTTGACGATCTTTGGTCCGCTTGAACGATTACGACCATATGGTATTATAAGCGGGGTTATAAGCACCAAACAGGGACTCGAAAAGTTTAAAAAGTTTCTTAAGGAAATAGAAAGTCCAATTTATAATCGAGATAATACTTCCCGGCCATTTTTCCCGGGGTTTAATTCTGTATTTAAGATGGAATGGTCCCCGGAGAAAATATATCACATTAACATTGAAAATTCAGAACTTGGAAAGTGTTTGTATTACGAAGACGTTCATGACCGTACCTATTATACCGTTTCACTTTTTGCTGATAAGATCATTTCTGCTAATAAAGATGATCACGCCGGTATTAACTTATGGGTTGTTATAGTACCAGATGAGATTTACGAATATTGCAGGCCTCAATCAACACTTAAAAAGGAACAGGTTATTATTAAAAAATCTATTTCTAAATCCCGGGCAAAGAAACTGATTAAAGAACCATCAATATGGGAAGAAGATAATGTGGCGGCTGCACCTTACTCGTTTGAGGC
>CAZIRN010000378.1:0-1934 GCA_964541495.1 uncultured Rikenella sp. | reverse complement strand
AGAAATAAGACCAGTACGACTGAAGTGCCTGGATGTAAGCCCTGCGGTTGGAGTCTTTTTTTGTGTCGGCATCATTCAGGTCGAGTACCGATATTTTACCGATAAGGAAACGAGCTTTTGTTACTTCATATCTTCTCATAGCAACGGTATCGGATTTGGCTGCGATAGCTACCTGATCCTTTTGAAGATTGAACTGTGCCACATCGAGGAAAAGATTTTGCTGGAAATTCGACATTTCCTGTTCTTCCTGGACTTGTGCAAGTTCGAGGCTCGATTTTGCCATCTGGTACTTTCCTTTTGCCTGTCCCCAGTCGAGGATTGGCATCGTTAATCCTATTCTTACTCTCTGTGAATTACTTAGATTCTGGTAAGCCTGCGAGAAATCAGTGCTTTGCTGTTTGTAACCGATTGATGCAATCAATGTGGCGTTAAGGCCTCGTGAAACTCTTGCCTGTGCAAGACTGCTCTGCGCATTGAGTGTATTAATACGCTGGTTCATTAAATCGGGGTTGTTTGCAAGAGCTAGGTTCAAAACTTCCTGTACATCTACCTGCAAGTCTGGAATTTCACTTGGGATAATCAATTCTATTTCCACATTCTCGTTATAACCGAGAAATGATGCAAGTCGTATCTGTCTGTCTCTTAGATTCATGTCAGCCTGTTTTCTTGACGTTTCTGCATTAAGGAATGAAAGTTGCATCTGCAGAAGGTCGTCTTCGGCAATTGTTCCAAGCTGGTATCTTCCCTGTGCAATCCGGTATAGCGTATCGGCATTGGAATAATTCATCTCGGCAATCTGCTTATTTATTTGAGCAAGTGCGAGCATAAAGAAGTTTTGAACTGTATTCATGTGGACTTCCTCTATAGAATTGATAAAATCCTTTTTTGCCATTTCATATCGAAGAGGTTCAATTTTTGCCTGCCATTTCAGTGTATTATATCTTCTTATAGGCTGATTTATATTGATGGAAATAGGGTTGGTGATATAATTGACTGGCAATTTTTTCTCAATATCTTTATATAAAGTAAGGTCGGAACTTAGTGAAATCACTGTACCGAGAGGTCCTATAGCCTGCGACAGAGATAAGGTTCCTGTACCGCTAATGGTATTTGTAGCTACATATTTCCATTCATCAGTCTGAGAATTCCATACTTTTTCAAGGCCGTTAAAAAACTCAGGAGTTGTTCCGGTTAGTGACAGAGAAGGCAGGTATTGTGCTTTGAACGACCTGTATTGCCAGTAACTGGCGCGGAATCTGTGTTTTGCCATTAACGCGGAGGGCGAGTTTTCTTCAGCAAGCTTCATTACTTCATCGAAGGTCAGTACTTTTTTTTCTGTCTGTGCTTCGGTATTTTGAAAAAAAGAAGCAAGAATAATTGAGGCAATTATTACTAAATTTTTCTTCATGACGTTTTATTTTATTCGTATCTGAGTGACTCAATAGGATCTCTTTCCGATGCTCTCTTTGCCGGCGAATATCCGAAAATAATTCCGACAGCAGCCGATACGCCGAAGGCTATTAATACTGAGAAGAATGATACAATTGTCATAATGCCGGCGATTTTTTCAATCAATTTAGCCATAATAATTCCCAGGAAGATGCCTATAAAACCGCCAGAGACGCTTATTAATACTGCTTCCGAAAGGAACTGAACAACTATATCCATTTTCTTTGCTCCAATAGCCATACGTGTACCGATTTCCTTTATTCGTTCCATTACGGATGCGAACATGATATTCATAATACCTATTCCTCCCACTACGAGCGAAATGCTTGCTATGGCACCGAGAACTATATTGAAGATATCCTTTGTTCTCTGTTGTTGTTTCAGAAGCAGTTCGGGAACGGTGATTTCGAAGTCTTTCACATTAGAGTGCCTTCTTGTAAGCATACGGCTCAACACTTCAGTTGTAGTGTTGAGTTGTTCTGTTT
>CAZIRN010000377.1:0-1951 GCA_964541495.1 uncultured Rikenella sp. | reverse complement strand
TATTGCAGGCGATATGGCCTCCTATTTATCCGGAACCAGTCCGGATATAATCATATTTACCGGGCGACAATTTTCTTCATTGCCAGCCGATATCCATCCTTCGAAAATTATATATGCTTCGGCTTTCCCTGTAAGCCGATATAATAAATTTGCAGGAAACCACCCTGATTGTTCTTTATATTTTGTGAAAAAAACAGGATGTTTCAGATTCAGGTTTTGAATCAGGTAAAATAATTATACTGAAAATAGTTGAGTATTCATTATTTTATAGCTTATTTTGCTCTGTTTTTTCAATTTGTATAGATATGAGGATCATTATTGCAGGAGCAGGTGAAGTAGGAACACATCTTGCCAAGATGTTGTCGAATGAGAATCATGAAATACTTATCATCGACCCTGACGAAGAGAGGCTTAAACCAATTGATTCGTCCATGGATGTAATGACTTTTCATGGGCCCTCAACTTCTATCGGTCTTCTTCAAAATGCAATGAGGAAAAAAACCGATCTCTTTATTGCAGTAACCAATTCGGAAGACAGCAATATAACATCATGCATACTTGCGAAAAGGCTTGGGGCTGTAAAAACTATAGCGAGAATTGACAACCTCGAATACCTCGAACAGGAACATGAGGATTTTTTCCGGTCTCTCGGAATTGATTCGCTCATTTATCCCGAGCTTATTGCTGCAAGGGAAGTGCTGATGCTTTTGCATGAAAGCGGAACGACTGATTTTATGGAGTTTTCAGGCGGCAAACTTGCAATGTATGTTCAAAAACTCGACGAAAAAGCGCCCGTACTGAATATGACCCTTAAAGAAATAAGCAAGGAATTCAAAACGGACAAATACAGGGCAGTAGCAATAAAAAGAAATAATAATACTATTATTCCCAAAGCCGATGACGTTTTACTGTTTGGAGATCTGGTCTATATCATCTCAACCAATGAAGGAATAAATGAAATGATGAAGGCTTCAGGAAAAGAAGTTTTTGAAACTCAGAACATTATGGTCATCGGAGGCAGCAGGATAGGGAAGCACATTGCCTATTATATGCAAAAATCCTGTGCGGTTAAACTTATAGACATTGATAAAGAAAAATGTGAGGCTCTTGCCGAAGTACTCGAGAATACGCTTATCATCAACGGCGATTGCCGCGATGTGGATCTTCTGACCCGCGAGGGCATAGGCATAATGGATTGTTTTATTGCAGTTACCGGCAACTCCGAAACCAACATACTTTCCTGCCTTCTTGCAAAAAAACTTGGAGTGAAGAAAACAATCGCAGAAGTCGAAAATACCGAATATATCAACCTTGCCGAAAATATCGGAATAGATACGATTATCAACAAAAAGATATCTTCAGCCAGCAGGATATTCCGCCATACAATAAATCCTAATGTCACACAGGTTAAATATCTTACAGGTACCGATGCTGAGGTTATAGAATTTATAGTACCTCCCAATTCCAAAATCACAAAAGGTTCGCTGCGCGGTATAGATTTCCCGGATGATGCAATAGTGTGTGGCGGCATCCGGAATAATGAACCGTTTATTGCTTTTGCAGATACTATGATTAAAGCAGGCGACCGTGTAGTGGTCTTTACACTTCCTTCAGCAGTTGATAAAGTTACAAAGTTCTTCATTTAACCATTATTTATGATCAATTTCCGGGTCATAACACGGATTTATGGCATTTTTCTAATCTCCGAGGGCATTATGATGCTGGCCACAGCACTGGCTTCATTGATTATGCATGATATTTCAGTGTCGTCATTCTTCGTTTCAGGTATAATTACTATAACAACAGGTGTATTTGTTTACACTCCTATGAAAGAAGAAGAACAAACATACGGTAATCGTGAAGGCTATCTGATAATAACAGGAGTGCTGATAATTTTCAGCTTATTCGGAACACTTCCATTCCTTTTCAGTGGGGTGACAAAAAACTTCAT
>CAZIRN010000376.1:0-1953 GCA_964541495.1 uncultured Rikenella sp. | reverse complement strand
TTTATGCAATCATATATTGTACTGCTGCTGCCTGTTATATGCCAGTACTTGCGGTGTATTCTAAAAATGGAACACTTATAGATAAGAAGGAGATATCAAAGGGATGCGGTGCAGGAGTAGGTTATATTTGTTCGGAAGTATTGACAATTAAATCTTTAAATGATATTACCGTTGTCTATGTTCAAGAATCTTTTGACGTTGATAACTTTGGAAATGAAGTTAAAGGAACAAATAAGAAGAAAAAAGATACTTACAAATATTCAATTGAAAAAGCAGGCGTTATACGAGTTAGTGTTTTCCAAAGTGATTGAATTATTTTGTAAATAAAAATATGAAAAAGCCCCGGATTGGGGCTTTTTCGTTATAATACTGCAACATTTTTCTGAAAAAAATCCTTAAACTTATTTTTAGTCAACATTCAATCAATCATCCTGAAAAGAGCTTGCTTATCTGGCTCCTCAAGCTGTTCTATTATCGGTAGTTTTTCGCTGGTGGTTTTATCTTCAATGGTCACTTCTTTAAGAACGTTGCCTTCACAATGAATTAGCTGGTCAACCGTTAAGCCAAAAACGTAGCAATTTTATCAATAGCATCAATAGAAGGTACCTGTAATCCCCACGCACAGAGCAGGAAAGCCAGTTGGAATATGTAATCCCCGGCTGATTTTTTATTTTTTATGTTTTATAACATGTTTAATCATGATTCATTGTTAAATTATTTTCTTAATTTTGAATTATTCTTATCTAAGAAATATTCTTATGAATATTGCGCAACGTTTAAAGGAAGCCGGACTGAAATGTACAACACAGCGGCGCATTGTACTGGAAGCCCTGATTCAACCTAACTATCATCCCACGGCTGATGAACTGATCGGGCAAATTCATAAAAGTCATCCGGAAATAGCACAAGGTACCATTTATCATATTCTGGGAGTTTTTCTGGAAAAAGGACTGGCCAGAAAGGTTATGAATGATGGTTTTCCTTTGCGGTATGAATTTGCATCAGAAAAGCACCATCATCTTCATTACGCTGATACGGGAGAAATAAAAGATTATACCGATCCTGAACTGGACCGGTTGGTGAAAGATTACTTTAGAAACAAGGAAATCAATGATTTCTGTATTGAAGATGTTGAAGTGCATCTGAAGGGAAGGAAAAAACCAGCGCATCGTTCAGAAAAAACGAAAAAAAATCGATAAATTTATTGTTCAACTTACTTAAAAATCAATGTATTATGGAAAACACAGAAGTTCGTGAATTTACGCCAATGCCCAGGATCGGTGATCCGGCTCCTGAATTCAAGGCAGTGACCACACAGGGTGAAATTCATTTCCCCAACGATTTTAAAGGAAAATGGGTCATTCTCTTCAGCCACCCGGCTGACTTTACCCCTGTATGCACCTCGGAATTTATCACCTTTGCTTCCATGGAAGAGGAGTTTAAGAAGCTAAATTGTTCGCTGGTAGGTTTATCCGTGGACGGTTTATACAGCCACATTGCATGGCTGAGAACCATCAAAGAGAAAATCGAATACAAGGGTATGAAGAATGTGGAAGTGAATTTTCCGCTGATTGAAGATATTACCATGGAAGTTGCCAGAAAATACGGAATGATTCAGCCCGGAGAAAGCAATACAAAGGCGGTGCGGGCTGTATTTTTTGTCGATCCGAAGGGAATCATCCGCACAATCATCTATTATCCACTGTCCCTTGGCCGGAATTTTGACGAGCTGAAACGGGTACTGATTGCACTGCAGACTGCTGACAAGTTCGGAATTGCAACACCGGCTGACTGGAGACCTGGAGATGATGTAATTGTTCCCCCAGCCGGTTCATGTGGCACAGCCAAGGAACGGATGGAAACGAAATCAGAAGATATGAAATGTTACGACTGGTTCTTCTGTACAAAAAAGCTGCCCAAAGAAAAGGTTTTCGAGTCGTTGGGCAAATAATG
>CAZIRN010000375.1:0-1962 GCA_964541495.1 uncultured Rikenella sp. | reverse complement strand
ATTAAGCGAAAAGTAGTATCAGGGGAATCATACAACTCATTATACAATATCTCAACAACTTTTTCTGCTGTCATGTTACCTCTCTCGTAATTGCATGGAGAGCAACGTAACTCCATATAACGTATGTTGTTCGATTTAGCATAGAAGCGCAGATATTCGCATGTTTTGAGTAAGGTTCTATCAGACTGAAGAATAGCACTACCCTGCAGGTCTCCTAATTTTTCATATTCTCTGATACCGATACCAAAAAAACAATTTCCGTCAATGAATTTGCCGTAAATAACTTTTTCAAGCAAACTAATATTTTTTTCAAAAGTTGAAATAAAGGCAGCTACCGGAATTGGTTCGGGCAGGTCAAAAAGATTTCTTATTTTCCGGTCGGCTGCTATTTTTTTTAACATGCCCAGATTGTTTTCGACAACATACTTATTAATATTAGACAACCATTCAGAAAACGCAGGTATTTTAGCTGTATATTTTTCAATTAAAGATTTTTCAGTTAGCGCAACCTCAATAAGATGTTCAGTTGAAAGTACTCCACCTAAATGACAATGCAATTCTGCTTTTGGTAATTTAATAAGCCATCCCTGTTCCTTTTTTTCGCTTCCAGGATCTTTGCCAATGTAAGTATTTTTAAGTTTTTCGATAACTGTGGGAGGCAACTGGTGAAAAGCCTGAAAAAAAGATAATGTTTCGTTACCTATACGTTGCTGATAAGCATTAAAATAAACATTCTGTGCCTGGCCAATCCTATTTTCTATTTCAGAAAGAAGTGCTACGCTTCTATCATTAGCCATATCAGGACGCACAGGGAATGCAGATGAAGTCAATGGTGAAGGGATCTGTGAATATAAGGAGGGGAAACGAACGCTTTGGATAATAACAGGAAAAATATTTTCAGCAATTTTTTGTTCTAAAGGATAGAGCAATTTTTCAATCGGTGGGTTTTTAAAAACCTCATTGATAGGCTCTTTATTAGCTATGTGGAGGAGGAGGTCGCATCCCCAAATATCGGCAGCCCGCTGCATATCAGCGCTCATAGTTTTTCGTCCACCGGTCAGGCTAAGAATAAGCGTTTTGCCACGGCTCAGCTCTTTTGCTTTCAAGGTAACCCTAAGGATAAGGTCTGATATACACCGGCATTCATCCTCATTACTTAGATCACTGATACCGTTGTAAAAAAAGCAATGCAAAGGTATAGGTTTCTTCCTTGCTGCTACTTCAATCCAGTAGCGGGCTACTTCAATTCCTTTCAAAACTTTCTCATCATGGGTAGTAACTACCCATATTTCATCAAGTGGCCCAGTAATGTATTTATCAAGTTTCTGGCGGAATATATTTAAACCAGAATGATACTGAAACAGAGAAAAATTTTCAGGATCAAGGAACCCCAGTAGTTCCGGTATTACAGGCCAGGAAGCTCCCAGGGTGGTTACGAGTATATTGATAGAAGCCAAAGAATTATGCTTCGGAAAGAATACTAAGTTTTAAAAATCCCATGGGATAAAACGTAAGCCCTTTTTCTTTCACTTTCCTGAATACCACTTTTCTAGATTTATAGCAAGGTTTTCCATCTTTGAACCCAGTATGAATATGATCATCAGCAAATTTCCAGTTGCCTGTAATTCCATGCCATCCTGATCCAAATCCCATGTGAAGAAGGCATTCTGAATTGTTCTTAGGAATTTGTTTGATCAGGTTGTCTATAGCAGAAATTATTAAATCAGTATTGGCTTCAGAATCATGATAGTGTTCAAAAAATTTCTTTTCTGCCAACAAATATCTTTTTGTGTGCTCGTTAATAATACCGAAAATGTCTTCAAGAGAATGGATCTTTTTAAAAAATGAAAGATGCGGAAGATTGTTTCGGTATTTTGCTACATAATCAAGGCGTTCTTTTTTAAGCCGAACATTGCCAGTTGACCTGGATCCAATTTTAAAAGTTTCACAAAATATAACAAA
>CAZIRN010000374.1:0-1979 GCA_964541495.1 uncultured Rikenella sp. | reverse complement strand
GGACCAGGGAATAGTTTACCGTTACATCGCCTTCTTTTATGGGAATGGTTTGATCTACTTTTATAGTCCAATCACATTCAAGAGGGGCTTCTCCCGATTTTTCCGGTGAAGCATTCGGAGAGCATCCCCCAAGCAGTGGTAAAAACAAAAAAGTGATAGCAACCAGAACACTTATTGTTCGTTTCCTCATTGTAACCACCTCATCTTAATTAGTTTTACTTATTTGTTAATATCATTTAATAATTACAATCCAACAAAAACATAACATTTTTCTGCATATTATTCCTTATTTTTTTTGCTCATGTGCCTATGTAATATTGCTGAATAAAAAAGCTTGCCATTGCCGGTAAGCCTATGACAAGCACTCTTTCCTGTACTTCTGGGGTGAAACCCCTGTCTTTCGTTTGAAAACCGAATTGAAATGAGCCGGACTGCTGAACCCCAGTGCAGCGGCTATTGATGTTATATTATCCGGTGTACACTTTAACATTTTTTTTGCTTTTTCTATCTTAATGTCCATCATGTAATTATATGGGGTCTTACCTGTAAATGCTTTAAAAACCCGGATAAAATGATAACGGCTTATATTTGCCAGGGAAGCGGCCTCATCCAATGAATAATCCGAACAATGTTCGTCATTCATATACTCAATAACACGCTTTATTCCTTCACTTTCCCGGTAATTGCGCTCTACCAGGGGGAATGACCTGTTTGACCTGAAGCAGCGGAAAAAGTGGATTACAATAAGCATTGCAAGACACTGTTGTGCAAAGCTTGTACCGCTCTGTACATGTTTCGACTCATCAATAAACGAACGTATCAGGTTTTCAAGTTCAGGGCTTACCTTATATTCACAGCATTCGAATTCAATTTGACGATGACCGAATACCGACATGCTTAAATCTTCCACATAATCCTTATCCATCATTATGTCCATGGCGGTAAACCTCGGAACTTCCCTTGCCAATCCGTGGGTTAAAAAAGAATTAATAGGAACTACTCTGTTTTTGTTCAATATTATTGTTTTATCTCCAAAAATATGGGGTTGTCCTTCAACAAAGGGAAAATAAAACTCATAGTCACTATGGAAATGAGTTCCCGAAGGCATATAAAACTCCTTCTTCGATATGACAACCATCATTTTTTCACTGGTATAAACATTTTGAAAGTTTAACAGCACGTCATTAGGATAAGGTTCAGTACCAAACTGAACTAAAGATAACCTATCCCCTTTAATATTGTCCTCCATATTCCTTTCTCCTTGTTTTGTCGATAATCCAAAGAAACTGAAGCAACATGGATAATACCTATTACCATATTATACTGCGCATGATGGCATGTCAATAGATGCAATACGGCACTCTGTTACTTTCCGGTCGTTGTTCTCCGGATCAAAGAATTCATGTTGTCAATTCAGCAATTATCTCTTTTAGCGTGTGATTATTGCCAACATTTCCGGGGAAAATGACATAAGGAATTTCCGGAAACTTGCTGTTTTCATCCGTTATCCATACGGGTATCCCCGGCCTTATCTGTCCTGCAACCAGGGCCCTCTTTACCCCAAGCCCTTTTGTCCCTATGTCGCTGGAAGTAATCCCGCCCTTTGCAATAATGAAGCTTGGTGCTGTATTAAGGGATTTTACAATACTCACAAGAGCCGAAGAGACTTTTGCAGAAACCTCCAGGTTTTCTTCACTGATTTTTTGCGATACCTTTACCAGATTCCTGCTGGTGTATACCAATACAGTATTTCCATTGGCAATTTCGTTTTCTGCTATTGCTGAAACCCTGGATATTTCATTTTGCATTTCACCGCTGATAACCTTAGGCACACTTATTTCAACGGTTTTTAAGCATTCAAGCTCCATTGCGGCATATAACTGGTTTGTGGTTTTTTCCACATGGGAACCTACAATAATAAGCCCGCCCCTGTTATTATTCTTAACTAATTCATCTTTGGCAAGCAATTTTTTATCTTT
>CAZIRN010000373.1:0-1997 GCA_964541495.1 uncultured Rikenella sp. | reverse complement strand
TTATTTAAAAGGACTTTCACCCCGGAATAAGATTGGTCTTGCTTTCGGAAGTTATGGTTGGGGTGGACAGAGTATACCAATTTTGCATAAGCTTTTAGGAGACCCCAAAGAATGCGGGTTTGCCATGCTGGATCCTGTCCAAGTGCAATATATTCCCGATAAAGAAGAACTTAACCAGATAAAAAGTAATTTGAAACAGCAAATAAGGGAAAAAATCAATGCAATGTAATAATATCAGAGCGGATTTATCTGCCTGTAACTGTTTAATTAACCATATTCAAAATAAAGGAAGCGGATATGAAATCTTTATTAAAAGAAGACCTGTATGCCAAGATTTTTCATAGTGCCTTACTTGCTATTGCGGTAACCGATAAGCAAGGTAATTTTATGGCTGTAAATCCTGCCTGGTGTAAAGCGCTGGGCTGGACAGAAACAGAAGCCAAGACCCTGAATATTAAAGATATAACTCTTGTAGAAGAACAACCGATAATCAATCAGGAACTGAACAAAATTGCTCAAGGGAAAGTGAGTAGTTTGCGTAAAGAGCAACGCTATAAACGTAAGGACGGCACTATGTTTTGGGCTGATCTTTACAGTTCTGCTTTGTTTGATGATAAGGAGAAAGTTATAGGCATTCTGGATATTTTTGTGGATATTGATACCCAGGTTATATCCGAAAAAGTTCATGGAGAACTGTTTCAGAGTTTGGAAACCTTGAATAAGGAACTGAGTAATGCCAATATAGACCTCAAAAGACAGGCAAAATATGATTCCCTAACTGGACTTTATAACAGATGGGTAATGGAAGAAATGCTGAATAAAGAAATTAACCGCAGTTTAGAAACTAAGCGCGGTTTTGCTGTTGGCATTGCTGATATTGATGATTTTAAAAAGGTTAACGATACTTATGGTCACGATTGCGGAGATTTTGTCCTAGTAAAACTAACGCAATCCTTTTTGCAGAAAATCAGAGTAACAGATTCAGTTTGCCGTTGGGGTGGAGAAGAATTTCTGTTCCTTTTTCCCGAAACCATAGAACAGGGAGCAATGATTGTTGTAGAACGTATCCGGAAAAGTATTGAAGAACTTAATATTGACTATAGGGGTAACCTGATTAAAGTTACAATTACTATTGGAGTTAGTTTCTATAATGGACAAGACAATCTGGATGGCAAAGAACTTGTAAATAGAGCAGATAAGGCATTGTATAAAGGTAAAAGCGAAGGTAAAAATAAGGTTGTGTTTAGCTAATTCAGGTATGATTTTGTTATTCTAAAAAATAATAAAGAAATGAATTCAGTTAAATAGCGGGATTATAAAGTAGAAATAAGTCAGGAGTCATTACTACCGAAATAACTTTTCACTTTTTCACCTCACCTGCTGAGCTAAGAAAGCAGTTGACACAAAACAAAGTTCTTTAATAATGACTCTATGAAGAAAAAATCGGGAGATAGTAAATGAAGACAAATTCACGCAGCTGGCAACCTACTCTTACTTTAGCCAGATTATTTGAAGAACAGAATCAATTTTATGATGCATTAGCTGCCTATGAGCTAATAAGTCAAAATGATCCTTCTCCGGAATTACGGGAAAGGATTGAAGACCTTCATCTGCGTATTCTAAACGATCCTAATAGGAATTACGATCCCCGTTTGGAGCAACTCTTTTCACCAGAGGAACTTGCCTATTTAAAAATCCTGGACCATCAGGGTTTCAGTAATATGGCTAAAGCACGGGAAAAACTAAGAGAAGAAATGCAGGGTTCAGAGCTGATTTTCAGTGAAGTTATGCCTGAAGAGGTTTTAGTAGATGAATCCGAACTTGATGCCTTAAGAGAAATACTGGAAGAGATTGAACAGCAGGCACAGATAAGTTTGATTTCCGAAACAAATGATGTTGGCGAATGCCATGTTCAAGATTTCTTAATTGCTATGCTGGTTAAGTTTGATAAAGACCAAAAACTGAGCGAGGTTAAATTGAGTGACCTGTTATCGCTA
>CAZIRN010000372.1:0-2048 GCA_964541495.1 uncultured Rikenella sp. | reverse complement strand
AAGACCTCCAATTACGGGCACTTCGGTCGCGAGCTGCCCGAGTTCACCTGGGAGAAGACCGACAAAGCCGAGTTGTTGAGAAGCGCGGCAGGCTTGTAGATCAATTAATCTTTTTTCAACAACAGAGAGTCATTGACGAGACTCTCTGTTGTCTTAAATGGTTGATGAATTCTTTGAGTGAATCATGAATAACCTTTTTTACAGTGCGTTTTGGTAACTCAATAAGGTCACCTTGAATAACAGCAATAAGGATAATGGCAAAACTTTTATTCCATTTTGGAGTTGAAAACTCATCTTTGTTTTCCGATAGTTGATGTTTTATGTATACTTGTTGAAACGATCCATATGAAAAAAGTAAGGACGGTGAATGGTGAAGAGGGATTACTTCTCTACATCAATTGAAAAATTTTTAATTCTTGAGCCAAAACAGATTTTAGGGTCTCTTACTCAAAATAGTGGTTTTGATTTGGTTCAAACCCAAAAAGATGCTTGGATAGAAGAAATAAATATCTTAAAAAAGTCCCTATTAGGATTCAAAGGATACGTTTTTTTTGAATATGCAATCCCCCGAATGGGGAAGAGAATAGATATAGTTCTCGTAATAGACACAGTAGTTTTTGTGCTTGAGTTTAAGGTTGGAGAACAAGAATTTCCAAATTATGCAGTGGATCAAGTTTGGGACTACGCACTTGATCTAAAAAATTTCCATGAAACGAGTCATAATGTTTATATTGCGCCAATATTAATTTCCACTAAAGCGTCTGATCCTCCATTTCAAATAACTACCATTCATCAAAATGATCGGTTACTTTCTCCTACCAAGGCAATTCCTTCATCCCTTCAGGCAACACTAAAAAGAATTCTCTCTATTTGCGAGGGAGAAAAAATTGATGTGGACGAATGGAATTCTGGCCGATATCAGCCAACTCCAACTATCATCGAAGCAGCGATGGCTTTATACAATGGTCATTCTGTAGAAGAGATTTCTAGAAATGATGCTGGGGCAATCAACCTTGCAGTTACTTCAGATTCAATCTCAGAAATTATCCATACTAGCAAGCACAATTCCCAAAAATCCATTTGTTTTATTACAGGGGTGCCGGGGGCAGGCAAAACTCTCGTTGGGTTAAATATCGCCACAAAAAATAATGTGAAGGAAAATGATTTAACAAGTGTATTCTTATCTGGTAATGGCCCACTTGTCGAGATTTTACGAGAAGCCTTAGCAAGAAACCAAGTAAACCAAGAAAATTATGGAAAAAAGGAAAAGAAAATAGGCGAAGCAAGGCGAGAAGTCAAGACCTTTATTCAAAATGTGCATCACTTTCGAGATGAATACTTAATTGATAGAGGAGAACCAAAAGAACATATTGCCATTTTTGATGAAGCGCAACGTGCATGGAATCTTGAACAAACTGCCAGTTTCATGAAAAAGAGAAAACATAATACAAACTTCAATCAATCAGAACCAGAGTTTTTAATTTCTTGCCTTAATAGACATAGTGATTGGGCAGTCATAATATGTTTGGTAGGAGGTGGCCAAGAAATTAATACTGGCGAAGCCGGTATTAGTGAATGGGTCAACTCAATAAATCGATCTTTTCCTGAGTGGAAAATCTACATTTCATCACGCCTAACAGATACCGAATATGGCGCGGGGAAAATATTAAAAGAGTTAGATCCTAAGTTGACTGTAATTTTCGATGATAATTTACATCTTTCCACATCTATGCGTTCCTTTAGAAATGAAAACGTATCCCAATTAATAAAACAGACATTAGATTTGGAACCTGAAAATGCCAAAATTTCTTTGGCAAATTTACGCGATGACTATCCTATAGTGATTACTAGAGACTTATCTGAAGCAAAACGCTGGTTAAAGAAACAAGCCCGAGGAACAGAAAGGTATGGTTTGGTTGTTTCTTCTCAAGCATATCGTTTAAAGCCTTACGCTGTAGATGTCCGATTCGAAATAGATCCAATTCATTGGTTCTTAGATGGAAAAGACGATGTAAGGTCATCTTACTATCTCGAGGATGTTGCCACTG
>CAZIRN010000371.1:0-2054 GCA_964541495.1 uncultured Rikenella sp. | reverse complement strand
GTTTTAATATAAGTTTAATAATTAATCTTTTAATTGCGTCTGAATAAAAAGATGAGGACATTTACAGTTTATTCAATTTATTCAATTAATTAGTGTTTTTTTCTGGACTTTTTACTTTGTATGAAAGCCCTGACATTAGAGAGTGCCAGGGCTTTTGAAAATAAATTAAGACATCGGGTTAAAAATATTATAACTAAACCAGAAAAATATACACCGGCGAAGATGTTTTTTTATACCGGGATTTTTATTATATTGTTCAACAATAGATAGAGTTATGATTTCAGTAATAATTCCTGCTCTTAATGAAGAAAAGACAATCCGGCATGTTATAGATCTGGCTGGAGAATCATCACTCGTAAGCGAGATACTTGTTATAGACGACAAATCTCTGGATGAAACCATCCGTGAAGCAAAGGTTGCAAAAACCAGGGTTTATACCAGCACAAAACTCGGCAAAGGTACATCAATGAGAGAAGGTATGCTTCTGGCACAAAATGAAATAATAGTTTATCTCGATGCAGACATACTAACTTACCCTGAAAATATTGCTGAACTACTTGCAGGACCAATTATCAGAGGCGAAGCCGATTTTGTCAAATCCTGTTTCTCACGTCAGGCCGGAAGAGTAACCGAACTGGTTGCAAAACCCCTTCTCAGCTTCCTTTTTCCTCAGGTAGCACATTTCTCACAACCTCTGAGCGGTATGATTGCCGCTAAAAAAAGCTTTCTTAAAAAAATTGATTTTGAAAATGATTATGGAGTAGATATTGGTTTGCTGCTCGACATGTATGCACTCGGTGCAAAAATCGTCGAAGTAAATATCGGATATATCGAAAACAGGATGCAGACATGGGAGCAGCTTGGAAAAATGGCCAGGGAAGTTTCAAGAACAATTTTAAAAAGAGCCAGAGGAATTGAGTTGAACAACCTTGAAACACTTGAAAATATAAGTGTAATTCGTACACAAATGGAATATGCCATAAGAGAAAGCCTTAAAGGTCTGAAAAAGATGATAATATTTGATATGGACAATACCTTGCTCGAGGGAAGTTTTATTACAACTGCAGCAAGTGAATTCAATTTCACTGACGAACTTATCAGCATTGTGATAGAAAACGGCAATCTATATACAAGAACGAAACTTATTGCAAAACTGATGAAAGGGAAATCAATAGATGAAATACTCAAAGTTGCCGATAGTATAAATATTGTCAGCGATGCTGCAACTGTAATAAGCCAGCTTAAAAGCCGCGGTTATATCTGTGGAATAATCAGTGACAGTTATGATGTTGTGACAAATCATATAAAGAACAAGCTCGATATGGATTTCAGCATTGCAAATGAACTTGAATTTTCGAAAAGCATTGCAACAGGTGAGGTAAAAGTGCCCTCTTATTTTTTCAGGTCTAAGGAAAGTATATGTCATCACGATATCTGCAAATCGAATGTTCTTTTGCACCTTGCGAAAGAATATTCCATAGATATAAAAAATATCATTTCTGTGGGCGACAGCGAAAATGATATATGCCTTGTTCGCCATAGCGGAGTGGGAGTATCATTTTGCTCCACTAACAATTACCTTAATCTGGTTGCAGATGTCATTGTGACGGAAAAGAGCTTCAGCAAAATACTGGAAATAGCCTATTGAAATCTCAATATTGTTATGAAAAATTTTTCTAAGGAATTTTTTGACAAAATGTTCTTAACGCCAAATGAATTCTTATTATTTGATTTATCAAAATTTCCTGACAGCTAATTTTAATCAGCATGACAAATTACATTATCCTTGCGCTCTGCCTGATTATTTTTCTTTCATATATATTCGACATAACCGGAAGATATACGAGAATCCCCGGCGTTATTCTGCTTATCGGACTTGGCATCATAATCCAGATAATTGCCGATGCTACAGGACTCAAAATCCCCAATTTAAAACCTTTCCTCCCTGTAATGGGAACCCTCGGACTGATTCTTATTGTAATGGAGGCCAGCCTTGACCTTAAATTTGAAAAGGAAAAAACACTCACCATCATAAAAGCCATCTCTTCAGCAAT
>CAZIRN010000370.1:0-2098 GCA_964541495.1 uncultured Rikenella sp. | reverse complement strand
CCATTCTCCTTCTTGGACTTGGTCTGATCAGTATCGCTGTGGTTAGAAAAAAATTTTAGACGATTATAAAAATATTTCAACATCAAGGCAGGGCCGATTGCCCCTGCCTTTTTTGTATTTGTCATATTATGAACATGCGAATGTTCAATAAAAATCTTAGGCATGAAGATACACAATCTTTCTATAATCATGGCAACGTTGTGTCGATATTCTTTACATTTATAAAATCTCTCTATATCATCAAAATATTTATCTTATTATACGATAATGTCCAAGAACCATTTTTTTATATGTCGAAATTATTTACATAATAATTTCTGATATTTAATAAGCAGTTGTTTTTATTAACAATAAAGCATTTATATAATTGGTATTAAAATTGCAGATTTCTTTTATGGGGAAAAATATTTAAAGGAAAGAGAGTTAAGATATGAACGTTAATGATGAATCAACCCGTATATTAATGATCGAGGATTCAGAAGAGGATGCGATGCTCATTGTCAATGAGCTTAAGAAAGATGGTTACAATCCTGTTTATGAAAGAGTGGAAACAGCTTCTTCAATGAAGGAAGCTCTCAGTAAAAAACATTGGGACATTATCCTTTGTGATTTCAGTCTGCCGAAATTTAATGCTCCATCGGCTATCAATATATTAAAGGAAAATAATATTGATATTCCTCTCATCATTATGGCCGGGACCATTGAGGAATACGTCTCTGCGGAGTGTATGCGTATCGGTGCAAGAGATTATGTTATGAAGAATAACCTGACCCGTCTGTGCCCGATGATAGCCAGAGAACTTAAAAATTCAGAAGTGAAAAGCAGAACAAAACAAGCAGAATCACAAAGAGAAGCCGTCATCGAGGCGCTGACTCAAAATATTTCTGAACTGAAGCAGGAAGAGACAAAGCTTCAAGAAACGATTGAACACCTCAAAAAGGCCATAGATGCGAGCATGCAGGTTATTGTGTCTATCGTTGAGACCAGGGATCCATTCACTCTGGGTCACCAACTGAGATCGACAAATATGGCGTGTGCCATAGCTGATGAGATGAAATTATCTCAGAACGAAAAAGATGCCATCAAAATGGCGGGTGCTATCTATGACATTGGGAAATTGACCATACCTGCTGAAATTTTATCCAAATTTTCCAGATTGACAGACGTTGAGATCTCCATGATTAAGGGACATCCGAAGAGCGGCTACGAGATGCTGAAAGATCTGGAAACGCCATGGCCGCTGGCTGAAATAGTTTACCAACATCATGAAAGGATGAATGGTTCAGGATATCCCCGAAACTTGTCCGGAGAAGAAATTCTCATGGAATCACGAATCCTGGGCGTTACGGATGTGCTGGAATCCATGACATCCAAACGGTCCTATCGTCCGGCCCTGGGAATGGATGTCGCCCTTGAAGAAATCGAAAGGAATAAGGGAATCCTTTATGACCGGGACGTTGTAGATTCCTGCCTGAAAATCTTTCGGGGAAAAGAGCATTGATAGAAAACCAAAAGAAAAAAATAGTTTCTTTTCAATTTTAGATCTTAATATTCCCTGTAAGCACAGAAAAAGATTATGCCTTCACGACGTTTGGCAGCGGTTTCCTATATACCCCGCGGCTGTCGATAATAAGCCTGGCATGTCTGGCAATAAGCTTGTAATCAACCGATGTATGGTCGGTGATGATCAAGATGGCGTCCTTTGAAGCAATATTTTTATCCGTCAGTGGCTGCGACTTGAATGCCAATGAATTCGGCCATTGCCGCAAACGCCTGATGGCTGGCACCAATGGATCATGATAACTGACGTTGGCGCCCATGGCAATGAGCTGGGGAATGATCCTGTAGGCGGGACTTTCACGATCGTCACTGATGTTCTTCTTGTAGGCCAGTCCGATAATCATCAACCGGCTGCCCTTCACGGATTTGCCGCGTTGGTTAAGCGCCTGCTGTAGTCTGCTGACAACATATTCCGGCATGCGGCGGTTAACTTCTCCGGCCAGTTCGATGAACTTCGTCTCCATTCCGCATTCTCGTGCCTTCCACGAAAGATAAAAAGGATCGAGGGGAATGCAGTGTCCTCCCCAGCCGGGTCCCG
>CAZIRN010000369.1:0-2101 GCA_964541495.1 uncultured Rikenella sp. | reverse complement strand
GAAGTTTTCCAAAGGATTCTGATAATAATATTTATCGCTCTTTTTTTCTTTGATATTATTTCTTTTCATCAATTTGTTATTCTTTACATTATCGCTCTATGTGCGCCAACTGTTTTTATTGCTTTTTCTCTTATTAGAGAGAAACAGTTTTCACTTAAACCTGATTTTCAATTTCTAAACAAGGATCTTAGAAAGTCAGTTATTACAGTATCACTCTTTAGCATTTTAAATGGGTTCTCATTACTTGCAATCCAAAATATTGACGTGATAATGGTAAATAGCATGATCGGACTCGGTTATGCCGGAATATATTCAATTTGCTTTTTCTTTGGCGCAGTAATAAGCATGCCAGCCCGCTCAATTTCCAAGATAACAGGGATAGTTTCAGCAGATGCATGGAAAAATAACGATCTTAATACTATAAAAAATATTTACAACAAAAGTTGCATGACTCTTTTTATTATTGGATTACTGCTTTTTATTGGGATTTGGGCAAACATAGACAATATTTTCAAGATAATAGGTCCTGAATATTTACCAGGTAAATGGGTTATTTTCTTTATATCGCTTGGCAATCTGATCGACATAGCCACAGGCGCAAACAGTTCAATTTTTGGTACTTCCAGGTATTATAAAGTTCAGTCATTTTTCCTTATGTTATTGGTTGTTTTAATAGTAGCTGCAAACATTATTTTAATTCCCCGGCTCGGAATAACAGGCGCTGCTATAGGAAGCGCCGGAGCACTTACACTTCTGAATATAATGAGATACATCTTCCTTTATATTAAATTTGGGCTTCAACCCTATAACATAAAGTTTCTATTCGTTATTTTAATCGGCGGAGCGTCATGGTTCCTTACTTCTTTAATCCCTGTTATGGACAATCTGATTGCCGATATTTTTATTCGATGTTTAGCTATCATAATACTTTACTTTCCTCCTATATATTTTTCAGGCATCTCAGAAGACATCACTGAAAGAACCAATGACATTATTAAATGGTTAAAACTTAAAATATGATATTGAAATTTTCTTTGGAAGAAAATAATATTGTCTGATACGTATTATTACCTTGACCGTATGGCTGGAAAAAATAAAAATGATAAGAAACAAAAAAAAATGCTTATGCTTACCGACGGAAGCTTTGATCAGGCAAGCGCCAGGGTAAGGGCAATATTATATATACCGATGTTTAAAAAATCGGGCATAAATGTCTGCCACATACCGAGAATACCTCTAAAGCCACACTCTTTGTTCAGTAAATATTTTACCTTCCTTCTCGTTAAAAGATTTCTGTGGATTAAAAGAGCTTTTTTTCTCATTTTCCGTAAATGGGATATTATTTTCATTCAACGTACTTTTATCTCTGAATGGATGCTCTCAAAAATTAAAAAAGGAACCTATATAATTTATGATTTTGACGATGCTCTATATCTACAGGGAAATAAAGCAGTAAATGCCTCGAAAACGGCCTTAATGATCAAATATGCCGATTCAATTATAGTAAGTTCCGATTATCTTAACAAATTTACTATGCAGTTTGACAAAAAGGCAACTGTAATCCCTTCGCCTGTCGAAACTGAAAGGATTTTCCCGAAAATAAATAAAGTCCAAAACGAAATACCCGTTGTGGGTTGGACAGGCTCGGAATGGACTGTAGAATATATTACAAAAATTGAATCAGCATTACAGAAACTTGCAAATGAAATTACATTCAAATTCCTTATTGTTGGTGCAGATTCTTTATTTAATATATATGGAGTCGATTGTACAGTAAGGCCATGGTCCTTTGAAAGAGAATGTGACGACCTTAACGAAATGGATATTGGAATAATGCCGCTGCCCGATGATGAATTTGCCAGGGCAAAAGGCGGATACAAACTATATCTGTATATGGCTGCAGGAATTCCTTGTGTTGCAAGTCCGGTTGGAATCAACAATATTATAATCCGGCATGGTGAAAATGGATTTCTTGCTGATAGTGAAAAAGAATGGATTGATTCATTAAGAATTTTACTTACTGATACCGAACTGAGAAAAACAATGGGAAGAACGGGAAGAGAATATGCTATAAAATATTACGACAGAAAAATATGTTTTA
>CAZIRN010000368.1:0-2116 GCA_964541495.1 uncultured Rikenella sp. | reverse complement strand
TATCATTAAGAACAGAGCCCAAAATAAATGTTGAACTAATTATTAAGAATATTGCTATTAGTGTAGGAATGTTATTATACATTCCAATAGCTGACAAGCAGCCTAGAATTAATCCATTTACAATATATGTCTTCGTAATGTCTTTCTTAAATTTTATAAATAGCCAAATGGATATAAGTATAGTACTAATTGCTACTATCAGAATTACGTAAGTCTTCAATCCAATGAATAATAATAATCCAGATATTCCAATAACAATAATTAGAGTACCCCAAATATCATTTCCTTTAAATTCAATTAGCTTTTCGGTGTGTTTAATTTTCTCGTTCAGAAAGTTTGAGTCTAAAAGCGAAAGAATAAAAGAAAAAACATAAATATAATTTACAGTCTGAATTATCCAATTGGGAAGAGATATAAAAATCAATTCCAATGAAAAGATAATTGCAGAGACAATCCATATTGCTAAAAATATTTTATTCTTCGTACTCATCTGTGATTGACATTTTTAAAATTTCATTTATTAATCATTGCGAGATTTTTCAAATTCACTTATAATAGTTTTCGCTTTCTCATAATTGTCATCGGTAATAACAATTTTTACTCCACCTGCTTGTCTCCATACGTTTCCCCCTCTCGTTCCCATAATTTCATCTTTTAAATTTGATTCAATTCCTTCATTATCCAAAAGATTTTTAATCATTTGGCACTCAAATAGTGTTCCTTCATAAATTTCTACAAGTCTCATATTAAGATATTTTTAGCTTTTAACCTTATTAAAGAATGTGTCGTGAGCTATACTGGCCCCTAACGGTTGGCGGTATGAAACGTGCCGGATTGCGGAGTTGCGAACCTATCCCTTGTAATGAACCTTGATGCGGGACGAAAAGCTTGCAAAACCACTAAATCCGGCATGTTTTATGACCGCTTGTTAGAAACTGTGCATTTTTCAAGCCTATTCAATTATCAACTTATGGGATTCAGTTATTGTTCCACTATTTATCAAAATCAAGTAAGTACCTTTTTGTAAATCTGATACATTTACCGTGATTGATTTTTGATTGGTATTCGTTTTTTTAATCTTTTTGATTGTACCAAAAGAGTCATAAATTTTAACATCACCTACTGTCACAACTTCATTTGTTACATCGGTTTCTGAAATAGTCTGTGCATCAGTAACAGAAATAGTAATTTCATTATCTGCTGGATTTGGATAAATGGAAAACATTGCCGGACCAACTCCTGAAGTAACGTAGCCCGAACGCCACAAATAACTGCTCCACCCACAACTATTACCTACTCTTACAGAAACGTCAAAGTATTTCTTCAACGAACCAGTTACTTTAGCTGTTTTTACAGTAATTGTTTTTGTTCCTTGTCCAGTTAAAATAGTACCACCAGCAACAACCCAATTATACATATTAACGCCCTGATTTGTTGGGTGATTTACCGTGAAAGTGTATTCTGATTCGCTGCCAAACTCCATCCCATTGCAACAGAATCCGAGAATACTTGTTGGTATTGAGGGTATACCGCTCCAAACCGATTTACTAAGTAATGTAACATTACCACAACCCGATACTAAAACAGCTTGAATCCAGCTACTTCCACTACCTGTTGATTTAAAAGTACATGAGTTTGAATTTTGACCTGAATATATAGTTAAGTAGGAACCCGAACTCCATTGAACAGTGCAACCCGTTGGTAAATTGCTAACAGAAAATGTGGAACCAGATGAGCAAACTAAATTAGAACCCGAAATTGAAGGTTGAGTGGATTGGTTACCCACTCCAACTGCATACCAAGCATTCTCAACTTGTCGAACAAGTAAACTATTTGCACCGCACAAGGCTGTTGCTGCATTTATCATACCAGTTCTAAGGCCTGCATAGGTTGTAGTGTTGTCTAAAAAGTTATTAAATACAGCTTCAACAATTAAGTCTTCAGCAACATCCATTCCCATGCCATAGACAGTATAAACATTTCCAACATCATTAGTTCCACTTCCACCATTTACCAATAAATAAAACCAATGTGATAACACCCCACTACGGACATAAGAATCACCTGAATTGTATTGCGAACTACCGAAAGTATTAGCAATCGGTTGCATTGCATT
>CAZIRN010000367.1:0-2137 GCA_964541495.1 uncultured Rikenella sp. | reverse complement strand
GTGTTCCAAACATAGCGTATGCCTCGCAGTAAACCGGTGATGAAGCCGATTGAGTCTTAAATGGCTTTTGCAGTAACCATAAAATGTTAAACACAATAACAGGAATTAAAAGTATAGCAGCAGCTTTTGTCCAAAAATCCCATAGAATATTCAAGACACTTCTCTCTGCGATCCTCGATAGAACCGTATTCAAAGCCTTGTCCGAATTAATGGCACTCTGCAGCCGGCTTTTTTCAGCACTTTCCCAAACTTGCTTAATCTGATTGAAATACATGGTATTTTCACCGGATTCATTTATCCAGTCTTCAAGAAAAGATTTTTCTTGTTCATTCGCACATTCTGCCAGATATTTTGCAATTATCGTGGCTAAAGTTTCGTTAATTTCATTTCCCATGCCCTAAAGACGTTTTAGTAGTCTGATACCACATCCATAAAAGAGAATTTTTTATTAAAATATTGTGTTAACGGTATTCTTGCAATTGATTTTCTGAGATATATAAGCATTACCTTTATCAGTGCAGGTAATCTTTAAGCTCTTCTCTGAGAAAACACAGTGCTTTCCCTATTCTTGCCTCGACGGTCCTTACTGATATGTTTAATTTTTTGGCTATTTCACCGTATTTCAGTCCCTCATAACGATTCATGAGAAAGACATAAGAAATTTCAGGAGAAAGTTTATCGAGCGCTGTTTTGATGAGACTTTCAAGTTCGGAATTAAATATATAATTATCAATACTGTAATCATAATTAATATAGCTTCCGGTAGTATTATTTATATAATTCTGTTTCACTTTCCTGCGCCTGAAGGTATCAATGCACTTATTCTGAACAGACTTTAGCAGAAATGATTTCAGTGAAACATTAATTTTCAGTGATTTATGTTCTTCCCAAATTTTGACGAATGTATCCTGAACAATTTCTTCAGCTGTCTCAATTTCATTAAAATAAGTCCTGGCAAACATTACCAGATCCTCGTAATAAAATTTGAAAATGGCTGAAAAAACACTTTTATCTCCCTCTCTGAGCTTAGAAAGCAGCATCTTTTCAAATATGATTCCAGAATTTTCCAATTCTTATCCAATTTACTCAAAGTTAATAAAAGTTCATGTGAAATAAATTAGGGGCAACTATAAACTATAAAAAGTATTGTTGTTTAAATGTTAGTTCTAATTGCATAGCTAACACATAATATATATATGAGTGTCGCAAAACTGTCTAACGCAAGTTTGAGCTATAACATGATTAAACACTATCAATAAATTGTAAACATTTTTTAGAATGCCCCTTTAAAAAAAATCATTTTGACTGTCTATATTTTAAATAAATCATACTCTTATTAGTGTTTTCATTTCAATGATGGATAAAAAGAAAAAGAAGGATTTCACTGATTATCTTCTTGATGAAGATTTTGTTTTAAAAGCAATTAAGGGCGAAGAAGCAGAATATTCAGAAGCAGGAATATCAAAAAGCGATGATGCCTCTGATAACTATTTGAATGCTCTACAAATACTGAAAAGTATCAGGGTACTGTTTTCAACCGGTATGCAAAAAAAGAAGGAAGAGATATGGCAAAACATACTGGAGAAGAAAGTCGGGTCACAAATGTTGCATTTTTTCAAAGTTGCAGCTTCTCTGGTGTTAATAGGTGGAATTTCGCTGGTAATATATTTTATTGCATTCAGAACTAATAACTTATCAGTTGAATCTATTGCTGCATCTTCCGAAACGGAATCTTTCGAAAGATCGGAACTTATAATTTCAGGCGGAACAAGCCTGGCTTTATCTTCATCCATGATAAATATTTCATATTCTGACAACGGTAAAACCATAAGAATAAACGATTCTTTGATCATATCCCAGGAAGCCGGTTCAGACAGATATAATGAAATAATAGTACCATACGGAAAATATTTCAGTCTGAAGTTGTCAGATGGAACGCATATTTGGATAAATGCCGGTTCGCGGCTTATTTATCCGTCTGCTTTCGGAGAAAAATCAAGGGAGATTTTTTTACAGGGTGAAGCATATCTGGAAGTGGCTGGGGCCAACAATTGGCCATTTTATGTTAAAACAAGCAATTTCAATGTTGAGGTTTCAGGTACAAGCTTTTCTGTTCAGGCAGATGATAAAAAAAACA
>CAZIRN010000366.1:0-2137 GCA_964541495.1 uncultured Rikenella sp. | reverse complement strand
CTGGCAGGGTTTAGAAGAGGCCTTACAAGAACTTTAAAGAAATATGCTGAAGATTCCGGTACCACTGCCAAATTGAAATTCGATATCAATGGAGATGATTTCAGGGAAGGCCTTACGGCAGTGATTTCGGTTAAAGTTGCCGAACCACAGTTCGAAGGCCAGACAAAAACAAAACTCGGAAATAATGAAGTAATGGGTGCAGTTGATCAGGCGGTGAGTACAGCTCTTACTAACTATCTCGAGGAAAATCCGAGAGAAGCAAAACTGATAGTTCAGAAAATAATATTGGCTGCCACTGCACGCCATGCTGCCAGAAAAGCCAGAGAACTGGTTCAGAGAAAAAATGTCCTTTCCGGATCGGGGCTGCCGGGAAAACTGGCCGACTGTGCCGACCGCGACCCCGAGAAATGCGAACTGTTTCTGGTCGAGGGCGACTCAGCAGGCGGCACAGCTAAACAGGGACGCGACAGGCGTTTTCAGGCAATCCTGCCTCTGAGAGGCAAAATTCTTAACGTTGAAAAAGCTATGCAGCATAAAATATTCGACAGCGAGGAAATTAAAAATATTTTCACCGCTCTTGGCCTTGCAATAGGCACTGAAGACGATAGCAAAGCGCTTAATACATCGGGATTGAGGTACCACAAAGTTATAATCATGACTGATGCCGATGTTGACGGTTCACATATAACTACACTGATTCTGACATTCTTTTTCAGATATATGCAGGAGCTTATAAGTGCAGGAAATATTTTTATTGCCTTGCCTCCACTTTATCTTGTAAAAAAAGGAAAAATGGAAAAATATTGCTGGAGTGAAGAGGAGCGTGAAGCAGCGGTCAAGGAACTCGGACAGGGAAAGGACTCAGGCGTATCGGTACAACGTTACAAAGGCCTTGGCGAAATGAATGCCGAACAACTATGGCAAACAACCATGAATCCGGAAACCCGTATCCTGAAACAGGTTACTATTGAAAGCGCTGCGGAAGCCGACCATATCTTCTCAATGCTGATGGGTGATGAAGTCCCGCCGAGAAGGGAGTTTATTGAATCTCATGCCCGCTATGCAAGAATAGATGCATGACAAAGAAATAAGGCCGGAGCAAATGTTTTTATTTTCAGGAAGATTTGTTTAGCTTAAGAGTCGACAATAAACCGCATGCAGCTTTGATATCTTCCCCGCGACTGGCCCTTATGGTGGCAATTATTCCTTTTTTGTTCAGCCTGTCTCTGAAAGTTTTAATCTCATCTATATCAGGACTTTCAAATTCAAGACCGGGAATTTTATGGAAACGTATAAGATTTATCCGGCATTTAATTCCGTTAAGGATTCTGGCAAGCTCTTTTACATGAGAAGGAGTGTCATTTATTCCTTTGAAAAGAATATATTCGAATGATATCCGCCTCTGGCTTTTCAAATCGGATTTTCTTATTAATTCAATAATTTCTTTTACAGGATTGGTTTTCTGTACAGGTATAAGTCGTTGCCGCTCAGAATCGAACGGTGAATGGAGACTTACCGCAAGATTAACTCTGCCTTTTTCTAAAAAAGGCTTGATTTTGTCAACCAGTCCGATAGAACTCACTGTTATTCTTGCCGGGCTCCAGTTATAACCCCATTTTTCTGTAAGAATTTCAATACTTTTCAGCACTTCATCGAGGTTATCGAGCGGCTCACCCATTCCCATATAAACAACGTTATAAATGGTGCTGAGTTCAGGAAGGCTTCTTAACTGGTTTAGTATTTCGTTCGCAGAAAGATTTCCCTGGAAACCCTGTTTGCCGGTCATACAAAAGATACATCCCATTTTACATCCCGATTGAGTTGACAGGCAAAGAGTTGCATGTTCTTTTCCAGGTATATACACTGTTTCAATATATTTGTTATCGAGTACCTTAAAAAGGTATTTTTTTGTGCCGTCGCAACTCTCCGAAACAGCCTCCGGAGATGAAATGCCCAGAGAATATTCTGATGAAAGAATTTCCCTTGCTTTTTTCGACAGGTTGGTCATTTCGTTAATCGAACCCACATTATGTTTATATAGCCATTCGGCAATCTGCATTGCAGAATAACCAGGCAGTCCTGTTCGTCTTGTTAAGACAACAAGATCGTTGAGGTTTTTACCGTATAGTTTTTCCTT
>CAZIRN010000365.1:0-2137 GCA_964541495.1 uncultured Rikenella sp. | reverse complement strand
TCGCGGTCGGCTTTTACATCTTCTGCCAGCACACGGTTAAGAGAGTCGGCAAAGCTCACAAATTCGGTATCTGTTGCAATACAGTTACCCATAACTATTTCGAACGCCTCTTGAAAAGATATCATATTATCGTATTAAGTTTTACAAATGTATCATGTTTAATGAAATACGATACTGAAAAGAGGTTACTATTTATTACTTTTAATTTCTGTTGTTAAGTTCCGGTTTTAAAGAAATGGTGAAAAAGAAGGAGTTACTGCTCAGTTATTTCTGGCCTCAGATTGTGGAAAAGAGTTCCAGCCGCTGGAATCCGGTGCTGGAGGTGAAGCTTAATGCAGGCAGATATCATCTCGACAGTGCGAATACAAATTATTCCTATGGTTCACTTTACATAATGTTCAGAAGGCTTTTCAGGCGTCTGAAGCCAGAGTGGGGCAGTATAAAAGATGTGTTGATGCTCGGTTTTGGTACGGGTAGCGTTGCACGGCTGATAAATAATTACAATAAAGATTGCAGGATTGACGGAGTCGAGGTTGATGAAAAGGTGATTGAGCTTGGAAGGAAATATTTCAGTATCGATGAATTAACCAATGTAACCATTTACTGCGACAGTGCAGCCTCATTTATGGAAAGATGCAACAAAAAGTATGATCTGGTAATTATTGATGTCTATATTGATCTGAATGTTCCAGGCGAGGTTGAGACAGAAGAATTCCTGTCTCATGTAAGAGATGCTTTAAACCCCGGCGGGATGGTGATTTTCAACAAATTTATCAATTCGAAGGAATCGAGGGACCAGTTGCCGGTTTTAGAAGAACGTTACAAAAAAATATTTGGCAACCTCAGGGTTATGACAGTGATGACCACGGGGAGGATTTTTGTGGCGGAGGCCCTCGACTACCTGGAGATTAAAAATAAAAGCATGTGTAAAAAATGAAATACAATCCCGAAAAGCACCACCGTAAATCCATACGGTTAAAAAATTATGATTATTCGAAACCAGGAATCTATTTTGTGACAATATGTACCAAAAACCGTGAATTCCTTTTTGGAGAAATTGTAAATGGTGTTATCGTATTAAACGAGGCAGGAAAAATTGCCCAACAATGTTGGTTAGAAATCCCCGAACATTTTCCATGCGTTTCGTTGGATAAATTTGTAATAATGCCCAATCATATTCATGGCATAATAATTATTAATCATGTTGCAGGGGTTCAAAATATTGAATCCCTGCAACAATTTAACCAATTTCAAAAAATCATTCCAAATTCCATTGGATCCATCGTCCGTGGTTTTAAAATTGGTGTTACCAAATGGTTTCGTCAAAACAACATTTTAAATGTTGTCTGGCAACGAAATTATTATGAACATATCATTCGAAACGAAAAACAATTAAACAAAATTCGCGAATACATAATCAACAATCCATTGAAATGGGAATTAGATAATAATCATACGGTAAAATGATGATTTATTCAAAAATCAACGATACCTAATGGTCTTTAGGCAAAAATCAAAGAATGTAAAATATTTTGAAAATTGCCATTTCTCATGGATTTTCTATGTACATTTCCTCCGTGGTGAGAAAGAATTTAACCACAGAGGACACAGAGAAACACGGAGAAAAAGTCAGGTAAAACAATGGAAATGAAATAAAATAGATAATAAACTCTGTGCCCCTCCGTGATCTCTGTGGTGAAAAAAATCTAACCACAGAGGACACAGAGATACACAGAGGAAAAATTAATTATATGATTGAAAATACTATTACCGAAAAGATTATTGGCTGTGCAATAGAGGTTCATAAACACTTAGGACCTGGTTTGCTCGAAAGTGCATACGAGGAATGCCTGTTTTACGAGCTACAAAACACAGGACTAAATGTAAAAAAACAGGTCGCATTGCCACTGATCTATAAAGAAATAAAACTTGATGTAGGCTATCGCATTGATTTGCTTGTAGAAGATAAAGTAATTGTTGAGGTTAAATCCGTTGATGCTATTGCCGATATACACAAAGCCCAGTTAATGACTTATATGAAACTGGCAGGCATTAAGGTTGGATTATTAATAAACTTCAATGTAATCCGATTAAAAGACGGCATTGTACGATGGATAATATAACCTCTGTGCCCCTC
>CAZIRN010000364.1:0-2139 GCA_964541495.1 uncultured Rikenella sp. | reverse complement strand
AACTCTTCAATATGCAATAAAATATCTTGCAGGCAAAAAATCGGGTTAGTTCATAAACTTAATTTCAATCCGGAAGGCGCTTAATTCCGGTTATTTAATTTTTCGGTTTACAAAACTTTTCAATATTTCGAGCGATACTTCCTCCTCTTCAATAAACCCCATGTGACCTGAGTTTTCAAGTATTACTAATTCGGCATTTGGAGGAAGTTTTACTCTGGTTTTCATCTCCTCGCAGGATATATGATTGTCGAATGCCCCAAGTATACAGAGGCATGGCACTAACCCACGTTCCATCAGATTTTGACGTGAAGGCCTTGCCATCATTCCTCTGAGAACAGCTATGATTCCTTCGGCAGGTATGGTTGAAGCTATCCTTTTGGAATTTTCAACTGCTTTCGAAAATTTTTCAAGGTTTTTATCAGCGTACATTCGCTTTATGTTCTCATTGCAAAGAAGAAATTTATTACCGGCTTTAACCATTGCAATTTCATTTTTTCTTTTTTTTATTACCTCGGGTGTATCGGCAAAAGGGTGGGAATGAAAAAGACAGTAACCTGAAAGGCAGACTGGATGTTTTTCGAGTAACGCCAGAGCAACATATCCACCCATTGAATGTCCCACAACGAATGCCTTTTCAACTGCAGCTTCTTTAATCAATCCATTTACTGCATCGGCCATAAGCTCCATTGAATGAGTACGGCCTAACATCTCAGAATCGCCGTGACCCGGCAGATCGATGGTCAGGACTCTGAAATCAACGGCCAGCTTGCCTCCGAAGCTTTCCCATATTTCACCTGTCTCGAGATAGCCGTGTATAAGTACTATTGGAATACCGGCGCCTTTATCGGTATAGAAAATCTTTCTGCCTTTGAAGTTGAAATATTTTTTCATTATTCTGGTCTATTTCGAAATCAGCTATTCAGAGAATTATGAATTAAATCATATTTTATTTAAACTTTTTTTCGCAAATTAAGAATAAAATACTTGAATTTATATATCTTTCACTACGTCATTGAACAAACCTCTTCTATTTCTTTAACTGTTTTTGGTATCGGCTTCCCAAGTACTCTGTGGCCTGTATCGGTAATGACAATATTATCCTCAACACGGATTCCGCCAAAATCTCTCTGTTTATCAACAATATCGTAGTTGATGAATTCTCTGAATTTATCCTCGGCTTCCCACCTGTCGATAAGTTGTGGAATAAAATAACAGCCCGGTTCGATTGTAAACACATGGTATGGCTTACATTCAAGAGCAAATCTCAGGAATGACATACCGAATTGATCGCTGCGTTGCACTTTGTCGTTGTAGCCTACATAGTTTTCACCCAGTCCTTCCATATCATGAACATCAAGTCCGAGCATGTGACCTATACCATGAGGCATAAAAAGTGCATGAGCTCCGGCAGCAACAGCCTCTTCGACATCTCCTTTCATAAATCCCAATTCCTTCAAACCCTGTGTAATTATCCTGCATGCATAAATATGGAGATCTTTATAAGATATTCCAGGTCTTGCGGCTTTTATTGTTTCAATATTAGCTTTCAGCACCACTTCATAGATATCCTTTTGAACAGAAGTAAACTTACCCCCAACCGGTGTAGTTCGGGTAATGTCAGAAGCATAATGTAGTTCTGTCTCTGCACCTGCGTCTGTAACCATCATGCGTCCATTCCTAAGTATATTATTATGGACATGATTGTGAAGAGTCTGGCCGTTAATACTCAGAATTGTTGGAAATGATGTGCCTGCGCCCTGTGCAAGAGCCAATCCTTCTATTACACCGAAAATCTGCTGCTCCTTAATCCCCGGTTTGCACATTTTCATTGCCGTTACATGCATATCGTATGCAATGCCGATTGCTTTATCAATTTCATCCGTTTCGATCGGTTCCTTGATGGACCGTAATGCAATAACTGCTTTTATGAGCTCTTCCGAAGCAAGCTCCTTTAGCTGACAGGGATTTTGATTTAAAAGAGCTCCGAGAGTTATCTTTGTTTCACCCCTATAAGGTGGTAGAAAATGGATTTTACGTTTCTTCTCAATTGCCATTCCTATCGTTTCCTGAAGTTTATCAAGAGTGTATGTTTTTTTTTTTCAAGCAGAAGACGGCATACGAGATAACAGCGAGTGACTG
>CAZIRN010000363.1:0-2166 GCA_964541495.1 uncultured Rikenella sp. | reverse complement strand
CAAAGAAAAACTCAGCAGATAATTGTACTACACACAAAGATCAAAAATGGTTTTAGTGGCAGATAAAGTTTTGTATGTCTTAAGATTTTAATTTCGCTCCATACCGGTTCTTTACGAACGAGATAGCTAAAAAATATAGTTGCAAAAAATTACAACAATCGGCCTGCCAAACTAAAAAAATCATAGATAGCTGAGGTTGTTAAAAGTTTGACTATATCCTCTATTGTTTTATATCACTTATGAATAAATTGAATAACTTTGATTAGCAAAAAGGAAAATTCTCAAGCCATTATTCATGAAAAAATTTTTAAATGTACTTGGAAAGCTACTTCTTGTAGCAATAATCGTTCTGATTATAAGCATATATTCCAACCTTAAGGACAGAAACAGACATTACAGAGCCGATATAAAAATTATAAGCAATGAGGAATTACCTCTCCATGCAGGATTTGCAGCCGTCAAAATTACACCAGATGTGCCTGACAGATGGACAGATGCCGACAACGATGCTACTTATAGCCCAAAAAAAGGTGATACTTTCTCCGATTTAAACGGCAACGGCAAGTTCGACCCTGTATGGATTGCCGGATTTCATAACTCAAGGGCAGCAAACGGAGTTCATGATGATCTATGGGCACGGACATTTGTAATTGACGACAGTAAAACACGACTGGCAATTGTAGTGCTTGATGCTATTGGATTTATGAATAATGAAGTAATAGATGTCAGAAAAAAACTTGGACCTGAAACCGGGATAAATTATTTAATAGTCACATCGACTCATTCACATGAAGCTCCCGACCTGCTGGGCCTCTGGGGAAAAACAAATTTCAGAAGCGGGGTTGATAAGAAATACGTTGAATTTGTAAAACAGCAGATTCTTGAATCACTCGAAACTGCTGTAAAGAATTTACGACCAGTGCGTCTTGAAATCTCGGAAGATCCCGATGGAGCGGCTCATTTAATTGCTGATTCCCGCATGCCTTATGTTTTCGATTCAGGTCTCAGAATTATCAGAGCAGTGGACATGGAAACAGGAAAAACAAACGGAACCCTTGTTTCATGGGGAAATCATCCTGAAACTTTATGGAGTAAAAATCTTATGATTTCATCCGATTTCCCACATTACGTGAGGGGGTTTGTGGAAAACGGCATTTACAGGAACGACAGTCTGAAAGTCACAGGAACCGGAGGAATTTGTCTGTATGTCAATGGTGCAATCGGAGGACTGATGACCACTAATCCGGATATTACAGTCAGGGATCCCATAACAGGCAGTGAATTCAGTGATCCTTCATTCGAAAAGGCAGAAGCAGAAGGCAAACAGATCGCGATGCTTGTTTTGAAAGCAATGGAAAAACCGTCGGTTATTATTGAAAAAACAGGTATTTCAATAATATCGAAGTCAGTTATACTGCCTGTTCACAATCGTCTTTTCAGACTGGCTGCTGCATTGGGTATTTTAGACAGAGGCACGACCGGATGGATGAAGATGCGTTCTGAGATTGCCGTATTCAATATCGGACCTTTATCCTTTGTTACTCTCCCCGGTGAAGTTTATCCCGAAATTGTAAACGGCGGAATTGAAGCGCCTAAAGGACAGGATTATAATATTAAACCTGTAGAATTGCCTCCGGTAAGGCAGATGATGTCGGGTCAAATCAGGTTTGTTTTCGGGCTTGCAAATGATGAAATAGGGTATATTATTCCAAAAAGTCAATGGGATGTAAAGGAACCGTTTGCATACGGGAAAAATAAGCCTCAGTATGGAGAAACTAATTCACTTGGACCTGAGACCGCTCCGCTAATTCATTCAGCAGTAAAAGAGATGATTCAGGAACTGAATAATTGAGATTATGTGTTTTATTGCCTGCCTTTATGGCTGCACACAATGGATATAGTGAAACGCGTGAATGATTTCTGCCAGATAAAGATGATTTAATTCTTTGAAAGGTGTTTATAAATTTTAACTGGTGACGGAAGTTGAAAAAAGGATGATTAACTATGCATCAGTGTGGAAGACAAACTATTCAAGAAACAAAATTTTTGTTTTTTAGCATAAATTCATTATATTTATGAGATAATAATGCCTTGTCTGCTTATATAGTCTAATGGTCTAACCCCCTATAAAACTAGACTAAAAGTACAAATTTAAATTGTACTTTT
>CAZIRN010000362.1:0-2173 GCA_964541495.1 uncultured Rikenella sp. | reverse complement strand
CGAGTTAATTCCGGTTATGAAACACTGTTTTACATCATCATCATCATAAGAAAATTTATATTTTTTAACATGTGGTCTTAAAGAAGGGAGGACTTAAAAAATGCGTGGCTCAATCTCCGTCGGAACGGTGGCTCAATTTGGCTGGAATAATCAGCAGGCTAAACAATTGTAGGGCTGTAGGTGCGTTTCAATTATATGCGTTCATAGTTGCTTTACCCACTCCTGTTTGATTTGGAATGCCGCAACCCATCCCAATACAACCCTGGTATAGGTGTCAATTACGCTGAGGATAAATGCATGGCGTTTGTATTGCTCTGTCCATACTAATTTGATGTCCATTTCAAGCACGCTTGACTGGCATAATCGGAACCTGTCCGCAGTCTGTTATTGAGAGGATTGAAGAGATAATGCAACAAATGAGAAAGAACGATGATTTTTAAACAGCCGCTGATATGGCGGGGCTATGTTGTTATGCTTTCATTTAATTTGATTAATATTCACATACAGTGATTTGTACTTTCTCGGGTGTTATACTAAAATATACAATCTTATCAAACGTAAAATCCATATTTTTTGAATCATAATACTGTGAAGTATTTGGAAGTCCCTCTGGTAATTCAAATTTCCCATAGCTCGTAATTAAATAATTCTTCTCTTGTTCTTTTGTTTCAAGATATTTAGATCCTCGAATATTTGGGAATAAATCTTTATATGTTTCATAATCAGGGTATAAAAGTACTTCTCTACTAATCGAGTGTTTTTTATCTATTTTAATTAAACTCACCTGCATCTGACCGTTATCCAGCTGAACTACATCATTGTTTGGTCTAAAAATAACCAAAGTATCTTGTTTAATATAATAAACATCCTTATCGCCTTTATACTTACTATCTAATTTAAATTGATCTTTAACAGTAAGATCATAATCCAAAATAAAAACATCCTCCTTTTCTGAAAATATATATAAAGAATTATTAAATGATGTTATTGAGCATATTTTAAAGTACTTATCGTTTAAAAGTATGTTACTACTTTTAACAATTCCGCTAACCAGATCTATTTTCTTTACATTTCCATGAAAAGGATCAGTTAAATATGCGCAGTTGTTGTAGATAAGCAAGCTTTTTATACCTAAAGCTTGATCATCTACTACGGGCATAAAGCCAAAAGAATCAGTATCTGCATTATTTATATTATAAACAAATTGCTTCTTATTCTTAATTTTCTTGTAATCCACTCTAATCTTTGATGAATTGTCATCTTTTGAGCCTACAGAATTAATAGTAGTATTACCATTGCAAGCAATAATAGTAACCCATATAAATGAAATAATACAGTTTAGATTTCGCATAGAGTAATATTTATTTATTAATTAAACTATACCTTTATTACCTTTCTCCAGATACAGCATCCACATCTTCTCTTTTTATATGTTTTTGCGTTTGGTTTTGATTCTGGTTTTGCTGTGATTGTGTTTGTTGTGTTTGAGCTGTTGATTTTTTCTCCTCTGGAGTATCCCATTGATATACTCCATTAACTTTACTATCCCAATATCCTTTCCCACCCACAGTATATGTTGCAGTAGTTGGTCCTTTACTGCCTGAATGGACAAATGTAAATCCAGTAATTTTACCATTTTTATCTTTCTGAACATTTGTTATAATACCTGTATGGTCGTATTTTCCATCAGGACCTTTTCCTCTTCCCGTATTAAGGGTAATCATATCTCCTTTTCTTGCTTCTCCAACTGATGTTTCTCTGAATGAAGGACTATTCACGAGTAACGCCACACCATTCTGCCATTGACCATCACCTTTTGAGCCAGTTATTGGATCACTGAGTCCTGAAGCCATAACACACATTCTAACCATACCAGAACAATCAACACCTTTTCCAGGTTCTCCCATTCCTCCGGGTTCATATGTGCCTCCAGGGTTTTTGTCGCTGTATTCCTCCCCTTTTTGGGCAGCCTTAATGCGTTCTTCCTCAGTCATCCCATCTGGATCAATAAATCTAAGTGGATTGTCATAAGCGTACCGATATGGACTCCATCTTCTATTTTTTTCAACGAGCGGATCAATACTATGCCATCTTCCCAGCTGCGGGTCATAGAACCTGGCGCCGTAATCATACCAATTCAAATCTCCCTCAGAAATATATTCTTTCCCGTTGT
>CAZIRN010000361.1:0-2182 GCA_964541495.1 uncultured Rikenella sp. | reverse complement strand
GGGGCCGCCGTATGAAAAATATTATTTTTGAAATTCGACCTGCGGAATATGGGATATGAGAGAACCTAACTAGCTCTGGAAGATAAGAAACCACACCATGTCCCCTCTGTGAATTTGCGAAATTGGATTTTATTCAGAGAACTAATTTAAGATGTAAAGAGTGTCGAAAAGGCCTCTGACTACTTTGGGCAACAAAATTCTCTTCTCTATGAATTGCATGGTCTCATTTTCATAAGTATTAATTCCACGTCATGAGAATTATTTGTTCAATTAATGGAGGTTTTCCAAACGACAATTGATATAAAACTTCAAAACAGAACCGGAATTTATTTCTGATAAAATCAAACAGGGGATTTGTATGAAAATTGGAATTATCTCCGATGTACTGAATTTCAAGCTAACGGGAATTGGAAATTATACATTTCAATTAATAAAAGGTTTGAACAAAACAATTTCAGGAAATAAACCAATTCTGATAAATTATACAACACATAAACTGGATCTTCCAAATCCCAATTGTTTAATCAATAATCCATTTCCCATCAACCGGACATACTTCTGGTATCCCTATTTGACATTCAAACTGGCACATCACGATTTTGACATTATTCACAATCCATCTCAAGTCCCTGCATTTTTTCGTTTTCCTCAGCCTTCCGTAATGACAATGCATGATATTACGACATTTATCGTCCCTGGAAGTCATGATTTTATAACAAGAATAAATGATAGGTTCCTTCTCAAAAAAACACTTACCAATGTTAACTGCATTATATCCGATTCTTATAAAACAAAAGAAGATCTTATCCGTGTATTTCACCTTCCTTCTGAAAAGATATTTGTAATTCATATAGCTGTAGATCCGACTTTTAAACCTCTCAATCAAATCCAATCTTATCGTTCTGTAGGAAAGATTTCAATTCCAGAAAAATTCATTTTATACACTGGAACCTTGGAGAAGAGAAAAAATCTATTAACTCTTATACAAGCTTTTTATGCTTTAAAAAAAGAAGGTATTCCCCATAAATTGGTTTTAGCTGGAAAATGCGGAAATGTTAAGAGTGAATTGGAAATACTGTTGCGGAATCTGAAACTGTCAAAAGATGTGATTTTTACAGGTTATATCCCTGTTGAAGACCTCTTATATTTGTACAACAAGGCAGATGTTTTTGTATACTTATCGTATTATGAAGGGTTTGGTCTTCCTCCACTCGAGGCCATGGCTTGTGGATGCCCTGTTGTCTGTTCAAATTCTTCATCCCTCCCGGAAGTTGTAGGGGATGCTGGGATTCTGGTAAATCCACAGTCCATTGAAGAGGTCAAAAATTCGATAAAAAAAATAATTAATGATCCAGAATTACGGGAAATAATGTCACAGCGCAGCATAGAGAGAAGCTTATTATTCAGCTGGGAAAAATGTGCCCGCGAAACGTATAAAGTCTATAAAATTGCAGCCGGTGATTCATGAAAATTAACTCTCCAAATCTTGCTAAAACTCCGGCAATAGACAATCATCATCGCCATGATGTTTTTGTAAGTTTTATTATTCTTACAAAAAATTCTGAAAAATATTTAGATCTCTGCCTTAATTCAATTATCCGTCAAAAATATGACCCTTTTGAGATTATTATCGTTGATGGTGGTTCAATAGATACCACACTTCAGGTAATCAATAATTTTAGAAAAAGATTCGAAAGAATCACACTGGTTCAAGCTCCTGGTTCTTCGATAGGGTATGCCAGGGAGATTGGAACAAAACGATCTAATGGGAATATTTGTGCATATATCGATTCTGACTGTGAATTGCCCTCGGATTCATGGCTTTCAAGTATGATTAGGGGATTCGATTCCCCCGATATTGCATGCGTATGGACTCTTGGCACCTATCGTAAACATGATCTTTCAATTTTACGATATAGTATCTTGAGTAATCCATTTCGAAATAATGTACCCCCTATTGTTACAAAAAGTAATTATATCCCTGTTGGGACGGGTCATATTCTCATTAAAAAAGAAATAATTCAGAAGGTCGGTGGATTCTGCGATTTGAATGCTGCCGAGGATATTGATCTTACATATAAAATTGTAAATCATGGCTATTATATACGATATATGAAGGGATGTGAAGTATTCCATTACCATGTCACTTCTCTCACACAGTTAATCAATAAAAACCGGAGAA
>CAZIRN010000360.1:0-2196 GCA_964541495.1 uncultured Rikenella sp. | reverse complement strand
ACTGAATTGTGCCAGTATCATCATGTAAACTGAAAAGAATATGCTGTAAGCACAATTGCAATAATTTCCCTTTTTAAGGCTGTTTGATTCATTAACAGTAAATTTCAATATCTTATGTCTCCCCATCTTTCTGACATTTTTCAAAAAATTCTCTATAACAATAAAGAGATTCCGCAACCCATTTGTAAATCAGACTTATCCTATGAAATAATTTTTCCATAATAAAAACCATCTTTCAATCTGTTCATGTTAACATTCGACTGTTTTGCTCCCTCAGAAACAATCAGGTACTTTTCTTTGACCAATATTCCTAAATTATTGTAAAACAATATCCCTATTTCCTCTTTCGGTCTGATTGATAATCAATCCATACATACCCTCCTGAAGGATTTTCATATATATCAATTCTTTGTGTTTATTGAAGCCGGATTTTAACAGTCCCTGTGGCGATTTTTAAAGTAAGTCTATACAAACCTGATATAAAAGTATCGGGGAAGAAGCTCACCCATGCAGAATTCATCAATCTACGCCGTCATATTCAACCCATTTTTACCAGTTCCATCCTGCATCAAAATAAACTGCATTATCCATAAAAAGTAAAATTTCAAGTAAATCCGGCTTGCTTCATCTCCAAGAATATTTTTAACACTTGTTTCTTGCATAAGAATTCCAAACCAGCCAATTGCTAAAATCTTCCAAGAAGAATGTAATTTATCCTGGGCATCAATCCATAGTGTGCAAAAAACGCTTAAAATGGAATCGATACAATTGATTTCATGCTTTTTATACCGAACAATTAACTTGTTTAAGAAACAGGGGTACACCTATCAGAATAACCCATGTACCCCTGTTATGACTTGAAGCATTATTTCATCACGTATTTTTTAATCGGCTACAATAAACCGGACCACCTGTGAATTATTCCCGGAAACAACTTTAATCAGGTAAATTCCCGGCTGCCAGCCTCTCACATCAATGGCAACTTCATTACGGCCAGTTACAGACTGTCGCGTAACATCACGTATCAACATTCCTATGTTATTGTAAATAAGAATGTGGGTATTACTCTGAGTAACCGCATTAAATTGTAAATTAATAATATCTTTAGCTGGATTAGGAAATACGAGTATGTTCTGACCAGGAACAGATCGTTTCGAAACCCCAACATAAGTACTCTGATAAAGTTCTTTCACTTCATCAGCAAAAATCACTCTGTTCCATATTCTAAGTTCATCAATATAAGCCGAAGTGTCCGGACTGTAGGTACCTGTTCCATCCTGCATTATAGTAATGGGATAGTCATTTACATTATCGTACGCATATCCTGGAACATCACCAAGGTAAACAGTACTCGGCATTTCTTCACCGTCAAGGAAGACTCTTAATGTGTCATCTCTGTTGAACGAAGCTGCAATGAAATGCCATGTTCCGTCAATTGCATCAGGAGCCCCCTGCGCAAAGGCCTGCCAATACTTACGGTTCCCCGTTCCTCCATCTTCAACCTTACCGTCACAGAAATTAATCGTCCAATTATAATCGCCGGGATTCGCCGATTGAGAAAACAATACAAATCCTTTATTTCTGCCATTTCCCCAGTCTTTATTACTCAATATAGCCGGATCACCAGGTGTTGGATTCATCTTCAACCAGAAAGCAAAAGCAAAGTCCTGACCAGGCCCAAAGCGCAACGCATCAACTTTTGGCAATACTGCATGTGCTTTTGTAGGGAAGAAAGCAACTTTGCCCCGCACCGGATCATTTACAAACTGGGTCACCTCTGTACCTGCATCTGTTGCATTCAAACCGTTCCCACTGGCATCATTCAAATTATCATCCAACGGAAGATAGACTACGGGTCCCTGTCCTATGGCGACATATGCCAACAAGAACCAAAACGCAAATAATAAGTGAAGATTTTTTTTCATAAGCAAATCATTTAAGGTTCGTAATTAGGGTTATTCAAAAAGGATGTACATCCTTTCATTCTCAGATTCATCATTCATTTTTATTAATTCCCATTGGGGTTAATGTCCCACCAAAGGGGTATTGTTTCAAGGTCAGTTCCACTAATCATCTGGATAGCTTTTTCAACTTCTTTCGCATTAGCTCTTTTTTCATCCTCAGCAAAAGGACAGCGCGTTTGGATCATACCTCTTGAAAGATCAATATTTCCATTAACAGTATATTTCTTAGGAT
>CAZIRN010000359.1:0-2204 GCA_964541495.1 uncultured Rikenella sp. | reverse complement strand
TCGACTGATGTTGCGCAGTTTCCATTGCAGCAATCAAAAATGATTTCATTGAGGCCAGACAATTACAGTCTGATATATGCCGAACAAAAAAGCAATATTACTATTTCAGGGAACGGGAGGATTATCGGTCAGGGCGATAAAGCGCCATATCATATTTATCATAAAGATCAACATGCCAACATTATTCGTCCGAAAATAATTTGTCTAATTGAATGTGTGAACGTTAAGGTAAAGGATATAACTCTTGAAAATGCTCCCAGTTGGGTGCAACATTACCTCGGTTGTGAAAATGTCTTAATTGAAGGAATAACAGTAATCAGCAGGTATTCAAGTGTCAATAATGATGGAATTGATATTGACTGTTGCAAAAATGTGCGGATTTCGGATTGCTTTGTTAATAGTGAGGATGATGCAATAGTATTGAAAAGTACTTCAGATCGCCTTTGCGAAAATATAACCATTTCAAATTGTGTATTGACTAGCCATTGTAATGCTTTAAAATGCGGAACTGAATCAAACGGAGGTTTCAGAAATATCACAGTATCAAATTGTGTCATTTATGATACCTATTTATCGGGCATAGCCCTCGAAATAGTCGATGGAGGAATAATGGAACTGGTCAACATTAATAACATTACTATGTATCGGGTGAATAATCCTATATTCATCAAACTTGGAGATCGTGCCAGACCATATGCTGAAAACATGCCACCTCCCAATATAGGTGAAATCAGAAATATTCAGATCAGCAATATTCAAGCAAATGAGATTGGTGAATTTGCTGAAAACCCTTTTCCGGAATTTTCGCACCGTAAGGCACGGCCAAAGGCAGCTGCAGTATTTATTGATGGCTTGCCGGAAAGAAGTATTAAAAGCATTAGTCTCCAGAATATTGAAATTCATTTCAAAGGAGGTGGAGAAAGGAATGATGGATTGATTGATGTGCCAATATATCCAAAAGCATATCCTGAGTATACAAGGTACGGCGATATAAGGCCCGCATATGGATTTTATTGTCGTTTTATTAATAACCTGAGGTTGAAAGATGTACAAGTCGATTTTGAAAAACCTGATTATCGTCCCGCATTTATATTTGAAAACATTGATAAACTTTACCTTCAGAATATTGAAGGTGAAAAAGCTGATGGAAACCAACCTGTCGTTATAGTTAGGAAGAGTAATGCATATGTAGAACTTGATCCTTTATCAGTGAAAAGAAATGACATAAGTGTTGATTCGTCATCAAAACTGGTAATTAAATAAAAAGTTGACAATATAGAATTAATAGAATTATTAATTGATCTGGTAATGGAGGAGAGCCAATTAAATAATGCGCGAAGTAGTGAAAGTAATTTATAATTGAGATTATTAACAAAAAGTAATATTAATAAGAAAATTTTAAACCCAAGAAATATGAGCCATTTACTGAAATCATTGTATGGTTGGGCAATAGCATGGGTAATACTGTTATCATGTTCTTCTGTAGAAAAGGAGCAGCGGCCTGTTGATTATGTAGATCCGTTCATTTGTACGGAAGGGGATCACGGACAATGGGATCCGTCAGCTTCAGTTCCATTTGGAATGGTTAAGCTGGGACCTGATACCTATCCAAGCAGTTTATGGGGTGACGGAGATCTTGCTCATTCAGGTTATAACTACGCTGATACTATTGTTCGGGGCTTCAGTCATTTTCATAAAGGAAGTAGCGGAGGTACCAAAATATGTGATCGTGCCGGGAGATTATCCATAATGCCCTTTTCTCAGGTACCGTCAGATTCTCTTTTGGATAATCCTTTGGCTATAATGGATAAAAAAACAGAAAAAGCCAGAGCTGGTTTTTATGGCGTAACTCTAAAGTATGAAGGGATTGCGGTTGAATTTACAACCACAGCACATGTGGGATTTCACCGATATATATTTCCTAAAGGGAAAACAGCTTATATATTTATAAATGAAGGAAATAAAGAAAGATGTTCTTTTCTTTCAATTAAAAAGATTGACAGGTTTCATCTGGAAGGTTTTCTTGCAACATTTGCAGGAGTGCACTTTGTCGTTGAATTCAACAAACCAGTAATCAATACAAAAACATGGGATGGCAATAAACTTATTTCTGAAAATATCATGGAAAGATGTCATGGTGGAGGTATTCTATGTGATTTTGGAGATTTGGGTGTGGAACCATTACTGGTAAAGGTCGGACTTTC
>CAZIRN010000358.1:0-2211 GCA_964541495.1 uncultured Rikenella sp. | reverse complement strand
CAGGATCGAAAAAAGAAAAAGCTGTAGAGGAGAATTTACAACCATCGTATAATAAAGAAAAACCGTTTCTGCTGCGCGAAAACATCGAAAGCCCGGGACAGTCGTATGAAATAGCCAAATGCTGTAACCCAATACCGGGCGATGATGTTGTGGGGTATATGTCGCCCGAAGGTTCGATTAGAGTTCATAAGCCCAAATGCCCTGTAGCTATCCGGCTAATGTCAAGCGAAGGAAATCGTATCATAGCAGTAAAATGGACGATTCACAAACTTGTTTCTTTCCCTGTAAGAATAAAAATGACCGGGTTCGACAGAATAGGTTTGCTAAATGATGTTACAAAAATAATTTCCAGCGAACTTAAAGTTAATATAAGGAATATAACCGTGACAGTTAACGAAGGAATTTTTGAGGGCACAATAGACCTTTATGTTCATCATACAAGAGACGTCAATAATCTGATAATGAAGATATCAAATGTAAACGGTATTAAAGATGTCAGCAGGATAGAAGAGTTTCCTGAAGAAATTCTATGATTGCCCTGCTTGTATGGGCTCTTCTTAATAATAAAATATTTTCGTGTATGAATAATCTCAGCGACAATAAGATAGTGAGACAGATATTCACCGAATATCTTGAGAAAAAAGGACACAGGAAAACTCCCGAGAGGTATGCCATTCTCGATGAAATTTATTCACGCACAGGTCATTTCGATATAGAATCTCTTTATATTTCAATGAAAAACAAAAATTACAGGGTAAGCCGTGCCACCTTATACAATACCATTGATTTGCTTCTCGATTCGAATCTGGTAATAAAACATCAGTTTGGGAAAGGCAGTTCGCAATTCGAAAAGGCATTCCGGTGCGGCCAGCATGACCATCTTATAGACATGGAATCTGGAAATGTAATCGAATTTTGTGATCCAAGGATAAATGACATCATAAATACGGTTTGTGAGATATACAACTTCAGGCCTCTTTTTCATTCACTTTATATTTACGGAAAGCATCCGGAGAAACAAACTTCTTGCAATAAAAAAAGCCGGTAAGTGTATTTCCCCTGCCTCAGATAATTTCCGGGAAAACTTCCGAATTAGTGCTTGCTGTGATGTCCTTAGTCCATATCTCCCATTCTCTTCATCACTTCGTCTCTCAGTCACTTAGTCTCTCAGTCACTTAGTCACTTCATCCCGTCTTCTCCTCTTCTCCCTCTCTTAAAAAAGATAAGGAAGCCCGAGCGAAGCGAGTCAGGTGCTGAGTAAAATAATTTCTGCAAAATCATAATCTAATAATAGATAATATATAACAGAATTATCGTAATTTTGAAATGGAAATGTAGTTTTGATGACAAAATACAATTTATATAGTGATCAGGAACTGGTGAAAGAGATCAAGGCAGGAAACATGCTTGCTTTTGATGCACTTTATAAGAAATATTGTATAAGTCTTTACAAATTCGTTTTTTCAATTATTAAATCGTCAGATGAAGCTGAAAATATTATACAGGAAGTATTTCTTAATTTGTGGTTAAATAGGAATAATATTTTGAAAGAAGAATCGGTTAAATACTACATCTTTACAATTGCTTATAATTCAACTATATCAATTATCCGCAAGAAAATAAAAGAGTCTCAGTTTATTGAAGATTTAAAAAATATTCAAATCCATACACAGGTATCTGTGGAATCTGAAATTGAATATAACGAACTGAATGAAAAGCTTAATGAAATAATCAATGAATTACCCGAAAGGCAAAAAGAGGTTTTTCTTTTGCACAAGTCGGAAGGTTTAAAATATTCTGAAATAGCCGAAAAATTGAATATTTCAGTTAATACGGTTGAGAATCACATGTCGAGAGCTCTTAAGACAATCCGTGAAAAGCTTGGTTTTTTATTTTTTCTATTTTATTAATTTTTAGCTATTAATAAAATTATTTAAATAAATTTCTTCCACTGGTGGTGGAGGGAATGATTTTTCACGTCTTATTATTCGAAATTAGTTAAAATTGAAATCAAACTTTATTAAAAAAAACACAATAGTTTAAGTTTAGATGAGGGTTAGTGAAGTACAGGTAGAAGCACTCCCAAACACGGGCAGTGCTTTTTTATAATATTAATTTAATAACAGAAAACTTATTGAAAAGTATTTAAAAATAAATGCCTATGAAACACAACCGGAATTAAAAAGGACGGGACAGTGCCGTCACACCATC
>CAZIRN010000357.1:0-2220 GCA_964541495.1 uncultured Rikenella sp. | reverse complement strand
GGCGTCCCATCCTCGAGAAAAAGATGAGTGAGATAATAATCAAGCCCCCTGTTGAGTGCGTCGTTCCATTCCCAGTCCTCGAGCAGGATTCTCCGGGCGGTATTGAGGCATTCCAGGTTGAATCCGGTATGGTAGTTGTCAATAACCTTATTATATGCATCTGGCGGACCCCAGTATACCCAGGAACCATCAGGATTCAGGCAATTTATCGTGTATGTGTAAGCTTTAAGTGCAACATCCTTATGGATAATTTTTTTAGAATACGTCCACATCCTGATGAGAACGGATGCGACCCAGAGGTTTGCATTGTGGACATGGTAGGTGTCAATCGGTGTATAACTAAAACACAGTGAATTATCATCGATAGAGTCTATGTTTAAATCTTTGAGAAAAAATGCACAACAGGATTCTGCAGCATCAAGATACCTCTTCTCATGAAGGATATCATACGCATCCATAAATGCATGGGCTGCCTGCGATGTAACAACTCCTGAAGGGGTTCCTTTGGGAATGAATATGACTGATTGCCAGTCAAACGGATAACCCCAGCAATATCCCGAATATCCCGGGCTGGGATTATCGAGCAACCAATTCAAACAATACCGGGCTTTCTCAAGATAATTTTCATTTCCCAAAGTATGAAAGAGGTTCAAGTACCCTCGGGCGAACAGAGCCATTGCTTTGGCATTAATAGTCGGTCTGATTCTCAAAAAAGTCCTTGAATCGCGTGGAAATAATTCGATCCAATTTGACAGGAGAGATCGTATAATAGGAATTTTTTGACTCTTCAGATAAAATTTCGAGCCCTTGATATCATACGGATCAAATCCAAGCCATCCATTATGATTCAACCACTGCTCTAATTTTTCAAACGATTGATAAGACTGATTCACTCAATGAACCTCTGGTACAGGTCTATCAATTTTTTTGCCTCATTTTTCCAATTATATTTTATCTCAACAGCTTTTCTTCCGTTCTCTCCATATTGGTGGGCACGATCCGGATTGTTGTAAAGTTCTATAATGGCATTTGCCATTTCATTTGCATCACCGGAATGAACAACAATTCCTGATTGTGTTTCTTCCACTATTCGTTTCAGTGGAATACAATCAGTTGTCACAATCGGCTTTTTCATCGCCATATATTGAAATAACTTATGTGGGATTGTTGAGTTAGTATGACCACTTGCATGATGGGGAATCAGGCAAACGGAACTTGCAGCAATATAGGATGGAACTAATGAAAAATCAACCCAACCGGTTAAATAAACATGTTCTTTAAGATTTAAACTGTTGATTAAAGTATGAATTTCAGACTCGAATTTGGGTGAACCTTTCCCTCCAACGAGTAATAATTGCGCATGAGGTATCGCCCTGATTACGTTTGGCATTGCTCTTATTGCTGTATCGATTCCCCGATGAGGACCGAATCCTCCAATATATGAAATAATATATTTATTTGCATATTTTTCAATAATATCATTTTTTAGTTTTATTGAATCATAAAAATCAAGATCTTCAGTATTCATGATAACAGTAATTCGATCATTGGGAATTTTGTAATAATTTTGATAATACTCTTTTCCCTCATCGATAACAGCAATTATATGTTTTACCTGTTGCAATACCGTTTTAGCGTGTTTATCCCATCGAGAAGGAGAAAATATAAAATTAATTATTTTTGTGAGTATTGATCTTTTCCCTGAATTCCATGCTTTTACCGCTTCGGCATAATTTTCATGTAAATCGGCAATGACAGGAATTGACCTTCTTTTTGCAGCAGTGATGCCGGTATTAACGAGTGGTAAATCATGGATATGGAGAATCTCAATTCCAAATTTATCAATAAAATATTGAATATGTTTTTTCCATTCGGGATGAACTTTAAAAATGGAAAATTCTCCGTACCGAAACACTCTCCAAAAAACAGAATTATGAAGGGAAACCCTCACTACATGGATACCATTGACATTTTCCTCTTTTAATTGTCCATTTTTCTGATATGCAAGAAGAAATACCTTGTGGCCCTGTTCAATCAAACATCGTGCTTCTTTTTCTACCCGGATATCCGGAGGAAATGAATTAGGTAATACCATCCCAATATTCATGAAAAATCTCCAAAGATCAATATTAACAATAATCTCAGATTTTTATATATCATTTTCCTGAAATTGAATAATAATTAGAATTGGGGTGTAATATAGTATCGAATCATCATGGG
>CAZIRN010000356.1:0-2221 GCA_964541495.1 uncultured Rikenella sp. | reverse complement strand
TTAAAGATGCAGGAAACAGAAAAGAAAAAAGATTATATCATAGATACCCTGAAAAATAAATCAATTCTTAAGCAGAAAGTCTATGACAACACATTCCATACACTTGAACAAATAAAAGAGATACTCAAAGACCTTAGTAAAGAACTGAATCACACTATTTCGGGTGCAGACCAGAGGATAAAACTTGAATTTACCGACAGAGGAATATTCGATGTCCAGTTACGAGCAGCAGGCGATATACTTCTTTTCAGTATGCATTCGAATATTTTTCTCTTCGACCGCGACCATCCGGTATGGAAAACACCTTATGTTCAAAAAAATAAATTCAACGCTTACACCGGTATAATCAATATTTACAACTATCTGGCCGACAGTTTTAAATATTCCCGTCTCGACGATTTAGGCTATCTCATTGCAAGAATATTCATCAATCACGAAAATATGTTTTTTGTAGAGGGAAAGAGGCAAATCGGAAGCTCTTTCTCAAATTACGGCAATGAAGAAATCGGAACAGAATCTCTTTATAATATCATACTTACGGCAATTCAGTATGCTCTCGATTTTGACCTTCTTGTGCCTCCATACGATACAGTAAAAATTGCAACCGTAGGTCAGGCAGAAACCAAAATACAACATTCAAAGCTTATTACCGGAAAAAGGGTGGGCTTTCAGTTTAACTCCGATGATGTGCTTAATATGAATCCCATAAAAACCTGATGCCTCTTGCAAAATTCAGCAATAGAATACAACCGCAGTCATTCATTATACTAATTACTGCTTTTTATCTTCTCTCTTTAAGTGTCTTTGCACAAAATGAGAACCAAAAAGATACTATAATAAAAGTAGCAAGCGGATCTTTCCTGAAAATAGACGAAACAAAACTTTTTATTAAGAATGACACTGTTATTAAGCTTCCCTATACTGTCACAAATGCATTAAGCACGCAAAACGAAAAAACAATGGCTTTTTATTCATCGTTGAAATCAAAAGCCGGTAAAAGTAAAATTACGAAAGCCCTGTACGACCTTGTAATAGTAGCACCCGACACTTCCGAATCAAAGATAATAAACCGGAAAAGTGATGAAAACTTCCTCGATTACTCAGGGCTGACAATAAGAAATATTAGCATTAACCAAATAGATGTATTCGGTGGTAATATTTATAACCCTGCAGCATTTGAACCTAATCGCCTCGAGAAATTTCTTAACAGTACTCATTTCAATACAAGGGAACAGATATTAAGAAAATTTCTGTTGTTTAATGAAGGTGACACTATTTCGCCACTTTCTTTAACCGATAATGAACGTATTATCCGTCAATTACCTTTTATTGACGATGCACGTATTATTGTGATTCCTGTCTCCGAAAGCGAGGCTGACATACTTGTTGTAACAAAGGATGTTTACTCACTTGGCGGCGATTTTTCATACCGTGGCATTAACAAAGGCTCTGTTTGGCTTTACGATAAAAATATTTTCGGTATGGGTCATGAATTTGAAATTGAAATACCTTACTCGTCAACTACAAAAGATTCGCCCGGCCTTGGCTTGAACTATAACATAAATAATATTAGAAAATCTTTCATAAACCTGAATCTCAATTACTATAATGGACTCGGGAAAAAAAGTTTTGGGTTCTATTTAAACCGGCCGCTCTTGAGCTCCGAGACAAAATATGCCTACGGCATCACAATTAACAGTACTTCCACCACCGAAGACCTTGATACAATACCTGTTCCGGAACCTCTTAAATATACCTTTCAGGATTACTGGCTCCAGCGCTCTTTTTTGATTGATCGGCGGTCGGTTTCAAGATTTATTGCAGGAGTAAGATATATTAACAATAATGTTTACAGAAAGCCTGAAATTTTGCCTGACACATATTATACACTCCAGAAATACAGACTCTACCTTGGTTCAGTCTCCTTCTCTATGCAGAAGTTTTATAAAACAAACCTGCTTTACAGCTATGGACGTACTGAAGACATTCCGTATGGTACATTATTGACTATTACTTCCGGAATCGAAAAAAATGAATTCAAGAAAAGGGTATATTTAGGTACCGACGCTTCAGTCGGTTTTTCTTCAAAAAATCTGGGATATTTTCATATTTCCGGCGGAGTCGGAACTTTTCTCAACTCAGGCAATTCTGAACAGGGAGTTGTGACAACCGATTTAAAATATTTTTCAAATCTTATAGCTTCGGGCCGTTTCAGAATAAG
>CAZIRN010000355.1:0-2240 GCA_964541495.1 uncultured Rikenella sp. | reverse complement strand
CTTCTGGCAACTGTAATAGCGGATGTTATGAAAACAAGGAAATACAGTAATCATGTTCGGTTATCTTTTCCCAACAAAAGAAATGCTTACACTCGATCAACGAAAGATTTTCCGTGATTACTATTGTTCGATTTGTATATCACATAAGTATCGTTATGGTTTTCCATCAATCTTCTTAAATAATTATGATTTAGCAATCTTTGCTATAATACTAAACATCTATAATGATCATATATCAGATTGTGGAAATTGCGGGAAAAGGATCGAAAACAAAAAAGAAAAATTTTCTTCGACAAAATGGATCGAACTAGTTGATTTCAACGTCAACCTTGTAAGGAAAAAGTTAGATGACGATTTTCTGGACCACCCAACAACGAAGGCAATTATTTTCAAAGCAACCACCTTTCCGATATTCTTGCAGAGTAAACACAAGAACAGCGACTTATATTCAACTTTTGATAAAGAGTACGCAATTTTTAGAAAAACTGAAGAACAAAAACCTGACCTTGAGGAAATGATTAAAGCTTATGATATCTTTATATATAATACATTTTCGCGAATAAGTTATGCAAAATCACCTCATATAGAATTGCTTATTGCTTTAAACCGTTGGATTTTCTGGATTGACGCAGTCGATGATTTTGATGACGATTTAAAATACGCATGTTATAATCCATATGTTACCTACAGTGGCACCTCATCAAAAATCGAATTTTTAGCAAATTATAAATATAATCTGTCAGAAGAATACAATGATTTACATAGTGGTATTTTAGATGCCTATAGGAAATGCAGTTATCCTAGGAAGAATAGAATAATATTGGACAATATTATTTATCAAACTCTACCAAAAGTAACTAGCGTAATTCTTAACAATGGAAAACTCGATAAAAAAAGGAGACTATTATGAAAAACAAGATTAACGACGATAAGAGGTTGTCGAAGGAAGAATTGCTAGGTTTCTCAGTCAAGGAGCTAGCTATTATCTATGAAGGACAGGGAAATAAATTAGACAATGTTACGTTTTCTTACTACGATGATAAGTATTACAACGATAAATATTATGACGATAAATATTATGACGATAAATACTACGACGCTAAATATCAGGAAAGATATTCCGAAAGGGGCACATATGGAGAATCTGACAGAACTTATGTAGACCGTAGTTATGCGGACTCTGCTTGTTAAATGAACAACGAATCTATAACAATAATCGGAAAACCGACATCTGAATGCAATTTCAGATGTAAGTACTGCTACCACGCAGAAACCCAATACGAATCAGGTTTGCTTGAATTCCAGTATCTTGAAAAGTTAATAAGACTTGCACAAGCAGAGTACAATCGTGTAGATTATATATGGCATGGTGGAGAACCTCTTTTGTGTGGATTGAATTACTTTGAAAAGGTCCTCGAATTCCAAGAAAAGTATAGACAACCCGGGAGCGTTATCCAAAATTCAATCCAAACGAACGGCTCACTAATAACAGACGAATATATAATTTTTTTTAAAGATAACAAATTTGATATTAGCATTTCTTTCGATGGGCCGGGAATTTTCAACTCTCTTCGACATAACACAAAAAATGTGATAAATATTATTGAAAAATTGCAGAATGCGTCGGTAAACTTAGCGACCATATCAGTTATTCATTCCTTAAATGTTGAACATCAAATAGAGATGTATGAATACTTCAAATCGAAAAAATTGCCGATGAAATTTAATCCAATATTCCAAGATGGATCTGCAATTGTTAATCAACAATATCTCTTAGAACCAGAACAATATATTCGTTCACTAAAATCATTTTACAATTATTGGCTTACAGATAAAAACGCGGTCCCAGTTGATCCGATTAATCAATACTTGAGTCTTGTACTAAGAGGGAGGGGCATCGATTGCATATATGGATCTTGCTTAACACATTGGATTGGGATAGATCATAACGGCGATATTTTCCCATGTGGGCGTAGCTATCCTAAGGAATATAAACTGATCAATATTTCTGAAATAATTTACTTACACGAAGCTTTCGAAACTCCCAGCTTCAAAAATATCATTAGCCAAGCGATTATCCGCAGGAACAAGTGTCAGAATACATGCAAATACTTTGGCATCTGTTATGGTGGATGTAATAATAATGCACTACTTGAACACAGAAATATGCAGGATAATGGGGGGTTTTTATGTGAAGTACTACAAGAAATGTTTGTATATGTAAGCGATTCGGTTCAAAG
>CAZIRN010000354.1:0-2242 GCA_964541495.1 uncultured Rikenella sp. | reverse complement strand
CCATAAAGATCAAATGGTTTATCTTTTAACTCTCCTATCAATATACGAAGCTGGCTTTCTGCTTTATTTTCTTTATAAACGTTTTCAACAAAATCAACTTCACGTTTAATACTCTCAATATCATTTGTTTTACCACTTCCGTCTGTAACTCCTGCCATTAATAATTTAACTGGTGCGAGACTTGCCGCAAGGTCAGGCAGGTCATATTCCTTAATAGCTCCAGGAACCACTCCATATATAAATGATGATTTATAAAACCTGTTCATAACTATTGAACTATACGAACAATAAGGTTTAATAAGAGCCACTCTTGTAAATGTTCTGTTTAAGGCTGCGGCATGCAATAATACGGGTGCCATTTCTTTAACAGCCACACCGTATACCTCGTTAACCATTCTATTATTTTTCAGGATATTTACAAGCTTTACAACATCTCCGGCTCTTATACCAACTATGCTTCTACCGATAAGAATTGAAGCATACCATATATTATGGGGAACATTTTCAATATTGGCATCACCGCGAAAGATACCCGGTCCAAGTTCTCCAATACCAATCAGATCAGGGGAAAGAACTGTAAATCCGTTTCTCACAAACCATTCCATTTCACCTCCGGCTGATGCTTCCGCTGCTTTACCTTCAGGGTGCAAATAAATTACTGCCTTATTATTAGATTTTGAAGGGACCATAAGCAAATAAGGAATGACATGATCACCTTCTCCTTTTATAAAATATTTCTCAATAGCATAACTTTCCTTTTGAAAACGACCTGTAAAAACAGGATCGTCGTTCACTGAAGGTTCCTGATAACCCGAAAGCCTTATAGCTGAACTCAATACCTTCGAAATATGAGTTGAAAAGTCATTTCTTGAATCCTGTAAAGTACTGATTAGTTTTTCTCCTTCCTTCCGGTTCAGACTGAAAATAGTTTCTCCTCCATACGATGTTGAAATCTGACCTGTAGTTGTTACTTTCATTTCTTCGGCAGTCAGAGTTTTTACTTCTTCATCAGCCGAACTTCCGGGATTATTAAGATGTTTCTGGAAAAATGCATACATAGCTTCCCTGTTCTTCATGGTTGATGCATGAGGGTAATCATCCTCAACTCTGCTATAGTTATCCTCTTTACCATAAGCCTTATAGATGCGCGATACTTCTTTTTCAGTTTCCATTGCTCCCTGGATGCTAAACATGTCCCTTGTAGTTGTAATCATCAATGCAGGTTTCGGTGCTCTAACAAGCAATAAATCCGGATGGTCTATACCTCTGATAATCCCATTAAAAAAGTTCTGTTCCGCGTCTTGATTTCCAATAGACTCGAGTAATCTTTTAAAATTTGTTATATAGCACTCAGGTGCAGCCGCATAAATACGATTATCCATTGCCGCAATATAAGCAGATTGCGTTCCACCACCTGAACGACCAGTTATGCCTATTCTTGTTGGATCAACCTCTTTTCGTGTAAGGAGATAATCAACCGCTCTGATACCGTCCCATATCATATAACGAGCTAATGAACTTCCTGTTACAAATGCCTGTGATCCTGGATAAGAATGTTCGAGAGTCGGACCGCCAATAATAGATTTTTTCGATTCAGGATCGTAATATTGCAATCTCTCTCCCTGTCCAACCGGATCGAATGCAAACACAATAAATCCCTTTTTTACCAGATTGAGAATTACATGCTGGTATGCACTGCTACGATACCCCTCAGCGCTGTGACCGCTGCAATATAATATAGCCGGAAGCTTGGTTCTTTTTTTTAACCAGGTGGGAATAAACAATGAAGAGGTAACATAAAATCCAGGTTGAGACTCGTATATTACATGCTCAACGCGAAAACTGTCCTTCTCAATTATCCTTGTAATTTTTGTATTTAGAGGTGTTTTCTCTGGAAATGGGCACACTATATCCAATAAAGTTTTTTGTATCCATTGTTGTCTTTGTTGCCATTCTGACAATGAACTTATACCTGCAATTTTATTATGTCGTTCATCAAGAAATTCGTATGCACTTGCAATAATATGATGATATAATGAATTTTGAGCATCGCTGTATAACAACCATTTATTCCGAATTACTTCCAGGTCATCCTCTGCTACCTGGGAGTTTATTTTTTCACCGGTTAAAAAAGTAATCAATAATGGCAGAAACATAATTTTTATGAGATGTATTCTGTTTTCAATCTCTCTGAATATCAGCTTCTTCATTTTGATTGGTTTTAATTCATGTTTTTAATTTT
>CAZIRN010000353.1:0-2246 GCA_964541495.1 uncultured Rikenella sp. | reverse complement strand
TACCACCTCCCGTATATGCATTCTTCCCTCGAATGTTTTCATGCATTATGATCTTTTGAACCTGCTGTTTATGAAACTTTGCTGCAACTTGCTTTACAATGATATTGATTGTGAAAAGTCAAAATATACGAGCCGTATTTATAGCCTTTTAGTCATAATAGATTCACCTTATTTGCTGTATTCAGTTAAAATAATCTGAATAAAAGTTATGAAGATTCATTAATCTGGCAATAATTTTTAAGTGTAATTTTTAGAAAGGAAAAGGGGAAAGCCTTCCATTAATAATGAACATGTCTTTCCCCTCCGTAAAATTACCATATGATAATTGTTGCCAGATTTTTAAACAATATAACAAAAAACATGGTTTTGGGAAATACCGGCGTTCATCACATATATGGTTGCAGATGCTGCGGATATGTGGGCATGCTGCACCGTCACGGTCATTATTCCAGGTTTGTTATCACACTTTTTCAAGTATTCAGTATGGATATTTATCGATTCAAATGCCCTATTTGTAAAAAGACGTATTCCTGTCTTCCGCATTTTCTGATTCCATATTTCAGGTATTCTTATGACTTCATTCTTTTTTGCCTGTACTATATCATCCAACTTTCAAAACCCATAAATCAATGTGCCTGCTTGTTAAAAGAAATTAACCATGACTGCTATGTTTCAAAACAATCCGTCACTTACTTCAAAAAGAGGTTTTATAGTACTCTTCCAAGAGTTAACTATTTCTTTGCTCGCTTCCCGGCATTCTATTATGATATGGATATCCTGGAAATGGTTCCTATCAAAGCCGCCCAGACTATTGTCATGAAGATTATGCGTTTTGATAGCCTTAATTGTTCTTTCAACCATGCCTATTATTCAAAAGAAAAAGTATACTTTTTTTCTACTTAAACATTCTTTTCATTGCCAAAACTATGCCCAAATACACAATTTCACAGCTTTTGTTCTGTTTTGGGCAATATCAATCACCTGTCAATCTTTATTACTGTCTACATAATTTTCCGGTCGTGACATCCCACACCATTTTTTACCTAATAACCGGGTATTTTATCACTTCTGTGTGCCAATAATTCAGCAAGGATTTTGAAAGGAGGTCATCCCCATGGATGAAAACACACAACAGAAGGTTGCGTTATTCAGGTATGCACTCATTGCTCCCATTCTTAATGAAACACACAGCCAGGCTACAGCAAAAGAATACATGGCATCGGTTTGCGGCAAAACCTATGATGTTCCTTACTACGGGAAACGGGAATTTTCTCCCGACACGCTAAAAACATGGCTTCTTTATTACCGTAAATACGGCATAGACGGACTCAAACCATCAATACGTTCTGACAAAGGCAGTACCCGAGTTCTTTCTGAAGCCGCTAAAGAGTATATCACTGCCGTAAAAACGCAGACACCTGAGAAATCTATTATCTCTATCTATCATGAATTATTGGCAAAAGGAATTATTGAAGCCGGTTCGGTATCACCCTCCACTATTCAGCGTTTTGTTTACAACCATAATTTAAACAAAGCAAAGAAAGTTCCGAAGGATCGCAGGGCCTTTTCTATGGAATACCCCGGCGATTGCTGGCAAACAGATATCTCTCAAGGTCCGTATCTTACAATCAACGGTAAAAAGATGAGAACCTACCTCATAGCCTATATTGATGATGCTTCAAGGGCTATTATGGCGGCTTCCTTCAGCTATGAGCAGAATTTGGTATCCGTACTCTCCGTTTTTAAGCAAGCGGTTCAGCGGCGGGGAATCCCTAAAAAACTTTTCATGGACAATGGAAAAGTATTTCGCTCCGATCAACTTCAGTATATCTGTGCCTCTCTTGGTACCATTGTTTCCTACGCGGCTCCGTATTCCGCTGCCAGCAAAGGGAAAATTGAACGCTGGTTTAAAACGCTGCAGATGCAGTGGCTCAATCTTCTTGATTGGAACAGTATTTCTTCATTAGAGGAACTGAATCAAAAACTGCAGGTTTATATTGAGTCACAGTATCATCAAACAATTCACAGTACAATTAAGGCTAAACCTCTGGACAAATACATGGAACACATCGATAGAATCAGGTTTGTTCCTTCAAAGCAGGAATTGAATCACATTTTCCTGTATAGGGTTACCAGAAAGATTAAGAATGATGCGACGGTATCTATTTCGAATGTTTTGTTTGAGGTTCCTGCAAAGTATATTGGAGACAGGGTACAGATCCGGTATGACCCAAGCTGCCTTGACA
>CAZIRN010000352.1:0-2260 GCA_964541495.1 uncultured Rikenella sp. | reverse complement strand
CAGCCGTTATAATCGTTACAACACCAAGAGTCAAAAGAAGCAGTGTGACCCACTCGCCCGGAACGAATATCTCTGTTAAAATCCTGGTGAGCAGATATATACCAAGCAGTTTGTCGAGGGAAGCCGGCATATATGCTGACGATGACGCCGGAGCATCCTTTGTATAGTCAGGCACCCATGTATGGAACGGGAAAGCTCCGGCTTTTGTAAAACTTCCTGTGAGCATTGCAAGGAAAGCTGTTAAGGCAAGAGCACTGCCTGTGGGGACCTGCATTCCACTCATATTAAGTGAACCTGTCATCTTCCACAATATTGCAATGCCCATTATCATAATAGTATCGGATGAACCGATCAGAATAAGAGTTTTTTTGGCCGTGGCAGAACCTTCTTCAGTTTTGTCCTGAATGAGTTTGTAAAGTGTCAAACCAAGGATGCCCCAGAAGGTGATGAAAACGAGCATGTTATCAGCCAATGCGGCGCCGTAGGAAAAGCCAAGTGTTAAAAGGAAATAGGGATAGTAGTTATTGATTCTTTGAGTATCCTTATATGTCAGTGAGTAGAGATTGATGAGGAAACTGAAAAAGCTTATAAACAAGACTATAAGCTTTGCAAGGCTATCAACATTGAATGTAAAAAATGATGTAATTTCCGGAGCTATGTAAGATGGAAGAAAGATTGCGGGAACAAAGTTTTCCAGATTCATTTTTACATTTCCCGATCTGTATATGACTATTGTGAACCAGAATGTTACAACAGTTATTGCAAGTGAAACGATTCCCTTGAAAAGTTTGAGTTTGTCGGGAACCAGGAATAACAGTAGCCCTGCAATTACGGGAAGAAATAATATTAAGAAGCATTCGTTCATACTATCTATTATCCAAGTTTTTTCATTATATCGCGGGTTTTTTGAGCCGAAGCTTTTATGATTTCTTCCCCGTTCATTATTTTATTGCCTGAAGTGATATCATAAGCTACAGCAAGCCTTTCTGTGCAGCAGTAACAGGGGTCAACGGCTGCAAGAGTAAGTATTGCGTCGGAGATACTTTGTCCGATGCACGACTTTTTGAAAGTTGCAATATTCATATAGCTTGGTGCTCTTATTTTGTGCCGCGCAGGAGAATTGGAGCCGTCGGAAAACACACAATGGAACACCTCGCCCCTTGGAGCTTCGGCTCGTCCTGTTCCTATACCTTCTGGTATATTCTTTATTTTTAATTCAATATCACCTTCTTTTTCCTTCTTCAGTCCGTCGAGGCATTGCTCTATTATTGATATTGATTCGGATATTTCAAGAAGTCTGACCTGAGCTTTTGCAAAGACATCACCAGTTTCGGCTGTAATTACTTTCCAGTTAACAAGAGGATAGGCAGCGTAGGGGTCGTCTCTCCGCACATCCATTGCAACTCCTGATGCCCTTGCAGTGGGGCCTACAGCTCCAAAATCAATTACATCTTCCTTCGTAAGGACACCTACTCCTTTTGTACGTGCATGAATTACCGGGTCATCCATAACCGCTCCGGTCAGAAGTTCGGTCTTTTTCTTTACAACGGACAGAACTTTGCGAATAGCATTTATTTTTGATTCTTCTATATCTCTTCTTACTCCGCCCACTTTGAACATTGCGTAGCTATTACGGTTGCCTGTAATCATCTCGAAAAGGTCGAGTACCGGTTCACGGTATTTCCACGCCCACATGAAAAGGGTATTGTAACCCAGAAAGTGCCCGGCAAGTCCTACCCAGAGAAGATGACTGTGAATCCTTTCAAGTTCGGCTATGATGCTTCTTATATACTTTGCACGGTTTGGTATTTCGACTCCGCATATTTCTTCAACGGTATTTGCAAATGCGAAGGGATGGGATGTTGAGCAAATTCCGCATATTCTTTCCACAAGGAAGAATACCTGATCGTACGTCTTGGATTCGGCCAGTTTTTCGATACCACGGTGGTTATATCCCGTTTCCCATTTTATATCTTTTACAATTTCGCCGTCGCAATAGAGCTTGAAAAGCTCAGGTTCTTCCTGTAATGGATGATAAGGGCCAACCGGTATGAGAAACTTGTTGCTCATATTTTTCATTTAAATTCTTTTCTGTATGGATAAACACCTTCTGGCCAGTTGCCGTCTGAAAGAAGCTTCTCCATGTTAGGGTGATTGACAAAATCTATTCCGAACAATTCATGTATCTCACGTTCAATCCAGTTCGATGCATTGAATATATTCGAAAGAGATTCTATTCGTGGATTTTCCTGACTGAGAA
>CAZIRN010000351.1:0-2272 GCA_964541495.1 uncultured Rikenella sp. | reverse complement strand
AATAGTTATTAGTAAAAGTAAGTAGTTATTAGGCATTGATTTTTTTAATTATTATCACGTGCCTTGCCATTAATTATATTTTATCAAGCTGATTTATTCTAACTGTAACTAATACATAATTAATGTATTAATGTATATTATTCACTATTTGTATTTTGAGAATCTAATAAATCTGATATTTCTGAATCCTATTGCCGACCAGTTTTCATCTATTGTAATCTGTCTGATTTTGTCAAAGCCTCTGTCGAGCAAGACGCCCCATCCATGGTCGCGATCAAGATCTGAACTAAGATTCCGGCATGATTTCTTTGGAAATGCATACCAGAGGATACCGTTGGCAATAAGATTATGTATTGCTGCAGGTGCAGTATCTTCCACTTCTGACATGAATTTTACAAAAATCAATATGATTTCGTAAGGATATCTCGGGTCAATCGAAGTATCAATCCTGAGTTCCGGCATTTCCGACTTGATTTTATCTATAAATGTCTTTTCGGCATTTAATATAAGAATCCTTTCCTGGTTTTTATAGTTCAGCTTATTAAGGATACTGTTCATCTATAAAGTTTGAAAATACTATTTCAATTTTTACGGTTCAAAAATACAACCGGTTAGATTCATAAAAGGCGAATTTAATCAAATATATTTAAGCTGAAATAATATTCAAAAGGGATTCAAATAAAAATATAAACTAACTTTTTCCATTATTGCAGAATACAAAAAATTGACAAATATTTCAGTAAGATCATTGAAAAATAGCAATCTCGAAACAATGAAAGTATTAAAATTCTTTGATTTATATTGAAAAAATATTAACTTTATCATAATTTATAAACATAAAGAAATGAAAATAAGAATTACATTATTATTGATTACAGTATTTTCAGTAATTATTGGCACACAAGTCTCGGGTCAAATCGGAAACGCAATAAAGAAAAGGGCTTCGCAGACTATAGAAAATATCGGGAAAAGTGACAGAAAGGAAGTACAGAAACACGACTCGCTTTCTCAGGTAAAAGCTGAAGAAGGAATAAATGAACGTGAAGAGGAGAAACAGAAGGACGAGGAACAGCCGGAAATAGATTTCGGCAAGCTCTTCGGGGGGAAAGTTACCCTTAAGCATAATGATGCTTATACTTTCAGTAATTACGTCTATATGCAAATGGAAACATATGAAGATAATGAAGTCAAGAAGTTAGATTACTATGTTTATTATAATGATGATAATAAGAATGGAGGCGTGGAGATAAAAACAGTTGCGGATAATGATCAGGAAGCTTCTTCGAGCTCATTTATTACCGACGATGAAAACAAATGCGTTATTATGCTTACGGATCTTGGCACTTCGAAGATGGGAATGATAAGCGCCCTGACCGACAAGACCCAGCAGAAGCAGGCGATACAAAATGAAGAAGGGACAGGGAAAATCATTATTACGAAAACCGGAAATTCAAGAACAATTGCAGGATACAAATGCGATGAATACATAGAAAGAGAAGAGGGCGAAAAAGAATATGCCAAAATCTGGATTACTCGCAATGTTAAACTCAATGCATATAACAGATCAAACAATAAAGGGGGTCTTCCCGACATCTACAGGAAGGGAGAATTAGAAAACGGGACTGTGCTGGCTACAGAATCATATGATGAGGACAATAAACTGGCGATGAAATTGGAAACAAAGGAGATAAAATCGAATATACATCACACCATTTCTCTTGCCGGATATCAGTTGAGGCAGATGCAGGGCCAGACTCCGAAGAAACAATAAATGCTGTGTTCGAATCTGAATTCACAATCAATCTTTTCTGAGATTTGCGAACCTCAGGAGTAGTTTTTTTCTGCCGGTTTTCTCAAAATCAACAAGCGCAGTGGTATTTGGAGCTTCCCCGTCAATACTGACAATTCTTCCTGTTCCAAAACGGTCGTGGATAACCTTGTCACCTTCAGTGAGAAATAATGGCTCTTTACTGTCCGATGCACAAGAGCTTTTTGAATGTATATTTTTAAAGGATTTTTCGGCATCCCAGATTTGACTTGCTGAATAGTCCGATATTTTTTCTTTGAACCCTGGGCGATAGTTTTTAGTCTTATTACCATTGCTGTACTGTCTTCCTGCCAGTTGGGGAAATTCGATATAAGCAGGATCTATTTCTCTGAGAAACCGGCTTGGCTTGCTGTACTCGAGATTTCCATACTTATATCTGTTGAGGGCATAGGTGAGGGTTGCCATCTTTTTTGCACGTGTTACAGCTACATAAAAAAGACGCCT
>CAZIRN010000350.1:0-2274 GCA_964541495.1 uncultured Rikenella sp. | reverse complement strand
CTATAAGCTCGGATTGATTCTTGCCTTTATTCAGAAACATGCCAGATTAATATCAGAAGACCCCTCACTTACTGGAAGAAAGTATCTCAGATATTATAATGTCAATGCTCCTCAGGTGATTAATAAAACTATATTGGCAAAAAAAGAGGATTTGGCATCTGATATCAATATTATTGAGGCAATTAAAAAAATATATCCTTTTCCTTTCCAAATTGTTGATGAAGAAGAGATTGTAAAGGCAATAAATGAAAAAGCTCCTGCAACACTTATACTACATAAAGTGGGACCAAAAAAAGAAATCGAGGGAAGTCTTTGTTTTAAAATGCTTTTAGGAACCGACGATTCAAATATGTATTATTTCAACCAGCACAGAATAAGCAGAAGTAATCCAAACGCATTTCTCGAAGCCGACCTTAGAAGGCTTGCAAGGTATAAATAATGCAGCATAATCCGTTTTCTGCCGTCTTTATTGAAAAATACGAAACAATGAAAGAAATAAGAGTACTATCGGAGAGTGAGCGTACCTGGGCAATGTTCTGTCATTTATCGTCTTTTGCCTGTTTTATCTTTCCTTTCGGCGGAATTCTCGGCCCTTTGATTTGTTGGCTCAGCCGGCGCGATGAGTCTACATGGGTAAATGAAAACGGCAAGGCTTCTCTTAATTTCCAGCTTTCGATACTACTATATACTGTTCTCATTGCGCCCCTTTGCCTGATTATTGTTGGAATCCCGCTTCTTCTAACATTGTGGATATTCGAAATCGTCTGCGTTACAATGGCTTCAATCAAAGCCTCAAAAGGTGAGGAATTCAGATACCCCCTTGCAATTCCTTTCATTCAATGACTATAAACTTACCTGTGGACTAAACAGGATTATTTTTTTTTCACCACAGATTACCACCGATTTACACGGATTTGAAGGGGTATATTCTTTTTGACAATCTTTGTTAGTTAGTGCCCTCTGTCCTGAATTTTCATATATATTTGTCATCTTATTTGATTGAACATGCCTTTAAAGCCGTCTATACCAAAAGGTACACGCGATTTTTCACCTGATGAGGTAATAAAAAGAGATTATATTTTAAACACAATAAAAGAGGTTTTCAAATTATTCGGTTATCAGCCTTTAGAAACGCCTGCTATGGAAAATCTGTCCACGCTTCTTGGAAAATACGGCGATGAGGGCGACAAACTTCTTTTCAAAATACTTAACTCGGGAGATTTCCTGTCAGATCTTTCCGCAGATGACTTGAAGAATCCTGACCTTGCATCTATCTCTTCGAAAATATGCGAAAAAGGATTGAGATACGACCTTACAGTGCCTTTTGCAAGATACATCGTACAACACCGAAACGAAATCATATTTCCATTTAAACGTTATCAAATTCAACCCGTATGGAGAGCCGATCGGCCACAGAAAGGAAGATATAGAGAATTTACTCAGTGCGATGCAGATGTTATCGGAAGCAATTCATTACTGAATGAGTTCGAATTACTTGAAATTATTGATGAAATTTTTTCAAGACTTCAAATTCCGGTAATCATTAAATTGAATAATCGGAAAATACTTTCAGGCATTGCAGAAGTTGCCGGCGAGTCAGAACATATTAAAGATATTTATATCGCTATAGATAAGCTCGAAAAAGCCGGCAAGGAAGCAGTGATTAACGAACTGCTTTCAAAAGGTGTTTCTCAAAACGTTATCGAAGGACTTAAACCATTGTTCGAAATATCGGGAACAAATCTGGAAAAAATCAATGAACTCCGGAAAATCCTTAACGAATCGCCCGAAGGCTTAAAGGGTATTGATGAAATTGAAACAATCCTGAAATATAATGAGGCAGAAACCCTCCGTAATAAAATTGAGCTTAACCTGACACTTGCTCGCGGCCTCGAATATTACACGGGAGCAATAATCGAAGTCAAGGCCGAAAATGCTAACATAGGAAGTATATGCGGCGGAGGAAGATATGATAATCTTACCGGCGTTTTCGGATTGGAAGGTGTATCGGGGGTCGGTGTTTCTTTTGGTGCCGACCGTATATATGACGTGATGGTAAACACCGGCAAATTTTCCAAAATAGATTCCGCCCCTTCAAAAGTGCTTATTCTTAATTTCGGTAAAGAGGAACTTACTTATGCATTCAAAATATTGAAGAAATTACATAAAGCAGGCATAAGTGCCCAAATATACCCTGATGATTCCAGAATAAGCAAACAAATGACTTATGCTAATTCCCTTAAAATTCCTTTTGTCGTAATAGCAGGCGAAGAT
>CAZIRN010000349.1:0-2277 GCA_964541495.1 uncultured Rikenella sp. | reverse complement strand
GATCGCAGGATGCAATAAGTCTGTAGCCCTCTCCTATCAGCAGGTCGCCGAGGTTTATTGCCACAGGTATGCCATAACGGATATGTACAGTCTCTTTCCCATATCTCGATAAATCATTGTCTTCTATATCGTCGTGAATTAATGAAGCTTTATGAAAACATTCGACCGAAAGGGCCAGATGCTCCAGAATTTCCTCATCAGGCTGCTTGCTGAATGCTTCATACGCCAAAACCGTCAGCAACGGTCTTATTCTTTTGCCGCCTGCGAGCATCGTCTCCAGAACAAGCCTGTCGGTAGATGAACCCGACAGGTTCAATAATTTAATAAGCTTCTCCTCCGTAAATATTGAGGTAACTTTATTACTTACATTATTGAGATTCAGCAACATAAATTCAGTATGTTGATCAAAATTATGAATCTCTTCCATTATCCATTTTTCATCCGCTGTAGTATCCTTACATCCGCATGTAAGTAGTGGGATTCCAATTGCAGGTATGCCGAACTTATTTACAGTGCTGAATAATTTCTGCAAAACTTCGAGGCAACTCACCCCGATAATTGCATCCACTCTTCCGCTTTCTGTTAACTGTGAAGCTATCGTAGTTCCTTCTGCTACAATCGTCATATATTCAAGATTTTCAGCTTCTCTGAGAAATTCTGAGATATTGCAGTTTCCACAATCGCTGCATAAGAGGCCAAGCTCATCATAATGCGCTTTGCATAAAAGGCTATTTCGTAAACACTGTGGAAGCAAAAGCATCCGGCGATTATATGGAACAGAATCAACGACAGGACGCCATATCTCATTACCGCAGCAAACCATAACAAAAGCCTTGTAACTTTTATCCCACCCGTACTTTTCTATTAAAGTAGCGGCAAATTCATCCAGAGTATCCATAGAAACGGGAGGTTCACTCTTATAGAATGAAAAATAATGTTTCACCTCTTTCCGGATATTATTGCGCACCTGCCTGTCCAAAGGCACAATTAGGGGAAAATTATTTATAGCTGCCAGCATTATTCACTAATTTCATTCAACCATAAGCACCCATACCAAAAAAGGCTGTTCTTTTTGCCAGCCTGTATAACAAGTTCTTTTCCGGAATCACAGGGCATGATCCATGACTTATCACCTCAGGTGCATGTTCAAGGTCAACCAGATAACTCGCACGGTTCGAAGTATTTAAAGCACAATATTTCGATGCCAGTTCTTTTAACCACTTCGGGTCTTCCATGAAAATACACCCGTTTGTTTTATGATGAATCTCATTTTTGAATTCTTTTAGAAATTCCGAGTTTTCATATATGTTTTCCAGCCATCCGTCAGAAATATTTTCACAGGCAAACTGCACTACAGGACAAGGTTCAATATAACCTGCAGAATTAATATGATGGCTCAGTCCTTCGGCAGCAGGGCAAAAAGGCTCACCTCTCGCATCCCAGTATGAATCAATCAGTACAACAGGCAGCTTATTCCTGCCTTCAACGAGGAACTTTCGAAGACGTAATATTTCATCACTGTCAAGAGCCAGCTCATAATTGGGATTATTACCTGCAGGACGATAAATATAATACCATACATAAAGTACTCCCATGGAATGTAGCATCCGTATAAACTCCTCCGAAAGAGCCATTTCAATATTTGATTTACAGACACTGATAGCCACTCCGGTTATCAAACCTTCACTTGTGGCTGTGGAAATAGCATTCAACGTCCTCAAGTACACATTGCTGCCTCCTCGTCGTATATCAGCCACAGTTTCGTCTCCCTCGAGACTTATTAAAGGAGTAACATTGCCCGCCTCACGGAGTTGAGATGCGATAGATTTGTTAAAAAGGATGCCATTGGTAAATAACTGGAAATAACAATCACTATGATTTTTGAAAATTTTTATCAGGTCCTGGTGCATAAGCGGCTCTCCTCCAAGTATGCCAAAAAAATATGAACCTTGTTTTTTGCCGGCTTCTATGATGGTGTTTATCTTTTCGAGCGACATGTATTCCTTTTTGCCGTTGGTCGAAACCCAGCAGCCCTGGCATCTAAGATTACAGTCGTTTGTGATGGAAATGAACTGGAATGCAGGGAAGTGTCCGCCACTCCGGCTTCGCCTCCGGAATTTCCTGATACCAAGAAATCCTTTCCATCCCATGTTAATCAGAAACTTTCTACGGCATTTTCTATCTGCCTTTATGAAATTACTCAGAACTGACATTATTTATTTTACTTTTTTGTATCTTTTTGGATAGCAATGTTTTTTTCATCAATGGCTTTTTTTA
>CAZIRN010000348.1:0-2294 GCA_964541495.1 uncultured Rikenella sp. | reverse complement strand
CAAACCGCCTCAATTCACTTATCTGGTATTGATTATAGCGGTTAACAAGACACTGGATTTCGATTTTAAATGATGATTTGTTTTTTGTTTTTGCCTGCGAAAGCTTTCTGATTCCTTCTAGCACCGCTTTCAGATTGCCACCTCTTCGATATTTTTCATAAGTGTATTGATCCATCCCGTCAACCGGCACAATAACCTTCCTGATTCCCGATGATACTATTTTTTCGATATTCTCATCAGAAAAGAAATGACCATTTGTTGATAAAGTTGTTCCGATCCCTTCCGCTATCTTCATAAATGAAAAAAAATCCGGATGAAGCATCGGCTCACCCTGAAAATAAAGGTTTATATTAAAAAGATATAATTTGAGCTCGGAAACTATTTTTTCAAACAGCCGAATATCCATCAGACCTTCATCCCTGTTAAGTCTTCCTGCTCCTTTAAAACATTCGGGACAATTCAAATTACACCTGTTTGTTATTTCAATATTTATGGCTGCCGGTATTCCCCAGATAAGTGCCCTCCTTGTAACAAGACTGACTATGTACGACAGCAATATCTTTATCACATTAAAATACTTAATCATATTCCTGACCCAAACAACATGCTGAACGTTATAAATTTTGAATAAAAATTTTTAACTTTTATAGGGTAATAATACCCTTTTCCGGTCTTTAAGTTGTAAAAAGTAATCATACACAAAAATGAAATTAAATTTTAAACCAAAAATCTTACTACAATGAAAAAATTTATAAGTATCACAGGTACCTTTGTGGCGATAATATTGCTTCTAAACACAGGTGTGACAGCTAATGCCGGTCCGGGAAAAGAGAAAAAGAAATCTGTTCAGCAATCACTGATAGTTCTCAGAGGTAAGGTTGTTGACAAGGAAACTCTCTCACCACTGGTATTTGCATCTGTTACTGTTAAGGAAACCAATGTTGCCACGGTTACAAACATTGACGGCGAATTTATAATAAAAATACCAGAAACTGAGATTTCTAAAAATCTTGAAATTTCTTTTATAGGTTACAAAAACAGAATTATTCCCCTTATAGAGCTTAAAGACGACGGGTTCAGGAATATAATTACCATGGAACCTGCTCCTATACCTCTTAAAGAGATTATAGTTAAACCCATGATGCCCGATGAGATAATTGACAATCTTATCAGTTCTGTATCAAAAAATTATCCGAATATTCCAAACATGATGACGGCTTTTTACAGGGAGACCATACGTAAAAACAGATCTTATATTTCAATTGGCGAAGCTCTTGTTGAAATATTCAAGGCTCCCTATCAAAACGATCTCAGATTCGATGCTGTCCGCATTTACAAGGGAAGGAAGAATACCGAAATGGCAAAATCCGATACTGTGCTTTTCAAACTTCAGGGTGGCCCTATAACATCTCTGGAACTTGATATCATAAAAAATCCTGAGGCTATTTTAACACGCGAAGCTACAAACTTTTATAATTACAAACTCACTGGCGTGGTTGAAATAGACGGCAGGTCAAACTACATAATTGAATTCAGCCAGAAACCCTATATCACAATGCCTTTATTCATGGGAAAACTTTTTATAGATATGAAGACTTTTGCTCTTTCTGGAGCTGAATTTGGGTTCAACCTTTCAAACAAGGAAGAAGCCACGTCATTGTTTATAAAGAAAAAACCTCTTGGTATGCAAGTGACTCCCGAAGTTGCATCATACCTTGTAAAATACCGCGAACAGAACGGCAAATGGTACTTTGCATATTCAAGAGCTGAAGTGAAGTTCAAAGTTAACTGGAAAAGAAAACTCTTTAATACAAATTATACAACCATGGCTGAAATTGCAGTAACCGACAGAACCGAAGAAGAAGTTATTAAATTTGCAGGTAAGGAAAAACTCAGATATAGCGATATATTTATTGAAGAGGTGACAGCATTTGCTGATGAAAACTTCTGGGGTGAATATAATGTTATCGAACCTGACCAGAGTATCGAACAGGCAATCAGACGCCTTGCAAGAAAAGTAAAGTTCAGTGACCGCGAAAAACAATAAGAGCTATATAATAATAAATGCCGGGAGAAAATGAAATAATAAATAAGATCAGGCAAGGTGATATCAGAAGTTTTGAAACACTTTTCCGTTCTTACTATGTTTCTCTCGTAAGGTATGCAGGAACACTGATAAAAGACAAGGATGATGCTGAAGAAATAGTCCAGGACCTTTTTACAAAAATCTGGGATGGAAGAGAAAACCTGAAAATAAAAAGCTCTGTTCCGGGCTATCTTTTCAGATCGGTTCA
>CAZIRN010000347.1:0-2301 GCA_964541495.1 uncultured Rikenella sp. | reverse complement strand
GCCAGCATCTTTAAGCGAAACTGATTAATAAACAAATGTCGTTATTTACCCCCGGACGGAGATGGCAACCACCATTTTATCCATTTAAGAAGGAAAAATTTTCACGCAGGTTGCTCGCCTCAACCGAACGAGTTGTGAAAGGTTTTATGTTCGGATGTCGAATGTGCGGCAATTGCCTTCTACAGGAAACGGCATTTATTTGTCCGATGGAGTGTCCCAAAGGACTTAGAAACGGACCTTGCGGAGGCTCGACACCTGAGAGATGCTATGTTGACAAAACAAGGCCTTGTATCTGGTATGAAATTTTTGAAAGGTCGTGGAAAACGAAACGGCAGGAGAGACTAATTGAAGTTTTACCTCCTCTCGACTGGCTTAAGGCCGGAACACAAACATGGGGTGATGTTGTGAAGCAGGTAAAAATTGTCGGCAACAAACGTTTTTTCAGAAGCCTTTTTTATAGAAATAAAGAACGCCGCAAGGAAGTATGGGAAAGTGTATTCCGCCCTGTGCGTCAGCCTGAATGGTGGAACGGCGATTCCTTGTATCATCCTCCTTCTAATAGTAAACCTGTAAGTCTCCTCGAAGAAAGACTTAAGAACGGCGAATTCGTCTTCACAACGGAAATAATTCCGCCTCAACATGCCGGAACAGACCGGCTAAGAAAAAGTATCGAAACAGTAAGGCCTTATGTTTCGGCGATAAATTTCACTGATAATTCTTCTTCCATCGCGCGGACGGCAAGTATCATTTGCTGTAAAGTGGCTTCAGAGCTTGGAGCTGAACCTGTTCTTCAGATTCCGGCGCGCGACAATAACCGGTATAGCCTCGAGTCTAAAGCTATTGGTGCAAATGCACTGGGCATAAGAAATATATTATGCATCACAGGCGATAACCCGGTTATTGGACCACCTCCAGCCGGCAGTATGGAGATTGTTGACATGGATTCCGTACAGATGCTGTGGCTTCTTAGAAAAATGAGAGATGAGGGAAAATACCTTGACGGACGTGAAATAAAGCAAAGACCGGAATTTTTTCTGGGCGCCGCAGCTTCACCTTTTGCTTCAAAACCCGAATATCAGGCTTTAAGGGAACATAAGAAAGTCAATGCCGGAGCGCAGTTTCTTCAGACAAACCTTGTTTTTGAAAGCGAAGGTGTCGAACGATGGCTCGAACAACTCTATAAACGTGATATTCTTAATAAGGTTTATATTATAATAGGCATAGCTCCCTTGAGGAGCATTAAAATGGCAAATCATCTTAATAATGAAATACCTGGAGTGTTCGTACCCGATAAAATTTTAAGGCGAATGGAAAAAGCCGGGAATTCGGCTCAGGAGGAGGGAATCACTATTGCTCTTGAATTGATTGCTGAAGTCAGAAAGATGCAGGGAGTGAATGGAATACATCTTACAACTATGGGATATGAGGATGTGGTTGAGAGAATAATAAGGGAATCTGGCATAAACAGGTAATTTATTCAATCATAATGAAAAAATATTCTTTCAGGTTTGACTACAGTGAGCTAAAAATCGATCCCTTAGTAATAGTAAAACTTCTCGACTGCGATAGGGAGGATAGCCCTGAATTTCTTTTAGAAATAATTTATAAAGTGCTTTCCGAAGCATCTGAACTATCAGATGTAAAAGCTGAATTATCTATCTGTCCCAATGTCAAAATAAATAAAGAATCGGGAGTAATGAACATTGAAGGTGTTGACTTCCATCCAGGGAAAATTATTATTTTTCAGCTACGGAAATCAGAATCAGTTGCTGTTTTTGCCTGTACAGCGGGTTCCAAAATAAGTGAGAGATCAAAAAAACTCATCGAAGAAAGAAATTTACTTGAAGGTTATATTTTTGATGTTGCCGGAAGTGAAATAGTTGAAGCCGCAGCAGACCTTATGCAGGAAAAACTTAAAATAATGATGGCGGCTGAAGGGATGCTTATAACGAATCGTTATAGTCCGGGATATTGCGGTTGGGATGTTTCGGAACAACATAAACTGTTCAGACTTATTCCGGACAATTTTTGCGGCATTACTCTGACAAACTCGGCATTAATGGTTCCGCTTAAGTCGGTAAGCGGAATAATCGGAATTGGCAAAAAAGTAAGATTTAATCCTTATACATGTAATTTGTGCGAGGATAAAAACTGTATTTACAGACGAATAAAACAAAATCAGATATGAAAAAATTGGTATTATCAACTGCTTTAATCATGAGCTTTTTAAATTTAACAGCCCAGACAGATGTTCCTAATGTCAAAATTACTAACGACATTATTGATGCAATTTTGTATCTT
>CAZIRN010000346.1:0-2305 GCA_964541495.1 uncultured Rikenella sp. | reverse complement strand
GCAAATCTTCTCGAAATAGTTAACGGAGATTTCAATTCAGGTTCGGCAGGGGCAGGCATTATTTTTGCAGGATTCATTTCAGCATTTGTGTCGGGATGCATAGCGTGCAGGTGGATGATATCCCTGGTGAAGCGCAGCAAGATGATATGGTTCTCTGCATATTGTGCAGTGGCAGGAATAATTTCAATTATTGCCGGATAGACAGAATGGTACAGGAAAAAAGCAAAAATCCATTCGTTGTAGGACAGGTTCTTCTGTTCGATAAGCCCTTGTACTGGACATCATTCGACCTTGTGAACAAGGTCAGGATAATGATTCGTGAATCGTTTCAGCTCGAAAAGATAAAGGTTGGGCATGCCGGCACACTCGATCCTCTTGCAAGTGGTTTGATGATTATCTGCACCGGGAATGCCACAAAAAGGCTCGATGAATACAGCGGGCTCGATAAGGAATATGTTGCGGAGATTTATCTTGGATGCACAACTCCTTCATTTGACCTTGAAACCGAAGTTGATGCAACATATCCAACAGGTCATATAACTCAAAGGCTGGTTATAAAAACGCTCGGGAAGTTTATAGGTGAACAGGAACAGATACCACCGGTTTATTCCGCAAAGCTTATCGGAGGGAAAAGAGCATACGAGTTCGCAAGAAAAGGGATAGAGGCGGAGATTAAGCCGAATAAAGTGACATTCAGGGAAATTGAACTGCTCAGCTTCGATATGCCGGTTATCAGAGTAAGGATTGTGTGCAGTAAGGGAACATATATAAGAGCTTTTGCAAGAGACTTTGGAAAAGCAACAGGAAGCGGGGCTTATCTCTCATCCCTTACGAGAACCGCAACTGGTCACTTCAGCCTGAAAGATGCCATGGACATTGAAAAATTCGAAATATTTCTTGAAAAAGTGAAACAAATATGAAAATTTTACGTAAAAAGGTTTTAACTTATTTTATAAATATTTGTTAATAAAATACTGAAGTTTAATAAACTAAAAATTACATTATTATGAAATTATCACAATTCAGGTTCTCCCTGCCGCAGGAGCTTATAGCGCTTTATCCTGCCGAAAAAAGAGACGAGTCGAGGTTAATGGTGGTTGACAGAAAAACAGGGAGATTTGAACATAAAATATTTAAAGATATAGTTGATTATTTTAATGAGCATGATGTACTTGTTTTCAACAACACAAAAGTTTTTCCTGCGCGACTGCGTGGTAATAAAGAGAAGACAGGCGCTGAAATTGAAGTCTTTCTTCTTCGTGAATTAAATCCTGAGCAGAGGTTATGGGATGTGCTGGTTGACCCTGCCCGTAAAATAAGAATAGGTAATAAGCTATATTTTGGAGAAGACGATTTGCTCGTTGCAGAAGTGATTGACAATACGACCTCGAGAGGCAGGACTTTAAGATTTCTTTTTGACGGTCCGTATGAAGAGTTCAAAAAAACTTTGTACAGTCTTGGAGAGACACCTTTGCCAAAGTTTATTACCCGAAAGGTTGAACCTGAAGATAGTGAAAGATACCAGACAATTTTTGCGAAACATGAGGGAGCAGTTGCCGCGCCCACGGCAGGCCTGCATTTCAGTCGCGAACTGCTTAAAAGACTTGAAATAGTGGGAGTTAAATTTGCAGAGATAACGCTTCATGTTGGTCTGGGCAATTTCAGAAGCGTGGATGTTGAAGACCTGACCAAACACAAAGTGGATTCGGAAAGAATAATCATTCCGGAAGAAGCGGCCCGAATAGTGAACAGGGCTAAAGAACAGAAAAATAAAGTCTGCGCAGTAGGTACAACAGTAGTAAAAACTCTTGAAAGTTCAGTCTCGACCGACGGCTTCCTCAAACCTTTCGACGGCTGGACTAATAAGTTCATTTTTCCACCTTACGAGTTCAAAATCCCCGACATGATGATAAGTAATTTTCAACTCCCTTATTCGACACTTCTTATGATGGTTGCAGCCTTTGCAGGATATGACCTCTGTTTCGAGGCCTACCGGACAGCAGTAAAGGAAAAATACAGATTCGGATCATACGGGGATGCAATGCTGATTATCTGATACTCCAAAATACGGTTTATTTTTTTCATAATCTCTTAAACCTTTTGTCTTTTACCTTTTATCTTTTGTCTTTTCTGAAGTTTATGAATCAATAAGATTAAAACAAAATTAATAAGAGACCCTGAAAGTCTCTTTTTTTGTTGACTGAAAACAGCTGCTCATTTATAAAAATATGACGCCTGTCAAAAAAATTGCAGAACTTTAAAAATTAATATTATATTTAGACAGTACTTTTATGGCTGCAAGCTG
>CAZIRN010000345.1:0-2327 GCA_964541495.1 uncultured Rikenella sp. | reverse complement strand
TAACAGATGTTTACATCATATCGAACATTTAAAAGTTGTGGAAAAGCACTTCAGCGAAATAAAAGCAAATTCTGATATTTCATACGATGATGCTGATAATGAATTAAAATACAATGAGTTACAGGATATAATCGCTGAAGTGCTGGAACACCTCCCGGAAAAATGTGGAAAAATATTTTGCATGAACAGATTTGAAGGGCTTAAATATCTGGAAATAGCAGAAAAAATGGGCATATCGGTAAAAACGGTAGAATCCTGCATGGGCAAGGTACTTAAAGAACTCAAAAAAACATTCACAGAAAAGCAAAAATGAAACATTTCAATAATTATACTGAAAAAGAGTGGGCAGAATATGCCGCCAGGCTTTCAGGTGAAGTGGAAGAAAATAAAAAGTTTTCAGAAAAAGATGAAAAGAGAGATATAATCCTCGAAAAGTACTGGAAAACAATTGGCTCCGTTTTTAATTCTGAAGAAATTGATGTTGACAGAGCCTGGGGAAAAATTCGTTCAGTCATAGTTGAAAACAATAATGCTTCTGTCAAAAAAGTCAACCGGCTTTATTTAAAAATCGCTGCGGCAGTAATATTATTAATAGGACTCGGCACTGTCATATTGTACCTTACAGGCAACCTTGGGCACGAATATGTTGTAGTCAGTACAGGAGAAAGAGATATGGGTAAAGAGATCGCTTTACCTGGCGGAAACAGAGTATGGCTGAACAGAAACTCCGAACTCACGTACGAAGGAAAATCAGCAGCCAGTTTGAAAAGCATTAAATTAAAAGGTGAAGGCTATTTCGATATTGTTCACGACCCCTCCCATCCCTTTATTATCTATGCAGGTAAGGCTACAATAAAAGTTATCGGCACTACTTTTAATGTAATCAGCAGTAATCAACAGAAAGAAGTTGAGGTTTTCGTTGAAAGCGGTAACGTTCTGCTTTCATCCGGTTCAGGCAAAGATATTTTACTTGAGCCTGGATATATCGGTAAAGCTGATAATAAATCGGTAATAAAAATCTTGAACAATAATAGAAATTACCTTGCATGGAAAACAGGATTGCTTGTTTATGAAGATACTCCGCTTAATCAGGTTATAAACGATCTTAACAGAGCTTACGGTATTAATATAACCGTTGAAGACGCCTCAATACTGGATAATCATATAACTTCGACATTCGATAAAGATCCGGAAGAAACAATTATTAATATTATTTGTATTACCTTTAATCTTAAATATGTGAAAGATGGTGATAATTACCGTCTGTCACGAAAATAGAGCATTAAGGCATGAAATCCTGCGATGGCTGTATAAAAAAAATTTCAGGCATTGCTGTTGTGGTGTTTCTGTTTTACCAACCGATTTTGCATGGCCAGGAAAACATTCTCGATTCGCTCCTGACTTTTAAATCGGGCAACATCAAAATTGGAAATGCCCTCAATATAATAAGCAGGCAGACAGGATATTATTTTACATTCGACAGCAAACTAATAGACCGCAATAAAAAAATAAACTTTTCATTCGAAAATGTCAAGCTCAGGGAAATACTCAGAACTGTAATCGGCAGTGATTCGATCGATTTCTCTGTTGTCAACAAATATATTATCATTTACAAACCTAAGCCTGTAGCTGAATCACCTCCTGAAATACCGGCATGGGAAATAAAGGAAATAACCGGAACAATCACAGATAATGAAACCGGTGAACCTGTCCCTTATGTGGCAATAAGTCTGCCCAAAAAAGGTAAAGGAACCGTAACCAACAGCAACGGTGAATTTATGCTGAAAGTTTACAGAGAATGGATTTACGATACTCTTGTAATATCTCATCTAGGTTATTTTAAAGAAAAAATCCCTGTTAGCCGGGCAATTACAAACAAATTGAATATACCTCTTAAAAGGGATTACGTTCCAATCCCTGAAATTATTATACGAAATCAGTTGCCGGATGAAATTATAAGAAAAGCTTATCTATCAATAACAAGAAATTTTGGAAATTCTCCTGCCCTTCTTATGGCTTTTTACAGGGAGGCAGTCATTAAGAAAAATGACCTGCAGATTTATTCTGAAGCTATTGTTGAAATCTATAAATCTTCCTATTCTTCAACTTTTTCCGGCGATCAGATAAAAATTATTAAAAGCCGCAAAATTGAAAATACAGGCCTTAAAGACACTCTCACCGTCAGGCTTAAGGCCGGACTTCAAAGCTGTCTCGCCCTTGACGGTGCACGAAATCCTTTTGATTTCCTTTTGCCTGAAAATTTTTCACAGTACGATTACAGAATGACCGATATTGTAAAAGTTGATGAGGGAACAGCTTATGTAATT
>CAZIRN010000344.1:0-2330 GCA_964541495.1 uncultured Rikenella sp. | reverse complement strand
AACTGCAATAAATTTAGCTGCAAGCCTTGCAGCTCTCGAACGTAAAGTGCTTTTAGTCGATGCCGATCCACAGTCCAATGCTACTTCCGGCATAGGTATTGACTATAAGCAGATTAGCGTGACTATTTATGATTGTTTAATTGACGGTAAGGAACCTCAGGATGCTCTTATGAAATGCGGTATAGACAATCTTATGATAATTCCGTCAAACATCGATCTTGTAGGGGCGGAGATCGAAATGCTCGAAATGCCTGAGAGAGAAAAAGTTCTCAAGAAGGTTCTTATGAAAATAAGAGACAATTTTGATTATATATTCATTGATTGTTCACCGTCGCTCGGTCTGCTTACCGTTAATGCCCTCACAGCTTCCGACTCCGTAATAATACCTGTACAGTGTGAATATTTTGCTCTTGAAGGTCTGGGCAAATTATTGAATACAATCAAAATTATACAGTCGAATCTCAATCCTTCTCTCGAAATAGAAGGTTTTCTGCTTACGATGTATGATTCGAGGCTCAGGCTTTCAAACCAGGTAGTGGAAGAAGTTACAAGGCATTTTCAGCAGATGGTTTTCAAAACAATTATTCAGCGTAATGTAAAGCTGTCGGAAGCTCCTAGCTTCGGTCAGCCGGCTATTCTTTACGATGCCGAATCGAGAGGTACGGTAAACTATCTTAATCTTGCTCAGGAGTTTATTAACAAAAACGAGAAAGCCGCAAAGCAGGTACAGGTAAACTGATTGAAAAATAAATATGGCAAAGAAAAATGCATTGGGACGAGGTCTGGGAGCTCTGATAGAGGGTGTTGAAAAAGAAGTTCTGGAGAAGAAGGTTGAACCGAATCTACAGATACCTGTAGATCAGATCGACAGCAATCCTTTCCAGCCGCGCACTCTGTTTGATGACGAATCTCTTGGAGAACTCGCTGCTTCAATCAGGCAATTGGGCATTGTTCAGCCTCTCACTGTCAGAGAAACCGGAATAGGCAGATACCAGCTCATTGCCGGAGAAAGAAGACTAAGAGCTGCAAGGCTGGCCGGACTTACTCATATTCCGGCTTTTGTTCGCACTGCCGATGATCAGGCAATGCTTGAAATTGCACTTGTAGAAAATATTCAACGAGAAGACCTCGATGCTATTGATGTGGCTATAAGTTTTTCGAGGCTTGTGGAAGAGTGCAGGCTTACTCAGGAAGAGCTCAGTGAAAGGGTGGGGAAACAGAGATCAACTGTTGCAAATTACCTTCGCCTTCTTAAACTTCCCCCTGAGATCCAGCTTGGAATTAAAAACAAACAAATAACAATGGGCCACGCTCGTGCTCTCATAAGTATCGAAGACCCCGAAATGCAGATGAAAATATTCAACAAAATTATCAGCAGTGATTTATCGGTAAGGGCAACCGAAAAGATTGTGAAAGCCCTGCAAGGGGCAAATAATAAAAACCCGGACAAAAGCAAAAGAAAGAAAAAATTGAATGATGATTTTCTGCAGCTTTCCTCCCATCTTGAAAAAATATTCTCTTCCAAAGTCATTCTCAGAATCAATGAAAAGGGAAAAGGAAAAATCGTCATCCACTTTAGTTCTCCTGAAGAAATGGAACGAATCATGAGCGTGTTCGACCGTCTCTCTTGACTTCTTAAAATAATTATCTTTACCGCAACGTTAGTTTATTTTCCGGATAATCCCAACTGGAAGTTTTTTGTTTTGAGGAGGAGGTACCATATTATATTTCTGGCAATATTTATAATTGCATCGGCTGCAGGGAATTTACTGGCGCAGGACACTTTATCGTTAAAACTTAATAAGAAGAAAAATTTTCACCCCGAGCCTACAAAAGCAACAATGCTTGCCGCTACATTTCCCGGTCTGGGGCAAATTTATAACCGCAAATACTGGAAAGTGCCGCTTGTTTATGCAGGCTTCGGAGGAGTTGGATATGCAGTATGGTATAATACAAATTGGTATAATACTTATATAAAAGCATATCAGGATTTTACTGACGAGGTACCTGAAACAGACAGTTATATTAAATTAATCCGTAACATTAAACCAGAGGAATACGATCCTGTGCTTCATCCCGAATCAGCCAATCCTTCAACTTCAGCATGGATTAAAGATCAGATGGTACGTCAGATTGATTACTTCAAGAAATACCGTGACCTTTCATACCTCGGCATTGCCGCATGGTACCTCGTGTCAATTATTGATGCCAGTGTTGATGCCAGCCTTTTTGATTATGATATCGGTGAAAGTCTCGCTTTAAAAATAATGCCTTTTCAGTTTCCTTTTTATAATTTTGTAGGAACAGGTGTAAATGTTACACTTATTATT
>CAZIRN010000343.1:0-2341 GCA_964541495.1 uncultured Rikenella sp. | reverse complement strand
GATTCCGATAATCAAAATCCCCTACACCTATCTCTTAGTCTGGGATACATGGAAATTGCCGAGTTATTGATAGAAAATGGTTTCAGTATTGATCAGAAGAATGCACAGGGTGATTCAGCACTTCATGTTTATTCTGCAGCAGGAAATATTTCAGTAGTACAATGGTTATTGGATAACAGGGCAGAGGTAAATCTGAAAAACAAAAGGGGACGCACGCCATTTTTCCTTGCTCTCCGTGCGTATAAGGCTGACATTGTTGAGATGCTTCTTAAAGCTGGCGCTGATATAGCTATCAAAGATGATAACGACGACCATGCCATTTTTGATATCATAGAAGACTTAACGCTGGAAATTGAAGAAAAACCCAGGCTGGAGCAAGCCTGCAATATGGTAGGAATGCTTGTAAAAGCCGGTATGGATGTTAACATGAAAAATAGCGCCGGTGAAAGCCTGTTTATGAAGACGTGCTCGGCAAAATATCCTGATCTCGTCCAGCTAATGCTGTCGCATGGCGCCAATATCAACGAGAGGGATAACATGGAGAAAACGCCGCTCCAACATGCTGTTAGTTCTGGCAACATAAGAATAACAGAGCTGCTGATTGCTGCAGGCGCTGATGTTAATGTTGTCAACCAGGAGGGAGAAACTGCGTTGAACATTGCGTATGAAAATAATCAGATTGAGCTGGTTAAAATTCTTGTGAATAGCGGAGCCGATACTTCCCAATTACCCAAGGATGCTGATTTAAGCTTTAAAGATGAAAACATCGACAAACGGCTTCAAGAAGCTGCGTATGATGGCAATCGGGAATTGATTGAAGCGCTCTTAAAGCGTGGGGCAAATGTGAATACCGTAGAAGGCGAATTGGGCTATACTCCTTTGATGTGGGCTTCAATGAAAGACTATCATAATGATTCTGTGCGGTTGCTTATTGAAGCAGGAGCAAATTTGAATGCCAGAAACAGCAAAGGTGAAACTGCCCTGATGATTGCACTGAAGGAATCCGGTAAGCGTAATGCAGAACTTTTAGTTGATAAAGGTGCCGATTTCACTATTGCTAACAATGACGGGGAAATTCCATTTGCCCTAGCTGCATGGCACGGATATGCCAATATTGTTGAAAAGATGATAGCCCGGGGAGCTGACGTAAATGCAAAGTGCAGGGATGGCAATACAGCGCTATCACTTGCCAGAAGCTCGGGATACAAGGACGTAGTTGAACTTTTGCTTGCTCATGGAGCAGTAAACTAACATGTTCAAACAAGCTAATGTTAAACCTGAAAAAATAAAAGTATAGATGAAAAACATTTTCAAAACTCTTTTTGGCAGGAAGGAAACTGTTAAGGGAGGCAACAGGCAAAAATTAAAAAATACAATTTCTGCGGAAAGCCCTCAGCAACCAAAACACACACAACCTATACCTGAAGAATCACAAAAGTATTCGCTTTCGGTGAAAGTGGCAAGTGTGATGGGCGAGTCTATTTATGCTGAATATAATGGAATTGTCAATACGAGCATCGAGAATCACATTCTTGAACATTTCAGGGAGACAGATTACCTTGATTTCGATGAGATACCAGTTCAATTCAGGATGTGTAATGTTTTCTTTCACAAGCTGGTAGATATTCACGAGGCAGCCGCTATCATGTCAGCAGACCAGGAAGCTCAACCCTCTGCTAACACTCGAATTGATGAGAAAGGTGGAATGATCTGCTATTCTACCGATGTGAAAAATTGCCAAAGTGAGGGAAAGATTTCGTGGCCCGGCGGTTCTATCAAATTAACAAGAATACTAATGCCTTCAATTGAAGACAACAAGTACCATCTGGTAATTATTAACAGCTAAAAGGAAATGCTATGAAAGAAGAATATTTTGAAATTTCTGATGAAGAATTAAAAACCGAGGAGGAAATTAAACAGAGGATTGCCGAGAAACAAAAAATCATGGCTTCTCTGTTTTCGAAGGGTGAGTCAAATAAATGGCTTAACCTTAATGATTCTGTTAAAAAACTTAAAAACAGGTTAGAAGAAATGAAACCATCGTCTCCTCCAATACCTAAAAATGCTGAAACTGTTGAAGAGCGATTGCTCAGAGAGGCAAAAGAAAGGTATGAAAAAAGGAGTGAAGATGCCGGCGATAACTGGTGGGAAATGTTTGATTAAGAAAGTAGAAAACTATGGGAATATTTAATTTTTTTCAAAGGAAGGCTTCAGCCTCAAATAGCGTAAATGTTTTTACCGATCCCCGTGACGGAGAAAAATACAGAACTGTCAGGATTGGTAACCAGGTCTGGATGGCAGAAAATTTTCGGCACAATAAAAATGAATATAAAAAAGGATA
>CAZIRN010000342.1:0-2352 GCA_964541495.1 uncultured Rikenella sp. | reverse complement strand
GTACTTTGAGAAATACAACTTCAAAAGCGTTAACGAATTAGTTAAAGCCTTAAAAAAGCCTTGAGTTTTTTCTTGATGGGAAGAAATGAATGGAAGGCTTTTTGATAATCCTTATGTACAAAATGGCAAACGCTGAACAGAGATTTTGTCTATAAGACTCCAAGGGTTATTGGGTATAAAAATTATTGGACAAAGAGCTAATAACTTGCGGGTATCAAAATTGTCGACGTAAACTTGCTAGTTGGTTTATATAGAAATGAGAAATATGCCCAGGACCGTGTGGGGATGTCCTTTTCAAAATTGCTTTGAAAGATTAAATCCGTCTAATTCTGCGAGTAATTTCGCCAATCCATCATTATCTGTTAGAATTGCCGTGGAGAAAGAGATATTCAAACCATCGCAAACAATCCTAGAATTAGGAGCAGGAAATTTGAGAAATGCCCTCTTTATTATGAATTCGATCCCATTAATAAAGATTTTTGCCTATGAATTAGAGCCTACGATCCAGAGATTTTCTCATAACTATAGGCTATTTAAGAAGGCTGGAGGCCAGATAATTAAGGGAGAAATAGGGATCAGAAAATATGATATTATTGTTTCCACTTTTGTTCTCGAAACGATTTGCCCATCTACTAGGAGGAAAGCATATTTATCCAAGATGTATAGAGCCTTAAAAGGACGAGGAATTTTAATAGCCTCGTTTAGAGGTTATCCAGGCGTTATAGGTTCAAGATATTATACCTGCCCGATGGAAGAAGGACTTGTCTCTCCATTAGGCACATTCGTCAAGCCATACGATATACCTGAAATCATATCGTTATTAACCGAGGTGGGCTTCAAATCGATTAGCTTTCTGCAAAAATATAGGTGTGATCGACCAAGAAATATTCATTTAATAGCGTTTTGAGAGGTAAATATGGAAGAATCATGGCTTGTGAAGTTTTACACGGAATGCGGAAGAGAAGTTTCTTTGGCCTATAATGTATTAAATCAGACTAACAGCTGGGGCGTTACCTTGGGCACAGCTTTCTTAGCGACAGGGCTAATGACTGCAGTAAAAGTCGACGGAACATCAGTGGTTGTTATTTATCCTACGAGGATTCATTGGCTTTTTATCATTTTTTTGTGGGTTATTATGGTCAGGTTTTTTATAAGGTCAGCCTTAGCACTGGTAAATATGTACAGATGGAACGAACTGATTTATGCCACAAGTAAAGTGCTGTCGCTGCCAAAGAATTGTCCCGAAAGACCTATATTTGAAAGAAACCTGCAGAAGAAAATAGACGCCTATTTTTATAGGTGGAAATCACCAAGGCCCAAATACTATATTGTCTGGCAGAACCTGAAGCTCATGTATTTATGGTTTTTTATAATTGTCTTGGCCCTCTTTTTGTGGGGAGTATTTTCTCTTCAACGTGATATATATTATTGCCTTGGGATAGGAGCCTTTATCCTTTTAACAATTGTGGAATTGGTCTGGTTTTCAAAGTGGGATGGATTTCAATATGAGAAGCTTTCGCTTGAACCTGAAAAAAATATACTTCAAGTATGGGGAGACACTTATATTGAGGCTCCTCAGGACAATCATCGCCCTCTCGTATTTGCCTTTTGTCAAGAAGGGCCATATAAATACGCAGCTGAACTCCTTAGTAACCAGACTGTCAAATGGATACCTTGGACCTATCACGCTGCAGAGATTGATCCTGTTATTAGGAAGGCTTTGTCGCTCGGTATGAACTTGTCAAATAGAAGGGTCCTTTTTGCATGTTTGGACCGCAATATTAAGAGTGCGGGTAATCCCATAAGATGCGGGCTCATAGATTATTCTTGTTTCTCAGATAACGTTCTCAGAGTCACCATAAGGCTAGAGGATTGTTCCACTAAAGAGAAGCAGTGCGAGATAAAAATTTCGGGTTCCGGAATACTATGTACTTATGCGCCAGATTTTTAATAAATCGATTAGTTATACTTTTGTTAAAGGCTAAAACACGAAGGTTTTGAAAGAGGTGAAATCAAAGTAACTTCTTTATTTTAAAAGAGAAGCTGTGGGTCTTTGGCAAAAGATAATATGGATAGGTTATCGAATTAATTAAGGGGTTGGCTTGGTGGAGATAAAAACGGCGATGAGATTAGATTATTGTTGCTAGTGTTCGGGCAATGAAAAAGTGTGGCAAACCTCAAGTTTAAAAAGATCATTTTTGGTAACAGCTTTACAGACGAGAGAGGGGACGGGTCAGGCAGGTGGGACCACCTGAGCCCTTGAAGGCAATTTCCTTACCGGAAAGTTCACAGACCAGACAGCCGGCCTGGCGCAGGCGATCGGCGGTGACAGGATTGCCTTTAAGCAGGACG
>CAZIRN010000341.1:0-2359 GCA_964541495.1 uncultured Rikenella sp. | reverse complement strand
CCTCTTCTGATAGCCATGGCTCTTAAGGCAACATCTGACCCTGCGGCTCTGACAGGTCTGGAACAAAACCCAACGGATATGGGTATGTTAGGATTGGATCCGAATACAACTTTGATAATAACGTTTTTCCCGTTCATTGTTGGGCTGGTAACGTTTATGTTGCTCGTAAAACCATTGAACGAAAGAACGGTTACAGGAACGATAAACGGAACTTCAAAAGTGAGATGGAACAGGATGATTAGCTCAGCATTAATATGGTTTATTCTGTCAGCTATATATCTTTTTGTTCAGAAAAGTTTAAGCCCTGAAGATTTTGTTTTGAACAACACAGGCAAAACATTGATATCGGTAATAATAATTTCTTTAATCTTTATTCCTTTCCAGGCTGCATTCGAAGAGATGCTTTTTCGGGGCTATCTTATGCAGGGTTTTGCTGTACTGACGCGCAACAGGTGGGTTCCCGTTCTCCTTACTTCATTGCTTTTTGGTTTTCTTCATGCATGGAATCCTGAAGTAAAAGAATATGGATTTTTGACAATGATGCCACAGTACGTTCTTTTTGGACTGGTCTTCGGAATAGCCACAATAATTGACGACGGCATCGAAATAGCACTTGGTGCCCATGCCGCAAACAATATCTTTCTATGTATTATGGTTACAAACAAAAATTCAGCCATTCAAACGCCTGCCGTTTTCGAACAGACAGTGCTGCATCCCTGGGGCGAATTTGCAGGATTACTTGTTTCGACCGTTGTTTTTCTGATGATTCTGAAATATCTGTTCAAATGGGGCAGTTTCAAGACATTATTTAGTAAAATCGACAGGTCTATCCAGAATAATTAAGTATATTCCTTAGCTGATTGTGGCTTATATAGTAAATGAATTACTTCTGCAAAATAATAGTATTATCTTCAATTCTGTAATCGCCCCATTTTTGTTTTATATCTTGAATAATAGATTTTATTTCATCAACGTCGGTTGAGGTAAGTAATTTAAGTCTGGTATCTCTGAAATGAGGAATGCCTTTAAAATAGTTTGAAAAGTGACGGCGCATTTCGAAAATGGCTCTCATTCCTTCTTTATACTTAAGAGAAAGGTCGAGATGCATCAGGGCTATATCGGCTTTTTCAGCGACTGTAGGCTCGGGCAGTAGTTCGCCGGTATCGAGATAATGCCTTATCTCCCTGAAAATCCATGGTCGGCCTGCCGTTGCTCTTCCTATCATTATTCCGTCAACTCCGTAGCGATCGAACATCTCTTTTGCCCTTTGCGGTGAGTTAATATCGCCGTTGCCTATTACCGGAATCTTTATTTCGGGATTGTTTTTTACTTCTCCTATAATAGTCCAGTCGGCAGCTCCTTTATACATCTGCGATCTTGTTCTGCCATGTATTGTAATGGCACTTATTCCGGCATCCTGAAGTCGTTTTGTAACTTCGATAATATTTTTGTTGTTTTCATCCCAGCCCAGTCTTGTCTTGACAGTAACAGGAACACTGACGGCTTCTACGACGGCAGAGGTCATTTCGATCATTAGAGGGATATTCCTTAACATACCTGCACCGGCATAGCGATTTGCAATCTTTTTTACAGGGCATCCGAAATTGATGTCAATAAGTTCGGGAGCCGACTGTTCGGCCATCCTTGCAGCCTCTGCCATTACATCCACAAGATGGCCGTAAATCTGAATTCCTATCGGACGTTCTTCGGGGAGTAGATAAAGTTTCCTGATGCTTTTTTCTCCTTTTCTTATTAGTCCGTCCGACGAAATAAATTCTGTGTACATAAAGTCGGCGCCGAATTTTTTACATAGAAGCCTGAACGAAGTGTCGGTTATATCCTCCATGGGTGCGAGAAACAACGGACGATTGCGTAATACTAAATTTCCGATATTCACAGATTTGTCCTTATATTGCCGATGAAATATTACGAAGAGACTTTTAAAACTGTTTTTTAATATTTTAAAAGAGGCTTATTATGATGTAATCAATTCCCCTTTTCTAAGATAATAGACTATGCCGTAATCACTGCATTTTTTTCTTTTCATATCGTCGGGAAGAGAAGAAAAGTATTTTTCGACATCATTCCATATAGTAAGAATTATTTCATCTGCTTCTTTCCTTAATTGGCGGTTTTTTGAAGCAAGGTAAGATACTTTTTGACCTGAAATACGGTTTGACTCGAGAGCCTCAAGAAATTTTTCATAACGTACCTTCACAACAGCAATTGTGGGATTTGTTATCGGGCAACCTCCTTTTCTTATTCTATATGTTTCGCCGTCAATTATTCTTTTACCCCAGCTAATAATTTCATTTTCTGTATTTAACGATGGTACACATGCAGTATCCACAGGCAGTCC
>CAZIRN010000340.1:0-2370 GCA_964541495.1 uncultured Rikenella sp. | reverse complement strand
TATGGAGGTATAAAATGTTTCTATCCGGTGCACAACTGAAAGAGGTTTTCCTCAAAGCCAAAAAACAGCGTTTTGGTATTATTGCATCCAATGTTGTTTTTGACACTCAAATCAGAGCTCTTGTTCAGGGCTATGCTGCTGTCAATTCAGATGGCTTAATTCAAATGAGTACTGGTGCCTGTAAATATGCAGCAGGCACTTCTCAGGATTTGCAAATTGGAGCCAAAATGATTTCCACGATGGTGAAGACCTTTTCCGGGCAATTTCCCAAATGTGGAATTGGGCTTCATATTGATCATGCCACCCCTAACTATTTTGATTTTATTAAGTTCTGTATTGAAAATGACCTTGTTTCTTCCGTGATGGTAGATGCTTCAGCAGAAAAACTGGAAGATAATATCAGGATTACTAAAGAGGTTGTGGATTTGGCGCATAAATATAATATTCTGGTGGAAGGTGAAATTGGTCATATCAAGGGTGCTGAAGATGAAATTGTTTCGGAAGATGAACTCTATACTAAACCCGAAGAAGCACTGGAATTTGTAATCAAGACCGGTGTAGACCTCTTTGCTGCTTCCGTAGGCACAAATCATGGCGTTACCAAAGGTGAAAATGTTGTCCTGCACTTGGATTTGATTAAGGAAATTGATAACCTGCTGATAAAAAATGGTGTGGAAAGAGGATTGGTTTTACATGGCGCTTCCGGCTTAACTGACTGGCAACAACAAACGGCTATTGCCAACGGGGTAGTAAAAATCAATAAAGATACTCACTACCAGATGGATATGGCTTCTGCTATTCAGGAATATTGGGAAAAAGAAAAATATGCCATTGTCTGCCCTCCCGATGTTGACCCCGCTAACTATATACCTAATAAAAGCAAGTTTGATCCCCGTAAATGGCTAAGTAAAGGTGAAGAAAAAATGCAGAAGACCATTATGGGTTTCTGCAAAATGTCCGGTAGCGCAGAAAATAGTATTTTGCTATAACTGATTATGATCAAAATAAGCAATAATTGGAATTCTGATTCCACTCTCTGTTTGTTTCAGGGTGATTGCCTGGAATTGCTTGATTCTATACCGGATTCAGTTATTCAGTTAGTTGTAACTTCACCACCCTATAACATTGGAAAGAAATATGAAAAGCGTAAACCTTTAAATCAGTATCTTGAATGGCAAAAGAAAGTTATTACAGAATGCTTTAGAGTGCTAAAAACAAGCGGCAGTATTTGTTGGCAGGTAGGAAATTATATAGATAACGGAGAAATTGTCCCTTTGGATATTGTGTTGTATCCTTTTTTTGAGGAATTGGGATTAAAACTACGTAATAGAATAATCTGGCATTTCGGGCATGGTTTGCATTCTTCCAAAAGGTTTTCCGGACGCTATGAGGTAATTCTCTGGTTTACTAAAAGCGATGCATATACTTTTAATTTAGACCCTGTGCGCATTCCGCAAAAGTATCCTGAGAAACGCTATTTTAAGGGAAATAAAAAAGGTGAATTATCCTGCAATCCTTTAGGTAAAAACCCTTCCGATGTTTGGGATATTCCCAATGTTAAAGCAAATCATATAGAAAAGACAATTCACCCTGCTCAATTTCCTGTAGAATTGGTAGAACGCCTAATTTTATCTATGACTAATGAAAATGATTGGACTTTAGACCCTTTTATGGGAACAGGAACAACTCAAATTGCTTCGCTTATTCATAACCGGAAAAGCTGTGGAGCAGAAATTCTGGATGAATATTATGAAATAACTATGCAAAGAATTAATAGGGCTTTTTCCGGTGACCTGAAAATACGCCCTATGGAAAGACCGATTTTTAATCCGGATCATCCTGAAGATATAAAACCGCTTGCGGTAAATTTAAACCAGATAAAAGAAAATCAATCCGAACTTGATTCGGTTTGGGGTAATGAAAAATGAATATAATTTATGAATACTCACATCTTGGCGGTGTGGAAATATTGATAGTGAAATATCCTGAAATCCTGAAAGTGATAAAGAAAGTGATTGAAGACATCTCACCACATAAAACCAAGATTAGTAAAGAAAAAACAATGAGAGGTAAATCCCTTGTCGCCCCTAAAGACCTTAATATACAATTCAAAGAAAAACTTGAGAATTTGGGGTTTAAAGAACTAAGAGACACTTTCCGGCAGTTCCGGTAGCAATCTATCTAATAGATTTATAACTACTTATAAGGAGATAAATTATGACAAACATAGCAATTAACGGTTTTGGACGCATTGGTCGTCTGGTCTTAAGAGTGATTTTAAATAGCCATCCCGAACTGAATGTTGTAGCTATAAACGATCTTACGGATGCTAAAACGCTGGCACATCTATTTAAATATGACAGTGTGCAT
>CAZIRN010000339.1:0-2375 GCA_964541495.1 uncultured Rikenella sp. | reverse complement strand
GTATAGACGATTTAGTAATCGAAGGGCTATCGGTTTTGTTTCACTCCACCGAGATAGAATTCCCATCATAAGGCGTTCAAATTCATCAATTACTTTATTCTCTGTCATAGATTTTGAAAGTTGGACAGCTGATTCAAAAAGCAATGCGGATAATTCAACCTCTAGAGCATTATCATCCGGAATGCTACTCTGCCCGGGATACAGCTTCGAACAAGCTTCCGCAAGTCCTAGTAATTCTTCAATCAAGTGGTTCTTAGCATTATCCGATAGTTGCTTAGCCTGACATGTTGAGAAGTAAAAACCAAGAATGACAATCATCGGGTTCAAATTGACCAATCCAACAAAGTTAAAACCGGAGATTTTTTTCTCAAAATCAAATAAGAGGTCTTTAGGAAGAAGTTGTGTATGGTATAAACCAAAAAGGAACTGGAAGCCCGCTAAAGCAGAATCTGGTGAAGACAACCATTCTATAGCTTCCGAAGCGAGATTTTTTAATGATGAATTTGATAAAGCTGTAATTCTCTCTTCTTCACCAGAAGTCAAGGATAGAAGTGAATTTGATATCTCCTTACCAAAGAAAGAATGCAAGATATTTGTATATGATTCCCTTTTTTCTAACAAATCCACAGCCGGCAAAATGTTATTTTCTTTCCATGGAAAGACCTCATTTAGCAATTTATCTCGTTCTTCTTTACTAAGAGTCTTATTATCTCCAAGCGCGTAATTTAACCCAAGAATTTTGAATGGTAATACATCCAATCTACTTGGATGAATCACATCATTCCATTCGAGGGGTGCTGAAGCAAAAATATTTCTAAATGGTAATTGTGGTTTTTTTTCTTTCAAAACACTTATAAGCCAATCAAATGGAACTCCAACTTGTTTGAATATAGTAAACAGTTCGTTGGTATGACCCCATGAAAATAAAAGTTTCTCATCTGCTGTAAACTGGTTGTCCCCCGGAAGATCATCAAGTTCGTCTGAAATCCATCCTAATAAAAGAAGAAAGGCAGATATTTCTATGCTCATCTCTTCTGTAAAGAAAGAAGTTACTAACATTGCGGTTTGTTCTTCATCACCGAATTGGCCCATCAATCGAAGATATTGCAACCGGCTGATAGGGGTAATAAGAACATCAGAAAGTCCTGAGAGGAATTTCTGTCGTTCATCAAATGATAATCTTTGGATTTCATCAAGTAAAACAGTTGGGATTCCAATTGGAAAAGCCGATATTCTTGATGTCGCAGTAAATATACCTAGTCTAGCTATTAATTTTCTCGCAGACAGATTCATTTGTTCTTCTATATTGGCAATGGTATTATTACTTGAAACAAAACCGAAGAATTGGTGTAAACCTTGCCGAGATGGCGGTAATAGACGCGCAAAATCGAGGGTTTTAGTGGATAAGAGTTTTTCTTTGAGACTATGATAATAATTTCCTATACTTGATTTTCGTAATTCGTTTAGTTCTTCCATCCGTTCTGCCGGACTTTTCAGTAAACAAATCTTTGAAATATTGGCTTCTAGCTCGTTTGCTGACCATTCACAAAAATAATCATAGTTACTTTCAAGCCAAAATTGTTTATTTGCATTAAGAATAAATACAAAATCTCCAGATTCTATGTTGATTTTTTCCCCATTATTGGGATTGGTGAAAGTTGCGCTTAACTTCTTCTTAGATGTATTTGGTGAAAATACGATTTCTACTTTGGGATTAACAGCCTCAATGGCGATGGATTCTCCTTCCAATGTCTTGGCTAACTTGTCCCAAAAGTTTGCGGCTGGAAACATTAGGCCAGCCACATCGATAACGGAGATGATCTCAATTCCAATTTGCTCTAAAAATTTAGGGTCCCTATTAATTATTGTTTTTAATGGATCCGGAAGATCCTGGTAAAGCCTTTGGCTAAAAAGGCGTATGTATGGATCGAACTCCGAATTGGCATTACTGGAAATTTGGGAAGATAAAGAATCCTTGATTAAATCGGCCGTTCTTTCGAGCAATCCTGAGTTGGCAGCAAATCTCGGCTCACAGATTTTATAGTAAAACCAATCATAGAACTGTTTACGCGGTGATTTATCGGAGTCATCCTTTATAAACTGCAAACCATTCAAGAAAAATTCTGCCAAGCTTAATGCTACAAGGAATACATGATCTTTGGGATCCCTTTCCCATCCAACAGTATTGCATAGAGTCAGTATGTCGAGAAAAAGATTTTCAAAAATCCACGATGAGCAAATTTGCTTCAATTCCTCAGACTCATTATCTTGCCAGATTTTCATTACTGCATAGGAAATGCTGTGCACGATATTAATGACATATTCGAATTCTCCCATTGCCTCTACAGAGTCAATGGGCAGCCTTGGTATTTGTA
>CAZIRN010000338.1:0-2375 GCA_964541495.1 uncultured Rikenella sp. | reverse complement strand
AACAGTATATTTCTTAGGATAAAGTTTCGGAAGTCTGGTTCTTCTGAATTCAGCCCACGCTTCAAAACAAAGCGGGAAGAGAGCAATCCATTTCTGTGTAATAATCTGTTCATATTGTTTTTCCCTATCGTCAGAAAATTGAACAGGAATATCAGTCATTGGAGGATCATAATAAGGATGGTCCTCTGGAGCAACAGGTTTTAATGTACTGTTAATATAGCGCTGTATTGAATCATCTGAAATCTCGCTCCCTCTCCATTGTTTAATTGAAAGCATGATTCCTTTTTCATAGAATTCCTTTGCCGTCCCTCCCATATTCCAGCCTCTCCAAGCACCTTCTGCTTTAAGAAAACAGACTTCGGCTGAATGCATAACATTTATTGGTGTAACAAGCTGATTTCCATCTACAAAACGCGGACCATATTTTGAAAAAGCTCTGAAATATGTATATTCAACAGGATCAGCACCACTTGGGAAGCCGTGGTATCCTCCAATATTACTTTTATATTCAGCAGGGAACCTCTGATTGGTTGCACTAGCCTGAACAGGAGCCCAGAATTCCTGCATGCGGGGGTCCTGGTATCCTTTTAATACGCTTTCCATACTGGTACTCATCACATCCTGATAGAATGATTCCATACGAGGCATCCCATTCCCTTCTTCTGCAAAATTTTTCACCTCAAACATGGCATTGTCGTTATTGTTCTCAAGCAGTAACCCTGTTGCCACTGCCGCTTCAGCTTCGGTTTTTGCTTTTGTCGGATCAACATTCGAAATACGCATCGCCATTCGTAATCGAAGCGTATTGGCAAATTTCACCCACTTTACTACGCTTCCATAATAGATAGGATCTCCGTTCCCGAAAACGTTGAGTGAGGGATTTAAATTTATCTGAGGTATCAATGCATCAACTGCTGTTTTTAATTCTTCGAACAAGCCATAATAAACATCTTTCTGACTATCATATCGCACATTTTCTTTTCCACTACCTGCTTCCTTATATGGAATAGGACCCCAGACGTCGGTAGCTAAAAGAAAAAGATAACATCTCCATATTAGCGCTACATTGTATGCCGTAGTATACCCCTCTCTTTTAGCACTCTCCAGAATCAAATTCAGTGTAGGCACTGCGTCTACGTATATATCTTTAAATCCTGCATTTTGCCATCCAAGCCCTTGCTCATACTGATCATTTGAAGCTTTTCCACAAGCAGTGTAACCACAATTATGAAGAGCTAAAGTACTCGACATACGGCTCATGTCGTCAGTAGTACTCCAGGCAAGACCCTTATGCAAAGCATGGGTAAAAAGCTCTGCATATTCCTTTGGACCTACCTGCATCATCTGGGTCTTGTCCATGTTTATTTCCGTGAAATTATCCGTACAGGAAAAGGGTATAAAAAGCACTGCTACTGTACACAATAACTTCAAACAGAACTGATTATTTTTTATTATCATTCTCATAACTTTCCCTGTTTTGATTCGTGTTACTAGAATGTCATTTTTATATTGATTCCTAAGTTTCTCGTTCCAGGCAGAAATGCACTTTCTGAACCTTGACCATTCTTTGCAAGATCATAGGACCCATCAGGATCAAACCAATTACAACCATTATACAGATAAAACAAATTGCGGCCAACAACAGAAATTTGCATATTCTTAATTAATCTACTTCTGAGAGGAAGATTATACCCGACAGCAAGTTCTCTCAATCTCGAATTTGTAGCCTTATGGTTGAAAACCTCTGCACACCCATCCGTAGCTCTCCCACCTACTGCTTTTCCATATTGTTCAGCAGTAATCATTATATCGTTTTCAACATAGCTGATTGTACCATCGCCATTATCCACTTCTTTTACTCCAGGGAAAACAAACCCATCGCGACCTTTTAAAGTTTCTCTACTTGTGCCGCAGAGCATCATCATTGCCTCAGTAGCCGATTGGCGCACTCCACCATAATTAAGATCAATCAGAAAATATAAACTCCAGTTCTTATATTGAATATTATTGGTTACACTGCTTCTCCATTTGTAATGATAGTTGCCAAGATATGTTTCTGATTCTGTTGTAATTTTAGGCATTCCTAGATTGTCAACTACAATTTTCCCTTCTTCATTTCTAACAAATCCTTTTGACAGTATTTCTCCATATTCTTTACCAACGATAATCCATGAATCGCCTAATGAGAGGTTCGGAGAACTGATTTTATATCTGTCAAGTGTTTCCGTTAGTTTTATTATTTCGTTCCAATTTCTGGAAAAATTTAAATTGACTCTCCAACTGAAATTATTCATTTTTAATGGCATTGCCATTACCATAAACTCTATTCCTTGATTCTGAATATCTCCACAATTGATGCCTGCATTACTATACCC
>CAZIRN010000337.1:0-2391 GCA_964541495.1 uncultured Rikenella sp. | reverse complement strand
TATTTGATGATGAAGATGATGATTTTGATGAAGATTTCTTGAGGTTGCCCAACGGATATTGGGTTTTTAATAAAGAAGATAAAACGCTTTTGCTCGATTTAGGCAGAATTCACCAAATTGTGCTTTCAGAAAACAGAAAATCTAAGCCTAAAAGTAAAAATAGCCAGAGCCTTTTCATGGGCTTTTAAATAGGAGGAGCTGTCTCTTGGCCCCTGTTCAATAAATACTGCAAAGAATTCGGCATCCAGCCCGCCCTCTTTCATTTTAGGGAAATCAACGCAGATATTATCCTGTCGCATACCAAGATCAAATCCCTGTAGCAGAAGGTTCATCGGCGTATCGCAATGAGTATCAACTGTGAGAACAGCAGCATGTATTCTCGCGGCCTTATTAATCAACTCACTCTCAGCGTCCCTGCATCCCGGAGCAAAAAATAATAACATACTCAGAATGATACCGGATGCTTTTTTCATTCTTTTTTTTTGCTAATATATTAAAATGGGAAGGGAAATATACTGCTAAAAGCGTCCTGAAAACTTAAAAATACTTAAAAAATGAGATGGCTTCTGCACACCTGAACTGGATAATAATATATGAGATTCAGAGTTTAATTATCTTATAAACATTTGCTAAATTGCCTTTTACAAGTCTCATGTAATATGTTCCGGCAGGAAGATCCTGCAGATTAATTGTTTTTTCATATACGGACTCTTCGATTCTGTCGGTTTTAATAAGTCTTCCCTGACCGTCAATTATCTGAATGTCAATAAGCTTGTCAACAGCCGATTCGAATTTAATTCTAACCGATTCGCTGGTCGGATTTGGATAAATTGTTACCGTAACCGGCACCTCCAGATTCTCTTCTATACCTGTAATAATCAACTTCTGCTGAAAGCCGTGATCGAGAATAAGCTGTCCGTCCTTGGATTTATATGTTTGAATAATGGTTTCCCCAAGTGTCCAGCTTATTGAAATGGAGTTATCCTTACTCTTGTCATATCCGCCGGCACTTGCAATAACATCCTGCTTTACCTGACCCGAGACAGACAGAACAAAAAGCATTACCTGAATTACCAGAAAGCAACGTTTCATAGTTCTATTTTTCAAAGACAATATTGTAAAGTTAACTAATTAAAAATCAAAAAGCAATTTTTAACACACAATTTTCATTAACGAAGGAAAAATGTAGACGAACTAACGATTTATGTTGGTAAACGACATAATTCCCTCATCAAGCCATTTTTTATATATTTCAACATTCATATTTGTTGACATTGGCTTGTTAAGAGGTTTACCTTCGTAATCAGTAATTACATGCAACGGGATGGCATTTGTTTTGAACTTCAATATTTCGAGGTTTTCATTTATCTTGCCTATTGTCTTCTTTATTTTTCCGTCGAACTGAGATGTTATCCATTCTTTTTCAGGTAGTTGGGTGCGATCGTCGGTATAGAGGGCAATAATAACGAACTTTTTAAGGCGTTCGAGTACATCAGGGTTGGACCACACTTTAGCTTCCATAAGCTTGCAGTTGGCACATGCATGGCCTTTGAAAGCTATCAGTACAGGTTTTCGTTGTTCTTTTGCACATTCGATACCCTGATTGTAATCGAAATATCCATGTAGGCCATAGGGCATTGTAAACCTGTCGGCGAATTTAGGTAGTGTGCAGTCGTTGCTCTGCGATTGCATTATTGCAGAATTTCCCGGGAATCTCTGCGGTGTGGTCTGAGTAAAATCAAATTCCTGGGATTTTTCTGCAGGAAGAAATGATGCAAGGTTCTTCAACGGAGCTCCAAAAAGTCCGGGAATCATGTATGCCACAAAAGAAAATACTATAATGGCAAGGAACAGTCTGAAGACTCCAATATGAGTAACGTCGCTGTCATGTGGAAATTTTATTTTTCCAAGGAGATAAAAACCAAGCAATGAAAATATTACAATCCAAATAGCAATAAATGCTACTCTGCTAAGGATATTGAGATTATAGACGCTATCTATGTTTACAACAAATTTCAGGCTGAATGCAAGCATAAGGAATCCAAGAACAACTTTTACCGAGTTAAGCCACCCGCCTGATTTTGGAAGACGTTTCAATACGGTGGGGAAAAATGCAAAAATTGTAAAAGGTATTGCAAAAGCAAGGCCGAATGCAAACATTCCTATCACCGGTCTTAGAACATCTCCTGTCGCTGCCTCAACAAGAAGGCTTCCTATAATAGGTCCTGTGCACGAAAAAGAAACTATTACTGTTGTAAGTGCAAGGAAGAAAGAAGCAAAGGCTCCTCCTCTGTCAACTTTAGAATCGGCGCCGGTAACCCATTTGTTTGGAAGAGTTATTTCAAAAGCTCCGAAAAATGAAACTGCAAAAATGACAAAAAGCAGAAAGAA
>CAZIRN010000336.1:0-2405 GCA_964541495.1 uncultured Rikenella sp. | reverse complement strand
AAGTTGTAATTTGAGTATCCCCAAGTATGATAATATAAGCAGCCGGCCTTTCACCGGGTTCAGGGCCAGGCCAGTCTGGAAGATAACCTGCCCATTGGGTGCATGGAAAAACTTTCTCGCAATATGACGGAGAATTAAACAGCAAAAATTTTAACGGCTGCCTGTTCGATGCAGAGGGCGAAAGCCTTGCATATCCGACAAGCTTCTTCAACAATTCATATTCAATTCTCACAGATTCATCGAATCTGCGGTAGCTTCTGCACTTTGCAACTAATTCCGAAAAATCCATATTCAACAATTTTACTGTAAAATTAAAAAAAACAGCCTAAAGAAAAATTCTTTCTGGCAGATGCGGGATGACGCCTGCATCCATAGCTGTGGAAAAAAACTTGTTCACTGCCTTTCTGCCTTCCATCCCCAGTCTTTTAGTATAGTCATTTACATATAGTTTGATATGACTCCTTATCACGTCAGCGTCGGTTTCCTTTGCATGCTGACGTACAAAGCTGAAAGCAGCCTCCGGGTTGTTATATGCATACTCCAGACTTCTTCCAATTATTCTATTAACTTTCAGGGAGATATCTTCAGGCAACGACCTTTTTACAACTATTGCGCCCAGAGGCACAGGCAGTCCGGTCAGATTTTCCCAGTATTCTCCGAGGTCTGCAATTTTTCTAAGTCCTTTTTCATGGTATGTGAACCTCGTTTCATGAATTATGATCCCGGCATCGGCCTCTTCATTAAGCAAAATATCTGGTATTTCAGAAAAAAGACATGCTTTTTTATTCAATGCATCAGGACAGTAAATGCTGAAAAGAAGATTTGCAGTAGTATATCTTCCGGGAATGGCAATGGTAAGAGAAGGGATTTCATCCATTCTGATTTCTTTCTTACTGATAAGAAGAGGACCATTACCTCGTCCGATAGCACTTCCGGCATCTAATATCAGATAGTTTTCAGTTGCATAAGCATAGGCATGATAACTTAATTTAAGAATATCGGTTTTACCTTCGAAAGCTTTACTGTTAAGTTCTTCGACGTCAGCAAGAAAATAATCAAAATCGAGCCCTTCGGTATCGATCTTTCCAAGCACCATTGCCCCGAAAATGAATGTATCGTTCGGACAGGGAGAAAAACCAAGAGTCAGTTTCATTCAATTACCTGATTAAGAGTAATATTTCATTAAGTTTATCTTTGAGTCTCTTTAGAGCCAGAGACATATTCCAGCTTTCACTTCTTCTTTCACCAACCATATTCGAGACAGATCTCAAGGCGAGGCAAGGTATATTCTCCATCATACACGAATAAAAAAATGCAGCACCTTCCATGGTTTCAATATCAGGATTGAAAATCAGCCGGAGTTTTTCTGCCTTCTCATCTGTGCCTGTTACCGTATTTACAGTTATTGCCCTGACGGCGTGTAACCTGTGAGCTGTTTCTCTGGTAAAATTATTAATACAGAATATCCTGTCAGCAACAAAAGGATACTTTTCAACCTTCATAATGCCCATATCTTTTATTGGTATAAAACCTTCTCCAGTTTCGATTCCCATATCTGCAAAAGTATCCGAAACAGGCATCACAACTTCTCCGACAGGTATATCATCAAAGAAAGAGCCTGCAATCCCTGCATTTATCACCAGGTCGGGTTTGTAAACAGTACAAAAATAATTTTTCAGGTGCCAGACTGTCTGAACTGAGCCTATCCCAGTAACAAGTACTGAAATTTCATGTGGTCCGAAAATGAATTTTTCAGAAACAGAAAAACCAGGCTTTTTCAGAATATTGGCTTCTTCATCAGTGGCAAACACTATTAATATATTCACCCAAATACCGTTTACAGTTATTAACTTAAAAGGGCAAGTTATTGTTTTTTTTATGAAAATGAATAAACTTTAGCGCTTCAAAATCAACAACATTTCAGGAGATTCCGAATATGATATAGAAAATGAATAGTTCGGCTCCGGCAACAGTGTATAAAAATTCGGTAAACTATTAAATAAATATTATGGCAAAAAAAATTAAAGTACTTGAAAACGGGATCAAAGAAGCAACATCAGGTTATTTGAAAATCGAGCAATGGAATAAAGAAAATGTCGAGGAAATAGCAGGATATTACCGTAGGATATTAGGTTTGCTTGGTGAAGATCCAGGCCGTGAAGGGTTGCTGAAAACGCCTGAAAGAGTTGCCAAGACTCTTTATTTCATGACGATGGGCTATCAGCAGGATGCCTGCCAGATACTTAACTCAGCAAAATTCAGAGAAGACTATAAACACATGGTGCTGGTAAAAGACATAGACATTTACTCGCTGTGCGAGCATCACATGCTGCCGTTTTTCGGCCGGGCTCATGTGGCATATATTCCCAACGAATACATAACCGGCTTAAGCAAGATAGCTCGTG
>CAZIRN010000335.1:0-2408 GCA_964541495.1 uncultured Rikenella sp. | reverse complement strand
AAATAAGACATCCAACATAACGTTAACTATGTCAGGGAATTCGTCTTTTGAAATAAAAGACAATAAAGCAATAGAAGGATGGTCATCTTTTTCGAGAAGCCGATCAAATATTCAAAGCACTGAAAACAGAAATTATTTCTATGCTGAGTTGAACGAATCTTTTAATACTTGTGGTACCTGGAGAAACGACACCATTACTCCTGAATCAAGGTCAGCAACCGGGAGAGGGATTGGTTTTTATGTCAGCTATCCTTCTTCACGTAATAAAATACTGGAGATTAAGATAGGCGTTTCACAAAATAGTATTGATGAAGCCCGCAGTTTTATTGACAAAGAAATTGCCTCATTGTCTTTCGACCAGGTAAAAAAGAGAGCAAAGGAACTATGGAACAATGAATTGAATCTGATAAAGGTTAAAGGAGGTACTGAAAAACAACGGACTATCTTTTATAGTACACTTCATCGGACCCGTTCTCTTAGAATGGGTAATGTATGGGATACTTACAGGTGTGCATACCCGTTACAGACATTGATAAAACCTGAGGAAACATTAAAAGCTATTAAGGATTTTATTACCAGATATGAGATGACGGGCTGGCTACCAAGCTCGGGAGCAATGATCGGTCATCATTCTACCGCCGTTATAGTTGATTCCTATATGAAAGGACTACGCGATTTTGATGTAAATAAAGCTTATGAAGGTATGAGGAAAAATGCTATGGAAGCCACAATGATTCCCTGGAGAGATGCCGGTTATATTACAGAGCTTGAACAATGCTATTTTGATAAAGGATACTATCCTGCACTGACTGTTAGAGAAGATTTCAAGGTTTCTGCACAGGAAAGATCGAGGGGAAATCAAAGGGTCAATGAGGATCCATTTTTAAGAATGCCTTACCAGGTAAGATGGCTTCCTGAAGTAGGAGTAAGAGAGTGGGTAAAGGAAGTTGATGGACATCACAGAAGGCAGTCTGTTTCAGTAACACTTGAACATGCTTATGATGACTGGTGCCTTGCCCTTATGGCTAAAGAGTTAGGTAAGGAAGACGATTACCGTCTCTTCATGAAAAGAGCATATAATTATCAAAATGTTTTTAATCCTGCTATTGGTATGATGGCACCAAAAACTGCAGATGGAGATTGGGTTGAACCATTTGATCCCAAGTTATCAGGAGGATTTGCTGGTGAGGCTTATTTTGCAGAAGCTAATTCATGGATATATACATGGCATGTACAGCATGATGTACAGGGGTTAATTAATCTGATGGGAGGAAGGGAGAATTTCTTAAATAAGCTAAATGCTCTTTTTCTGGAAGGTTGCAAAGTAGATAAACTTACATTCCTTGGTCAGTTTCCGGATATGACAGGACTTATCGGAATGTATTGCCAGGGCAATGAACCTTCTTTCCATATTCCTTATTTTTATAATTATGCGGGGCAACCATGGATGACTCAGTACAGAGTAAGACAGATAATGGATCTGTGGTACGATTCAACGCCATTTGGCCTAAGTGGCGATGAAGACGGAGGAGCGATGTCGAGCTGGTATGTTTTTACTTCAATGGGATTCTATCCTACATGCCCTGGACGGCCAATCTATGACATTGGAAGTCCGATTTTTGAAAAAACTGTAATTAATGTTGGTAATGGAAATTCATTTATTATTGAGGCTAAAAATGTATCAGCGCAGAATAAATATATTCAGTCAGCCACAATAAACGGTAACCCTCTCAACAAACCATGGATTGAACATGCAGATATTGTTAAAGGCGGGAAGCTCATATTACTGATGGGACCTCGACCAAATAAAAATTGGGGCAGTTCCCCCGACGCAGCCCCACCTTCAATGTCTTCTCCAACACCAAATTAAATAGTCGTTCTTAAAAAACATATTAAATTATTGATTATTAACCGCCAATGTTAATAAGTTATTTTTTATAATTTGCAAGGTTTTCAGTAAATTCCCCTTGAATTTTTTATTTACAGACTTTTTAATTTTGATAAAATATTGAAATTCCTGACTTTTTAAGGATTAAATATATTAGATATAAATATGAATAAGAATCTTTTTATACTGATTATTTTATTGACGATTTTTTCAAATTGTCTTTTGGCCCAAAAGAACATTAAACCTGAAGATAGTTTTTATAAAAAGGAGATGCAAAAATTGCAATCATCTATTCAGGCAAATTTCTACGATGAGACATCCGGATATTATTTTCTTGTGCCTGATACATCTAAAAGAGAAAAGAAAGGAAGTTATTTGCGAAAATATACTTATTTATGGTCATTATGCGCTATGTATCAAGCTGCAAATGAAATTGAAAAGGTAGATTGTGATGCTAAACTAATGGATCCTTTGCTTAAAATTATAAATGATTATTACGACCCTGCCCCTCCTAAACCAG
>CAZIRN010000334.1:2145-2410 GCA_964541495.1 uncultured Rikenella sp. | reverse complement strand
ATCTCAGGCAGAGTAATAGAGATTCAACTCAAAGCTTATATCGCAAGAAACATTCTCGACAATGCTGGCTTCTATCCCATCTGGGAAAAACTTGATACAACTCTTCAATATGCAATAAAATACCTTGCAGGCAAAGATCCGGGTTAAATCATAAACTTAATTTCATTCCTGTAAAAAGAGTAATTCCCGGCATTGTATAATAAATATTCGTAGCATATTTCTCGTTGAATATATTTTCAGCACTTAGAAAAATATCTGCAAATCT
>CAZIRN010000334.1:0-2135 GCA_964541495.1 uncultured Rikenella sp. | reverse complement strand
ATAAGATACTTTCGAATTAAGAAGTGTATAAGTTTCGAATGATTCCTTGTCAAAAACAGGATCAACGTCAAGATGATTAATGTACTGTGCACTTATCATGAACTGAAATTTTTCTAATTTATAATTAATGCTCCCAAACAGATTATGTTTCGGTGTGGCATATATCGGCGTTTTCATGTGATTGTATGAGTAGGTCAGATTCAAAGTAAGCTTATCGGAAAGGTTGGCACCGGCGGCGAACTCAATGCCGCTGTTTCTTACCTCACCTGCATTCTGAAGCCCTTTCATAGGCACAGTGATTATAAGATTATCGCCCCTGACGATAAATCCTGTAAGCTCAAGGTTGGCTTTTATGCAAGGGAAACTCTGAAGAAAGCCTGTTTCATAATTCATAACTGTTTCAGGTTCAAGGTTTATATTATGGTTCCAAAAAAACAATTCTCTTATTGTCGGACTTCTAAATCCTTTCGAAACAGATGCTTTCCATGTAGTATTGTCCAGTAATTTCCATGCAAATCCGCCTGAAGGTATCCAACGGGTACCGTATATTTTATGCATTTGGAGCCGCAGTCCGGCATTTATTGTAAAAGTGTTTGCAAATGTCTGCTGAATGAACCCAAATATCCCTGCATCATAAACAGTTGTATCGGTAATGAATATCCCAGACTTTTCATTTTCAGCCCTTCCTCCATAAATCAGATAATCGCCGCCTATAGTAAGATTATTATTTGGGAAAAGTCTTGCAGTTTCATAAATATTTATCCCGTAATTATTATCATTTGAATGAAAACCGTCACTAATTATATGCTCGCCGAAATTATAAAAGAGTTTTGCTGTGCCGGAAAATTTTCCTAAGCTATTATTAGCAGTCAATGCCCAATAGCCGCGTGTAATATCAAAAGAGTTCCCAGGTAACGCATCTAATGTGTCCGGACCCGGGTCGGATGCCTTGAATTTTGCAACACTGAAATCACTGTAAATGTTTAAACCTTTCAACGGTTCGTATCCCACTTTTATATAACCGTTTGTAATGCTGAAATCGGAATTGGCCCGGTGACCGTCGGTCTGATCGTGATTGACCGAAATAAACGCGCTGAACTTTTCTTTCTTATACCCCGACGATACCATACATTTCAATGTGTTGTATGACCCGTACATAATGTGTGCATTACCATGCAATCCTTCTTCCCTTTGTTTTTTTGTAATGATATTAATAACACCTCCCATGGCATTCGAACCGTAAAGAATTGAAGCAGGGCCTCTTATCACTTCCACTTTTTCAACATCTGAAGCCACATAAGAATCCGGTAGAGGATGGCCGAAAATTCCCATAAACTGGGGATGTCCGTCAATCAATATTAGTACGCCGGTGGTAGGGTTCCCGCCAATGCCCCTGATTGAAATCTGTCCGGCAGCTCCTGACGACACCCCAAAACCCATAACGCCCCGCTCAGTAACAAATAGCCCGGGTATTCTGCCGTTTAAGACAGGAAGAATGGCTGTTTCAATACTTTCATTAATCTGGCGGCTTCCGATTACCGAAACTGCCATAGGAACATTGTGCCTGTTTACTTTCACAACTGTTCCCGTTACTACAATTTCATCCAGGTTTATGGTGTCGCCAGGAAGTGATTTTACACCTTCCTGAGCAAATAATATCGGTGACAAAACCATAATTGCCGCAAATGCAATAATTTTCCTTTTCATACTTTTCATATTAGTGTTACGTTTTTATTATTTCATGTTACTTTTAAATCAAAAAAATTAATCCGCTTTGCTCATAACAAGTTTCCCGTGTTTTATTCCCTTTATTGCTATCAATCTATCAGACAGCTCAGTTAGAATTTTAGCCTTACCTCGGACAGTAATTATTTCCATGCATATATCGTGACTTAGATGAAAGTGTTGTAATGAAAGAATAACTTCAAAATACTCGTGTTGAATTTCATTCGATTTGGCAAGCACTTCCTTTTTATTCCTGTCGTATATCATAACTATTGCACCGGCAACAACATTGTTGCACTGCCATTTCTTTTCAATAACATTTTTTTCAATCAGGTGCCGTAACGCCTGTGAGCGGTTAGGGAAGGCATTTTCTTTTACAAAAATATCAAGCTCTTTGAGTAAATCTTCTT
>CAZIRN010000333.1:0-2412 GCA_964541495.1 uncultured Rikenella sp. | reverse complement strand
TTTTGCTTCTTTCTTTGTTTTTGAAATTTTAAGTATCCTTGAAGCCATCATCGGAGTCAATGTAAGCGATACAATAACCGAAGTAGCTATAGTTATTGTTACCACAGCTCCCAGTGGTGCGAAGATCTCGCCAGTAAGGTCTCCGAGCATTGTCAAAGGCAGGAATACGGCAATAATTGTTAATGTAGTTGAAATTACAGCCATTGCAACCTCATTTGTTCCATAAATTGCAGCTTCACGTGGGAAGCTTCCTTTTTTCATGTTCCTGACAATGTTTTCCAGAACAACTATGGCGTCGTCAACTACAAGGCCTATGGCTATAGATATCGAACTGAGTGTAATAATATTCAAGCTGTTATCTGTCAGGAACAGGTAAATAAATGAAACAATCAGTGAAGTGGGAATTGAAAGAAAAACTATAAATGTTGCCCGCCAGCTTCCGAGGAAGAATAAAACTATCAGAATTACGAATAAAATAGCGAAATATATAGTTTCGGTGAGGTTGCTGATAGATTTCTGTATATAATCGGAAGTATCGATAACGGTTTCGATTTTTACATCTTCAGGCAGCGATCCGGAAACTTCTGCCAGCTTTGCTTTAACATCTTTGGCAACCTGGACAGTATTTGCGCCGCTCTGTTTCTGAACCATCAGCCTTACGCTTTTCCTGCCGTTTGTTTTATCATCAAGAGTTGCCTTCTTTAAATCGTCCCTGACAGTAGCTACATCTTTGAGATAAACAACTTTTGAATTAATATTTGAAATAATAATATCTTTTACCTGGTCGCTGTTGGTAAACCTGCCTTCGACCCTTACCGGGTAATTAACCATCCCCATTTCGATATTTCCGGCAGGCATGTCAATATTCTCAGTGCGGAGAGCATTGCCAATCTGTTCAAGCGAAAGATTGTAAGCATCAAGCTTACGGGGATCAATATCAACCATGACGGCTCTTATAGGGCCGCCTATCATCATAACAGATCCCACGCCGTCGATACGGTTTAACGGAGCTACAACTTTATTGTCAAGAATATCAGTTAAGGCCGCATAGCTCTGATCGGCAGTCACGGAATAAATAATTACAGGCACCATCGATGCGCTGAATTTGAAGATTACAGGCTTTTCAGCGTCAGCAGGCAGGTATCTTTCCGCTCTGCCCAAGGCATCCCTGACCTCATTAGTAGCTTCATCGAGATTCTTCCCCCATTCAAATTCAAGCATCAGAACCGAAGTGTTTTCTTTTGATGTTGAGGTAATTTTCTTAAGATTTGTAAGAGTGCTGAAATTATCTTCCAGTCTCTTTGTAATATTCTCCTCTATATCCGAAGCATTTGCGCCCTGGTAAAAGGTAAATACTGTAATGATAGGCGGTTCAAGCTTTGGAAAAAAATCGACAGGTAAATAAAAAAATGAATAAATACCTAATATTATTACTCCGATAAAAACCACAAGAGTCGTTATCGGTTTCTTTACGGAAGCGCTATATAAACTCATATTATTACTCCTGATTAAACTATTTCAATATAGAAATTTTTGTCCCGTCAGTTAATCTCGATTGTCCTGTTACAATAATCTCTTCTCCGGGCTTTATTCCCTCCAGAATCTCGGTTTTATCATCAAAAATTGATCCCGGCTTTACAACTCTTTTTCTGGCAATCCCATTTTCATTTATATACATATACCGCTCATTTGTCCCGGTTTGTTTCAATATTGCAATGGTGGGCACCAGCACTACCTGTTCGCTTTTGAACTGCAAATAGGTTCTGGCAAACATACCTGGTCTCAGTTTTAATCCGGGATTATTTATCCTCACTTCAGCCTGAAAAGTGCTGGTTGATTTATCTATTGTAGGATATATCTTATATACTTCCCCTGTAAATTTTTCACCGGGATAGATATCGCACATTACTTCTGCTTTCATTCGTGTTGAAATCTGCGGGAAGTATTTTGCTGACAGGCTTACTACAGCTTTAAGATTATTTATCTGAACAATTGATAAAATAGCAGCTTTACCAATAGCCGGAATTGGTGATCCTGAATACATTTCACCGTCTTCAAAATATTTTCCCGAAATCACTCCGTCGAATGGAGCTGACAAGCGGGTATTTTTCAGAAGGAAATCGTATGTGCTTTTTGCCACGTCATATCTTGCTTTAATCTGGTCGTATTGCTGCTCGGCAATGCTGCCGCTTTTCTTCAGAGTATCAAGTCTCTTAAAATCAGTTTCTATGGTTATCAGGTTTACCTCAGCCTGTTTCAGCTGTGTCTGGTCCATAATAGCGAGTACTGTTCCCTGTTTGACAAAATCGCTTATGTCGGCTGATATTGTTTCAATTCTTCCAGGTGATGCCGGAGCAAGATGTACTTCTTCAAATGGTATTAAAGCGGAAGACAGTTCAATATTGCGTATAA
>CAZIRN010000332.1:0-2413 GCA_964541495.1 uncultured Rikenella sp. | reverse complement strand
ATGGCAGTGGTAAAAGCTGCCAGAAAAACCGGCACAACAATATAGGGCAAAACCTTCCTCACGGCAACCGCTATATTCTGTTCTGTTTTCATTGCCAACTGGATACGGCTGCACACATGGATCGAATAAGCGCTTCCCACAGCCAGAAGGATGACCGGTGTAACGTTACTGACCAGGGTAATATTGAAACCCAGTGCTCCCATTAGGCCCAGAGTCCAGATGACTGCTATCGCCACAGTAATAACCGGGATCAGCACACCCCGGATAGTCTTGAATCCAAAATAAAGGACAATAAGTATTATCAGCAAGGTAAAAGGTCCAAGGAACAGAATATCGTGCATAATGATTTTTCCTATATCATTTACCATGAAAGGCAAGCCGCCAAAGAATATCTGAAAGTCCGGAAAAGAATTTCTGACAACTGTACGGATATTTTCTGCCACTTTACCCTGGTCTATCTTGACATGAATTGTATCTCCCCTATCGATAAACCTGTAAATGGAACCGGGAAACTTTCGCGAAAGATACCGCTGCAGTCTTTTGCCGGTTAGATTTGTATCGACTGGTATATCAAAGCCTTCCCTGATTTTGACAGCAATGACGCTCATGGAAGCATCATCTGAAACAAGAAAGCCGCGGTACATACTTTTGGAAAGCACATAATCACGAAATTTCCGCAGGCTTGCTGGATCAGAAGGGAGGTTGTCCGGGTCAACAAGACGGGTAACCACCAGCATGGAATCTTCTTCCCGGATATCAATAATATTGGACAGACTCACCACAGTACCAACTCCAGGAATGTTTTTTATTGTATCAGTCATAGCGCTGATAAGAGAAAGATTTTCTGCCGTAAAAACATCACTGGTCTTTAAGGCAATAACTCCCGTCTGATTTCCCCCGAATTCCATACCCACTTCATTAAAGAACACCGCTTCAGGATCGTTATCGGGCAGGTAGCTCATCACGTCGGGATTTACCTGAAGCCGGGGAATAAAAGCGGCAAAAAAAACGGTAATTACAAAAACAAGTGACAGGATAAACCATTTGTATTTCAGTAATAAATCGGGATATTTTTCAAGAAGTTTCATAACCAATATTTTGACTAATTTGTTATAATAGTCAAATAATTTTAAAAATTTTTTCGTAAGAATACAATTCCATGTCCTTGCTGCAATGCATATTATGCTCTTTTTATGCCTGTTTCATGATACCATAAAACAGTATATTCAATAAATGGTCAATCCGGTTTTCCAGTTCTTCCATAGGACCGGCATCATTAATCAACAGAGGTTCCTCCAGTCCCTTCATGGCTATTACAATAGCAACAGCTGCCAGGTATGGTTCTTTGGTTTCAAATTCCCCGCTGACAATTCCCTCGTATATAAACGACTGAATAATAGAGGTTTCATCCATCTCGAAACGTGAACGTACATCGTTTATGAAGCTTAGATGGGAAAGATAGTCGTTTTTTATAGCATCGTAATAATTGGCCAGTTGCCTGATTTTTAACATACGGGCCTTCACATAGGCTCTGAGTTTATCGGAAGCTTTACGGAAAGGAGTATACGCCTTTACCAGTTCCTGTCGGAAAAGATTTGCCTCTTTTTCAAGGATTGCTTTAAACAGTTCTTCTTTGCCTGGAAAATAATAATACAGAGCTCCTTTCTGCTTCCCGACGCGGGCGGCAATTTCATCCATGGTAGCTTTACGAAAACCATAACACCTGAAAACTTCCCTTGCCGCCTCGATGATCTGTTCACGAACATCCGATGGACTTTCCTTTGTTTCAGTTAACATATTGCCTAAATTTCTATTCAATTTCAAAATTAAAATATATTTTTTGAATTATATGTTAAATTATTCAATAAGTTTTGAATGGTTCTGTATATTCCTGTGATCATTCTAACTCTGTGGTTTTTTGATTATTTTTTCCCACGGATGGCACAGAATTGCTGCAGAGCTGAAGTGTATTTCCTGTCAATCAAACTAGCCCCACAACCCTTTTTCTGCACTGAAAACGAAACACGGAACACGGAATACGAAACAATGAGCCGAGCATGGCAGGATTTTTTTTAAAACCGGATTATACCTTATTAGTGAAGCGAACTAATCCTTAGAGCCAGAGGGTTGCGCGATGGTAGCGGGGTTAACCCCGATGAATCGAAGATTCAATATGCCAGAAAGGTAATAGATGGCTTTGCAATGCATAAATCGGAGTTATTTAAAAGATGATCATAAATTTGTTAAAAAATGGCCTTGAATTTTTCTTTGCTCAATTTCTGCAATCTTTATAATTTTCTATACAGTAGTGATTGGCTTTTATTTCTTCGAGGGGAAATGAGCAAGAATTTTCGGGCAAAGAGCTATGCGGGGTTTCACCCCGAACCCTGAGTTACTTTTTTGTCAGCCACAC
>CAZIRN010000331.1:0-2417 GCA_964541495.1 uncultured Rikenella sp. | reverse complement strand
AAATAACAGTGCCAACCCGATTCCGGAAATAAAATACAATTTTAATTCGGTATCATTCTACTGGTCAGTCCCATATTATGTCGAGGAAGATAAAAACCTTTACAGCTACAAGCTTGACGGATTTGACAGGTCATGGTCAAAATGGGAAAATATCCATTATAAAGATTTTACAAACTTACCTTTCGGAAAATACACTTTCAGGGTAAAGGGCAAAACAACCACCGACGTAGAAACGGAAGAGGTGGCTTTTGTATTTATTATTCTTAAGCCCTGGTACCTCACCACCGTAATGATCATACTGTATGCAATAGCTTTTGTGCTACTGATTATCGGAATAATTAAAGCCTATACACGGAAACTGAAAAATGAAAATATAAGGCTCGAAGGTATCATTGCCGAAAGGACAGCAGTTGTAGTGAAGCAGAAGGAAGAACTTGAATCAAGTATTCATTATGCCAGAAGGATACAGATGGCTTTACTTCCTTCTGAGTCAATACTGGCAGAGAATCTGAAAAATTATTTCATACTTTTCAAACCGCGTGATATCGTCAGCGGTGATTTTTACTGGATGACGAAGAAAGACAACAGATTATATATTGTTGCAGCAGATTGTACGGGACATGGAGTACCGGGTGCATTCATGAGTCTTCTGGGTATGTCGTTTTTAGATGAGATAATAGGAGAGGGAAAAGCACCTCGTGCCGATGAGGTTCTGAGTGAACTTAGGCTCCATGTAACTGAATCGCTAAAACAGTCGGGTGGCGAAGATGAAGCCAAGGACGGAATGGATATGGCACTGCTTGTAATTGATTTCAACAGATCGAGGGTGGAATTCTCAGGAGCTTATAACCCCTGCTTCAGGGTTAGAAGACTTACAGAAAAGGAGCAGAAAGATTACCATGAAGACAATATTGAAATGCCCGATGGCTCAATGACTAATGGTGTGTATATTCTTGAAACAATATTTGCCAGCAAAATGCCCATCGGGATCTCATCAAAGATGGATGAGAAGTTTGTATTCTATGACTGGGAGCTTGAAAAAGGAGTTTCTTATTATCTTTTCTCAGATGGTTATATCGACCAGTTCGGAGGCCCCCACGGCCGTAAATTCATGAAAAAGAATTTCAAAAAACTTATTCTTGAGATACAGGATTTCCCAATGAAACACCAGAAGGAAATACTCGAAGAGAGACTGAAAGAATGGATGGGTCAGACTCCTCAGATTGATGATATTCTGGTTGTGGGTATAAGGACCGACTAAAATATTAGTTTAATCTGTTTATAAATCTTCTTCTCCAGGGCTGTTACGGTTAAGTGCATATTTTATACCTTTTTCTGAGGCCTTCATTGTCAGTACACCGCAAAGGAGCATGTTCACAATAATTTTCTCAGCCCTGTATACCGATATTTTGGCCATCTTTTTGAACGCAGATAAGCTGATGGATTCGTTTTTTTTGAGATATTCCATCAGCTCATTCTCAGCCTTTCCGAATCTTATAAGCACTCCCGACTTTCTTTCATCTTTCTTCCATAATTTAAGCAGTATGCGGTTTGCAACAAGGTTCTGGTCGTTGTTCCTGAAATATGCTTTCCACCTTCCGTCTTCTCCCTTTGCCAGATATGGGCGATGCGCTCCTTTCTGAACTTCAACCTCAATAACAGTTTTGCCGTTAATATTATGCTGTTTTATCCTGACCGGAACCTCAGGCTTGCAATAGAGCTTTGCAGCAGCATCAATCATGTAATACTCTTCTTCAGAATCAACTCCGGCAATTGAACCATTATCCCTCACTCCGAGCAATAAAATACCACCTTCGGTATTGGCAAAAGCCGAAAGTGTCCTGGCAATTTTTTTTGAATCGTTGATGCAATATTTGAAATCGACTCTCTGATTTTCCCCGCCGGAAATTAATTTTTTTAAATAACTGTTCATACCGGTCATATTTTAGAAAATCACCGAATAAAAGAATCAAAATTGTTCAGGAAACATTAACCGTCAAATATAACGTTGTTAAAATATGTTATATTTTGACCTCCATTGTTTTCCTTTCATTCGAATTTAATGCAAAAACTTATATATTTGAGCCCGGAAACTAATTATTTGTTAGCAAAATGAAAAGCAATATTAACAGAAGAAAATTCCTCAGTGCAGGAATAACAGGTGTAACTGGTGCAATGGTCCTGTCGAACCCGTTTGCTTCAGGGCAAACCCCAGAGCAGGAAAAAAAGATTGTTTACCGTACACTTGGCGAAACAGGGCTTAAAGTTCCGGCAATTAGTTTCGGTGTGATGAGAGCCGACAGTCCTGCTCTATGCAAAGCTGCTTATGATAACGGAATATATTTTTTTGATACTGCCAATGGTTACCAGGGTGGTAATAACGAAACAATGCTTGGAAATTTTTTTAAGAACCTGCC
>CAZIRN010000330.1:0-2420 GCA_964541495.1 uncultured Rikenella sp. | reverse complement strand
TTATTTTTTAATAATTCTTCTAACTGTTTTTTGTCTAAGAATATGAATTGGAAAATAGTGGTTATCTCTCATGGTTTTTATTCTGCATAAGTATATAATATGGAAGAAAATGTCTCTCCATTGCTTCCTGGAAACCGGTTTTATCGTGTTTTTTGAGAAAGTTTAAAAGGTCTTTATGAGTCACTATCCCGCCGTTCAGATTAAGTTCCTTGTTGATAGCCTCAATCAGATCGCTGAATTTTTCTTTAATAAAAAGGGAGACTGGTCTGATTATCGCCTGAAAATCAACGATGGTTTTGTTACCTGTAATTTCGAATAACTTTGAATGGAATTCATACTCGCTTACAGGTGTATATATATTATTTTCAAAAACCACTCCATCATTTACAATATATTCCATTTCTTTAAGGAAAGCAGGAGTAAGGTTATCAATTACCTGTTTACAAATACCCACTTCTATTGCCACTCTGAATCCAAGTAAATCGAAAAGTGTTTCATCGCTAAGGATATTTGGATTCATTACCCTCTCAAGCCCTACAAGTATTTTTGGTTCACTAAGAACCATGCCACGTCTTGTGCGTGTTTCAATCAGTCCCATCATTTTTAACCTGCTAAGAGCTTCCCGGAGCACTCCACGGGCAACACCTAAAGCTTCTGCCAATTCATTTTCCTTAGGAATAGAATCGCCCTTCTTCATATTATTGTCTTTGAAATACCTTAATAACCTGTTTTCTACCTGGTCAACAAGCGTCACCTGTTGATTATCAATTTTTAATACTTTCATTATAAAATTTAATAAGATAAATTGTACAAATATAATAAATAAATTAAATAAAACAAATATTTTTATAGATTTCTTTCTTTTTAGAACATATCTTTAATTTCGTTGTATAAGTTTACCTGATTTTATTTTCACAACCATGATATATAATCTGCCTTTTATTTCACATTGTTTCTGCAATATTTTCTGACACCACATTGAGTCTCAATTGATGATGGAATCTTCAATTATTAATGCCTTCAGCAGTGAAGGTATTGCGGTAATTTTATTGGGTTTATCACTGCATTTTAGTAGCTTGCCTTATACTGTGAATTACATATTGTTTGACTTCCACACATATCACATCATCGTCGGGCAAAGCAGTCAAAGTAGTTAGGATGAAATAATTTTTTAATGCGTTTGCTATATAAACTAGGGAAATATTATTTAACTAATATTATAATAAGATTTGTACATTTACATCAAAATATAAAGCATGACTGTAAAGAAAGATAGATTTATGAAAAAGGCATCAGCCATACTTTTTTTTGCTTTTTTATCTTTTGTTTCGGCAGGCCAGATAAACAGATTTGGAGTACCGCTGATAAAGAACTATGGTCAGGAATTAATTAACGGCACCGATTATATCTGGAGTATTGCAAAAGATAATCTTGGCGTGGTTTACATGGGTACCAATGGTAAAGGAATTCTGAGATATGATGGTTATAACTGGTCGGTTGTAAAAGTTCCCGAAGATCCGGTTATAAGATCCCTTGAAATATCGCACGACGGCATTATTTATGCCGGAGGTTCTTCTGAATTTGGTTATCTGCAGCCTTCCTTGAAAGGGACAACAGAATACGTGTCTATCTCAGAAAGATTCTGGAATAACACGGATACAACCGGTAAAAAGAATATCCAGAATGTGACAAAGGCCCAAATAGGTGAGATATATTCAATAATAGCCACCGATTCAATTATTTATTTTTGCGGCCTGGAATCTCTCTTTCTTTACTATCCTGATAATGACAGTGTGGAGTTTATTAATTTGAGGGAAGATGGGTTCAGGTCAATAGTCAAAATGGCTCTTATTCATGATAGAATTTTTTTTGCAGATAATATTAAAGGTTTGTATGAACTGAAGAATAAATATCCGATACCTGTTCCGGGAGGTGATTTTTTCAACAGAAAAATATGCACGGTTTTGTTACCATCTGATGAACACAGCATTTTTATCGGAACCTATCTTACCGGAGTATTCAAATTTGACTATGTCTCGGGAGAAGTATCTAATAAACCACCGGTTGCCGACGAAGTAAATGAATCATTGAAACGTGCACAGATTCTGTCAGCCTGCATCACACCTGATGGAGAAATTTTGCTGGGAACACAACTGGAGGGTGTGTTTGTATTCGACAGGAACTTCAACTTTATCGGGAAGTGGGATTCCAATACTTCAAATTTACCTGATAACACTGTAACTGCTTTTTATGTTGACGATAGCCCTTCATCTGAGTTATGGATTTCAACTACATATAACGTATCGAAAGTATCCATAAACCTGCCATATTATGAATTGTCGAATCTTCAGGGTCTGGAAGGTGCAATTAACAATATTGCCCGGTTCAATAATAGTATCTACGTTGCAACAGATATCGGG
>CAZIRN010000329.1:0-2430 GCA_964541495.1 uncultured Rikenella sp. | reverse complement strand
CGTTGCCTGTTGCCTGAGCTTTAAGTAACTGACCGCCGCAGATAATTAACAGGGCTAATAAAATTGATATTCTCGTCTTCATCGCTATATTTGTTTATAATAAATTTATGCACTAATATAAAATTTATCCCGGTTAATTATACCTGTATAGTTTGAGAAATTGCAGGGTAATTAAAAATTTTTGATAAGTTCTTTCTGTGACAAAAAATTGATTAACTTACAGGTTGCATTATGAAATATTCTGGTTATTAATCATTATTCTTATTGAATTGAAGATAATTAAATTATTAGTATTATTATGTTTATTTTCAGAACATTAACTTAAAAATCAAAATCATGAAAAAAACATCTTTTCTTCTTCTGGGGGTTCTGTTTCTCTTTCTGACAAATTCTTGCAATAAGGGAACACAGGATTCGAAGAAAATTCAGGTTTTAAAAGAATCTGTTCCTGAGGCAGCCGGAATGTCTTCGGCACGTCTTGCCCGTATTGACAGGATGCTGCAGGCGGCAGTTGACAGCGGCTGGACTGCCGGAGCCGTAGCATTTATTGCCCGCGATGGTAAGATAGTATATAATAAAGCATTCGGAGTAAGCGATCTGACAACAAAAAAAGCCCTGCAAACAGACGATATTTTTAGAATTGCATCCCAGACAAAAGCCATAACAAGCATTGCTGCAATGATGTTATTCGAGGAAGGTAAATTTCTTCTCGATGATCCTGTGTCAAAATATATTCCTGAATTTAAACAGCCACAGGTGATAGATAAATTCAATGAGAAAGATACAACCTTTACAACAATTCCGGCAAAAAGCGAAATAACTGTGCGCCACCTGCTTACACATACATCAGGAATTGATTATCCCGACATCGGTTCGCCGATGATGAGAGCAATTTATGCTAAGTATAAAATACCTGCAGGTTTTGTGAGCGATAAAATATTATTGGGAGAAAAAATGAGAGCTTTTGGCCGGCTTCCACTGGCTCATCACCCCGGCGAAAAATTCACCTATGGCCTCAATGCGGATCTCCTCGGTTACCTTGTCGAAATATGGTCGGGTGAAAGCCTTAACGACTATTTCATAAAACATATTTTCGAACCCCTCGGAATGAATGATACATATTTTTATCTGCCTGAAGACAAAAAAGACAGACTTGTAAAAGTCAATACAGAATATGCAAATCGTGTTGTGCCAATGCCTCAGCAGGATATGGTTAACTACCCGCTTATTGAAGGCACATACTATTCGGGAGGAGCAGGGCTTAGTTCTACTACAAAAGACTATGCGGTCTTCCTGCAGATGCTGCTCAACAAAGGAGAATACAACGGCGTAAAACTTTTGTCAAGAAGAACAGTGGATATTATTACTTCGAACCAGATAGGCGACCTTAGCCTTGGATATAATAAATTCGGACTGGGCTTTGAAATTACCACACAGCGAGGACAAACCGTACTTGGAGTATCCGAAGGTTCATTCTCCTGGGGTGGATTTTTCAGTACGACATACTGGGCCGATCCTGAAGAGAGGCTTGTATGTCTTTTGTTCATGCAACAGGTTCCTCTCAGTCATGGCGAAATTGAAAACAAGTTCAAGGCAATGGTTTACCAGGCACTTGCCGACTAAGACGTTTAACGTTTTCTTCGTCGTCTTACCTCGTACCCCCTTATGGCACTATGCAGGCCGAAGTGCATAGCCGGAGGCGAAGACGGAGCGCTCAACGTTTTCTCTTTCAGCCTGCATTTTGATATAACTGCATCGTGCCGGATTTGTTTTATTTTGGTTTTGACTGCTTCAGAGAGGTTAAAGTAACGGGCCCTTCAAGACCTGATTTTCGGGGAAGCCACCCTGAAGCATCAAACAATCCATTTTTTCTGTTTTGAGGAAGACGGGACGCAAAGTTTATATTATAAAATTTTTTCCATTCAATACCTTTTCTGTCCATATAAGCAATTCTGTTTGCGGCAAGATTCGACACTCTTATTTCAAGGAGATTTGACTTTTTAATCTTAAGTGCCGGAACAACAACCTGGAAGTGAGGGCCGATAAGAGTTGCGAGATACTCTCCGTTGAGTTTCACCTCAGCACTTTCATAAACTTTTCCAAAGTCGAGTAAAAAATATTTTCCCTTAACGGGTGGCTGTGCGAATGTTATACTATATACTGCTGAACCTGAAAAATTCTTATAATCATCTCCTCCAAATTCTGACCATAAACCAGGTTCGTTGAATTTAACAGATGCAGGAACAACCGGGCCTCCGCTTTCGAATCGCAGATTCCATTCACCTTCAATATTGACACTGTTGCCGGCAGGTTCATAGAAAGGATAAGTTTCATCGTAAACGTTCTTCCGGAATGTTTTTATTATTATTGTTTCATAAGGCAATAATTTCAGATAAATTTCAGGTTTTCCGTCATCTGATCTTCTGATTT
>CAZIRN010000328.1:0-2448 GCA_964541495.1 uncultured Rikenella sp. | reverse complement strand
AATATAATTTTGTATAGCCATTATCGTAGCTATTGCCTCGATGGCGCCGGCAGCACCGAGGAGATGCCCTGTCATTGATTTTGTGGAGCTTATGTTGAGTTTATATGCATGTTCGCCAAACACTTTTATAATAGCTTTTGCTTCGGCTATATCTCCAAGCGGTGTGGCAGTGCCATGAACATTAATGTAATCAATGTCTTCGGGTTTAAGCCCGGCATCTTCAAGCGCGAATTTCATAACATTTATTGCACCAAGGCCCTCAGGATGAGGAGCTGTGATATGATATGCATCGGACGACATTCCAATGCCAATAATCTCGGCATATATTTTTGCTCCTCTGGCTTTTGCATGTTCATACTCCTCAAGTATGAGAGCACCTGCCCCTTCACCCATTACAAAGCCGTCTCTTGTTTTATCGAAAGGACGTGATGCTGTTTTATATTCTTCATTGTTAGTCGAAAGCGCCTGCATGGAGTTAAAACCACCAATACCCGGTTCATTAATCGCTGCCTCTGAACCTCCCGAAATGAAAACAGAAGCCTTGCCAAGCGTTATGTAGGTTACAGCGTCAATTATAGCATTTGTCGAAGAAGCACAGGCTGAAACCGTCGAAAAGCTCGGGCCCATGAAACCATACTTCATGGAAATCAGCCCTGCGGCAATATTGCTTATCATTTTGGGGATGAAATAAGGGCTGAATCTTGGCGTACCGTCACCAAGTACAAAACCTTTGATTTGATTATAAAAAGTGTCCAGACCTCCTATCCCGGAGGCTAAGATAACCCCTGTGTGATCCTTGTCTATTTTATCAAGATTCAGGCCGGAGTCCTTAATTGCCTCTTCTGCTGCGATAAGAGCATATTGCGAATAAACATCAATTTTGTTGGCCTCTTTTCTTTCAAAATATTTATTTGAATCGTAGTTTTTTACCTCACAGGCAAACTTTGTCTTAAATTTTTCTGTATCGAACTTTGTGATAAAATCGGAACCGCTAACACCATTTTTCAATGCCTCCCAAAATTCGGACAAAGAATTTCCAATTGGAGTCAAAGCCCCTATACCTGTTACTACGACTCTTTTCATAAAAAAATTATTAGAGCGCAAAATTACTTTGCATTCTCTTCGATATACTTAATCGCCTCACCAACAGTACTGATTGATTCTGCCTGATCGTCGGGTATTCCGATATTGAACTCTTTCTCAAATTCCATAATGAGTTCAACTGTATCAAGAGAATCGGCTCCCAGATCATTTGTAAAACTAGCTTCAGGAGTTACTTCCGATTCATCTACTCCCAGTTTGTCAACGATAATCTCTTTTACTCTTTTGGCAATGTCTGACATAATCTTAAATTTTAATTAATATTCAATCTAAAGATAGTGCAAAGAAATATATTTGTATAATATTTTTCAAATGATTTAAGCTATTTTTATGTAGATATTATTATAAATATTTATATATCAATCATATACAATAGATTAAGTTAAATATTACGAAAATCAGGCTTTAAAAGTATAATACTTTAAATGAACAACATAGCAATTTTTGCATCCGGATCAGGTACCAATGCTGAAAACATAATTAAATACTTTTTGAACAAAAAAAGCGCAAAAGTAACTCTTGTTTTGTCAAATAATCCGAAAGCTTATGTGATTAAACGGGCAGAGCAATACAATATACCTGTTAAAATTTTCAACCGTCACGAATTTTATGAAACAGAAAATGTACTTGAAACACTTATTTCAAACAAGATTGATTTTATTGTTCTGGCGGGCTTTTTATGGTTCGTGCCAGAAAATATTCTGAAAAGATATCAGGGGAAAATTGTAAATATTCATCCGGCTTTGTTGCCTAGACATGGAGGCAAAGACATGTATGGCGACAGGGTTCACAAAGCGGTCATTGAAGCAGGTGAAAAGGAGTCGGGTATAACAATACATTATGTTAATGAGAAATATGATTGCGGTGAAATTATTTTCCAGGCGCATTGCCGGGTTGTTCCGGACGAGACGGTTGATTCGCTTGCGAAAAAAGTTCATGAACTTGAATACAGGTATTACCCCGAGATAATTGAAAAAATAATAACAGGTGAAAGGCTTAATCAATCTGGCCTAAAAGAAGAGTGATTACGCTCTTTATTTTATTGAATTTTTCGATATTTTCTTTTTTTACAGGTTCTGACGGAGGTGCTTCCACTTTAAGTGGATCAACTGGATAGCCGTTTTTATAGAATCTGAAATCGAGATGGGGGCCAGTTGACAGACCACTACTTCCTACAAAACCTATCAAGTCTCCTTGTTTGACTGCAGCACCTGGTGTAATACCTCTGGCATATGAACTCAAATGCAAATAGGCTGTTGAATAGGCGCTATTATGTTTTATTTTGACATACTTTCCGGCTTCTCCGTCCGATCCTGTTTCGGTAACTTTCCCGTCGCCTACCGAATA
>CAZIRN010000327.1:0-2461 GCA_964541495.1 uncultured Rikenella sp. | reverse complement strand
TGCTCATATGCTTCCTCAGAAATGATAGCTGAATAATCAATGTCAGGTTCTATTTGCTTTTTATGGTACCAATCTCTTTTTTCCTCATTAAAAACATAATATCCTTTCTCCGGTTCAATTTCTTCACCGGTAACACTGCAAACAATAGCATCACCACCATCTTCAGAAGGCTCAAAAAACTTGTGAAAATGATCCTTTGAAGTAATAATTTTCCTGAAGCGTTGTGCTTCCCTACTCGTCATTTCTACAAATACCCTATCCCAGAGTGCGCCTATAGTAACGTTTTCCTCTTCCCCTTCAATTCGAATGTTAGGAGCATCTTTTTCCATTTTGTTCTTATAACGGAAAGCAATCGCTCCCATATTCAGATACAGGCGCCCTTTATGCTTTTTCCATAAATCATCTAGAACTTTTTCATAAAAGTTATTCAAAAAATCTCTGACATTTGCCAGATTTGGGAGTAGCATATAGAATTTACCGCCGCTTGCATAGATAACATGAGAAGGGCTAGCAGGGTAAGGGTTTTCGTTTATAATTTTCCATGCCAACGCTTCAACAGACATTTGCAGATAGAACGATCTTCCTCTTAAACTCTTTGCAGCATTTGCAGAAGAAATATTATACAGATAGTCCTGAATACCTGAAAGATCAAATCCTACCAGCAAGAGAGGATAGATTTCATCATCAATTTCAATCTGTAAACCACTTGGTGTGGAATGGGTATGAAATTTATCTTGGTTATATGAATAAAAATCAAAAATACACTGTGCTATAGCAGCCGTTATTTTACTGTGTTCAAAAAGGCTTATACAAGGATGGTTATTCTGAGTAAAAGATGGTATACACCATGTATATTTTTTTAACACATAATGCAATGTTGTAGAAAATCCTCTTATATCGAATGATCTGCTTGGAAGACTTTTAAACTCATTTATAAAAGCACCCCAGTGCTCACGATAGTGGGCAGTTGAAAGTTTTGTTTCATTGGTATAACTATTGGGGAAAATATCTTCCTTAATAAGTGAAAGCGGTTTTAATTTAAACACTGTCTGTCTGGGGGAAGTATGAAACTCATTGTTATTTTGTTTAACACGTAAAGCACACATTATGTTATTTAGCGGAATTTCTCTAAAGCGTAACTCATTGCTCTCAAGCTGAGGATCTTCAAAAATTCCCATGGAAGATCTATCCATTCCACTTGCCCACCAGTCAGCCATTTGGATGATTGCGGCATACAAATCATCGGGCCTGTGATGATAGACAGCCGAATGTGCTATATGATTAAGTTCTTCATTTGAAATAAAACTGGTAAATACACTTTTTGTTTTTTCGAAGAATTCATTTGTCCATACAACATGCTGATGCGATGGAAATCCTTTAAAATCGGGACAGATATACTGAACCATATTTTTAGAAAGCGCACTAAGTTCTTTGCTTCCATTTAAAGGATCATCCGCCCTCTGGTAAAATTTCCCGATATCATGCAACAAAGCCGCCAGATAAATTTCTTCTCGTGTCATATTTATTCCTTATTGTTGGTAGTATTAATCTGAAAAACATTTCCATACCCAAGGCTTACGCTTTTACCCAGGCCAATATAGTTAGGCAAAAACACATTGCAGGTAAAAACCATGTTGAACCCCATTACTTTTTTCCCTTTAAGGGTAACGGGCCTGATTCCTTCAATCTGTTGAATGCTGACAGTAACGGGACGGGTGACGTCCCAGTTGATACCTTTGGCAAAGGCAAGTATGTTGCCGGTGAGTTTCCGCTGCAGGTATTCAATGCGACCAGCCCCTTCGGGAAGGTTCATGTATTCGCGGTAGTTTTCCTGGTTCAGTGCAATCCAGTTGCTGATACGATAGGTGAAATCCCTGTCCCATACCTGTATGGTAAACTGGTTCATTTGCAGGCGGGCAATTTTCATTTCGAGCCAGCGATCGCTGATATGAATGCTCCAGTCGCGGTTTTCAAAATAGTTGTGGATCTGGTCCACGCCATAATCAAGGCATACAATGGCCGGATGCCTTCGTATACGTTTGTACTGAATGAGCGGATACCGATAAAGATATTTTTGCTCGTTAAGGTGGTTGTGGAAAAGAATGTGTTCCCTTCCGGCTTTAGCAATGATGGCACCCCGGAAGGCCGGGATTTCGTGTGCTTCAATTTCATCAGAAAATTCCACCAGCAATACACGAAGGCGTCTGAAAGGTTCTCCTCTGGGAGGAACATTGTTTTCGCCGCTTTCTATTCCGATCCTGTCGTGTTCCCTGGCTGCGTCTTCGTTTTGCATTAGGTTGAATTTCTGAAAGTAACAACTATAACTCTCTAACAAGCAATCACTTATTGATTGCTAAGTCAAATGTAGTAAAAATATTGATAACGTTTTCATTATGTTAATAATTTTTTTTCTAAACCACCCGTTTTTGGTTTTGTTGCGACACGTGATGCGTTTGCATTG
>CAZIRN010000326.1:0-2462 GCA_964541495.1 uncultured Rikenella sp. | reverse complement strand
GGTATACACAAAATGAATCAGAGCGTTGACCATGAAGTAACACCCCAAATTCTTGGAATGGTGGAAAAAGTAAAACATCTTGTGAAAATTGAAGAGATTTAAAATCGAAATTATTTATTAGTAATTAGTAATATGAATCTTAGTAACCTTAAACCGGCTAAAGGGTCAGTAAAGAACAAAAAACGATTGGGACGAGGCCAGGGATCAGGGAAAGGAGGCACCTCAACAAGAGGGCATAAGGGTGCCCAGCAAAGATCCGGCTATGAAAGAAAATTTGGATTTGAAGGCGGTCAGATGCCACTCCAGAGAAGAGTTCCCAAATTTGGTTTCAAAAATATAAACAGAGTGGAATATAAAGCAATCAATATAGGAACGCTTCAAAATCTGGCCGAAAAACTCAATATTGAAAAAATTGATATCCCGATACTTATCTCAGCCGGACTGGTCTCGGGCAATACACTTGTTAAAATTCTCGGTGAAGGTGAACTTAACAGGAAACTTGAAGTTCATGCACATGCATTCAGCAAAAGAGCTATTGAAGCTATTGAAGCAAATGAAGGAACTGCTGTAAAATTATAACCGGATGAAATTTATACAAACCATAAAAAATATCTTCAAGATTGAAGACCTCCGGGCAAGATTGCTTTACACTCTGGGTATTATTGCGATCTACAGGCTTGGTAAATATATTACCTTGCCTGGTATTGATCCTACCCAGCTTCAAGGCCTTAGAAATCAGACAGCTACAGGTATTATGGGCCTGCTTGATATGTTTTCGGGCGGAGCATTTTCACAGGCATCTATTTTTGCTCTGGGTATTATGCCTTATATATCAGCTTCAATTGTTGTACAGTTGCTTGGAATAGTTTTCCCTTATTTCCAGAAACTTCAGAAAGAAGGAGAAAGCGGCAGAAGAAAACTTAATCAGTACACCCGATACCTTACGGTTATTGTATTAGTACTCCAGGCACCAACCTATCTTTATAACCTGCATATGCAGCTTCCGGCATCAGCTTTTGTTATATCGGGCACTTTTTTTACGGTTTCTTCAGTTATTATTCTTACAGCCGGGACAATATTCGTTATGTGGCTCGGCGAAAAGATTACTGATAAAGGCATAGGCAACGGAATATCCCTTATAATAATGATAGGCATTGTAGCCCGTCTGCCTGAGAACTTCATCTTTGAGGCGGGTACACGTATAAATGGCGCAGGTGGCGCTATTGCCCTTGTTGTGGAACTGGTGTCGTGGTTCGTTGTTATCCTTTTCTCTATACTTCTCGTTCAGGGAACACGCCGTATTCCGGTACAGTATGCACGTCGTATTGTAGGAAACAAACAATACGGCGGAGTGCGTCAATATATACCTCTTAAAGTCAATGCAGCAGGAGTTATGCCGATTATCTTTGCACAGGCTATAATGATGCTGCCGATTATAATTGCCGGATATTCAAATTCCTCTTCGGGTTTCGTTATGACATTCTCAAATATGTATGGCTTCTGGTATAACTTTGTTAATGGAATATTGATAATATTGTTTACTTATTTCTATACTGCAATTACAATTAATCCGGTGCAGATAGCCGAAGATATGAAGAAAAACGGAGGTTTTATTCCTGGCATTAAACCTGGAAGAAAAACTGTTGAATTTATTGACAGCATTATGTCGAAAATTACTCTCCCCGGATCAATATTTCTTGCAATTATTGCCATGCTTCCTGCATTTGCCGTTCAGGTAGGTGTTTCTCAACAATTCGCACAGTTCTATGGCGGCACATCCCTTCTTATCCTGGTGGGTGTGGTGCTTGATACATTACAGCAAATTGAAAGTCACCTGCTTATGAGACATTATGACGGACTGATGAAATCGGGGCGTGTTAAAGGCAGGACGGGAGCCGTAGCAGCATATTAATCCTAATAGGTTTTCGATGTTAAAAAGCAGGACAAAAGAAGAGATAGAGCTATTGAGAGAAAGCAATATGCTTGTGTCGCTGACACTGGCTGAAATTGCAAAGCATATCACTCCGGGAATCACTACTGCCACACTTGACAAAATTGCAGAAACTTACATACTTGACCATGGAGCATTACCTGCTTTTAAGGATTATAACGGATTTCCGGCGACACTCTGTACATCGGTAAATGAGGAAATAGTTCACGGTATCCCTTCGGATTATGCTCTGAAGGAGGGAGATATAATATCTATTGATTGCGGAGTGGTGCTTAACGGATACTATGGCGACAGTGCCTTTACGTTTGCTGTGGGTGAGATTAGCAGCGAAGTCAGAAGGCTGCTCGATTATACAAGAGAATCACTTGAGGAAGGAACAAAGGAAGCAGTGGCAGGAAACCGACTGGGCGATATCTCCTATGCCATTCAGTCGAAAGCCGAAAGCGCCGGTTTTTCAGTTGTAAGAGAACTGGTGGGCCACGGAATTGGATCCAGACTTCACGAACCTCCT
>CAZIRN010000325.1:0-2496 GCA_964541495.1 uncultured Rikenella sp. | reverse complement strand
TTCCATTAAAACGAAAAACCGGAATTCAAAACGAAAAATATGATATTAAACATTTTAATATTATTAATAATATATTATATTTATATTTTATTTTTATTTAAAAATGACTTTAATATTTAATATATTATAACTATATGTCTTTTTTAATTAACAAATATAAATTCAATAATTATAAATCTGTTATAATTAGTTAGCTGATTGCAAATTAGATATCTTTTAAACAATAGTGTCCGGATAAAATAGTGGTTTAAAAAATAAAATTATTTTGATTTTTAACTATTATTTTAAGTTCCCAAATTTTATCAGATATTAAATATCTTTAATATAAAAATTGCTTTTTATTTTTGTCTGAAAGCAAGAGCATTTTTGTGTATTTACGCAATTTATTTTAATTTTATGGCAATACAATTGATATTCCTATGAATGAAAAATATGACGATTATGCGTGGGATATAATTCTCTGGCTTATTCTTTTTCTGGTATTTGGGATTATAATAATTGCATGAAATTGACGGTATGAAAAGTATTTAAACTTGACCTGGTTAATTATCAAATAATATTAATCAAATTATGAAGATTAATTTATCCGTTGGAATTTTTACTTCTCTCGCATTGGTGTCGTGCGGAAGCAATGTCAACAAGGACAGGACGCCTCCCAATATTATATTTATCCTGGCCGACGACCTTGGGTATGGAGATCTGAGTTGCTACGGTCAGAAACGATTTACCACTCATAACATTGACAGGCTTGCCTCGGAAGGTATATTGTTTACACAACATTATGCAGGGAGCACTGTTTCAGCGCCTTCACGTTCTGCGTTAATGACCGGCCTCCATACAGGTCATACGCCTGTTCGGGGAAACAAAGGCTGGGAGCCTGAAGGAAACTGGCCTTTAAAAGCAGATGCTGTAACTATAGCAGAACTTCTAAAAGATGCTGGTTATGTTACAGGCGGATTCGGGAAATGGGGACTTGGTTATATCGATACAGAAGGCGACCCGAACAAACAGGGTTTCGATGTATTTTACGGATATAACTGCCAGACACTGGCACACAACTATTATCCCGACCATCTCTGGTATAATCATGAGAAAATTATATTATATGAGAACGATAGCGGAAAAACCGGCGCTTATAGTGCCGACCTGATTCACAAAGCCGCAATTCAGTTTATCGAAAAAAACAAAGCGAAACCGTTTTTTCTCTGTTACACGACTACCATTCCTCATGCAGAACTCTTTGCTAAAGAAGAATATATGGCGAAATTCAGAGGTAAATTCTTACCTGAGAAATCATTCAAAGGAGTCGACAGCGGCCCGACATTCAGAAAAGGACCTTATGTCTCCCAGCCTGAAGCTCATGCAGCTTTTGCAGCAATGATAACACAACTTGACGATTATGTTGGAGAGATACTTGCAAAACTCGATGAACTTAATATTACAGATAAAACAATAATATTCTTCACATCCGATAACGGTCCCCATCTGGAGGGAGGCGCTGATCCTGATTATTTCGACAGCAATGGACCACTAAAAGGGTATAAACGCGATCTTTATGAAGGCGGAATACGTGTGCCAATGCTTGTTAAATGGCCCGGGAAAATAAAAGCAGGACAAACAACTGATCATATATCTGCATTCTGGGATATTATGCCGACACTCGCTGAAATAACCGGCGTTAAGACTCCCGATAATATTGACGGCATTTCGTTTCTTCCAGTTCTTCTCGGTAAAAAAGGTCAGAAAGAACATGAATATATGTACTGGGAATTTCATGAACAGGGTGGGAAAATGGGAGTGAGGATGCAAAACTGGAAAGGTGTTAAACTGAATATTGATAAAAATCCGCAGAGTAAAATCGAACTTTATGATCTTTCGAAAGACCTTTCTGAAACAACCGATATATCAGAGCAATACCCTGAAGTAGTAAATAAAATAGAAGAGATAATGAAAGAAGCTCACACTCCTTCGGATGTATTCCAGTTCGCATTCGAACAAATAACAAAATGATTTTTTCCTGTTTTATCGAGCTTCAAGGAAACATATAAATATTAAATTCCTCAGAAATGAAAAAAGGTATTCTGGTTAAAAGCACTCTTGCCCTGGCCGCAGTGAATATCTCTTCACTTCTCAGCGGACAAACCGAAGATAAACCAAATATTATAATCATCTATGCTGATGATCTGGGTTATGGAGACGTAAGCTGTTATGGGGCAACAAGAATCTCCACTCCCAATATTGACCGTGCCGCAAAACAGGGCTTGCTTTTCACAAACGCACATTGTACTTCAGCTACAAGCACTCCTTCAAGATATTCGCTTCTTACCGGAGAATATGCATGGAGAAGAAAAGGCACCGGTGTTCTACCCGGTGATGCTTCGGCAATAATAGAACCAGGCCACACTACAATTGCTTCCATGCTCAAAAAAGCAGGATATACAACAGGTGCTGTCGGTAAATGGCACCTCGGACATGGTCCGGCCGGAGGACCCGACT
>CAZIRN010000324.1:0-2497 GCA_964541495.1 uncultured Rikenella sp. | reverse complement strand
TATTATGTCTCTCCCGAATGGAGTGTTAGTACATTTATAATCAGTGTATTTTGAATCCCACATGCAGAATCCTTCATGATGTTTTGCCGTCAGAACAACATATTTCATGCCTGCTTCTTTTGCCATTCTCGCCCATTCGTGAGGATTGAAGAGGTCGGGATTGAATTGCTCAAAATATTTCTGATACTGTTCATTTGTCATTCTTTCCCTGTTCTTAACCCATTCATGACGGGCAGGCAGAGCGTAAAGCCCCCAGTGTATGAACATGCCGAACCGGGCTTCGGTCCACCATTTCATGCGTTGTGTTTTCTGCGCCTCTGTCTCTTTTGGTAATTGTGCCAAAGAAAATTGAGGCATAATCAATAAAAAAATTAAAATACCGGTTGTCAGAGATTTTGTTTTCATAGAATATGTTTTTATTTCGTTTAGTATTGTTGTAAATATACTAAATTTCTCTGTGTGTTCTCAGTTATTCTTTGTGTAATTTTGATTTCCGGTAAGTTTCTCGATAAATACTTTCATCTTTTCAAAATGAGAACCTTCCCAGTAAATCTGACCACAGCCCGGGCATAGCAGAAAATTATCAAAATATTTTCTTGTTCCCGGTAAGAGCTTCTCTTCTATTTCAGATTTCGGTACATATTCAAGAACAGAGTTACAACCCATGCAACGGGTGAATGGTTTAATCATATTCTTTAAATCAAGTCTTTCAATAACTTCTAAAAATTGTGATTCCGGATGTTGTGACCTTATCCAGTAACCATGAGTTACTTTCTTATTCTTAAGCAGTCCTCTGTCGCGTGTAAGAATTATTCTTTTTTGTGAAACCGAAATGTTTATTATTTCATTGTCGTCATAATCCTTTTCATAGAGTGAATCGAATCCGCATAACCTTAGATATCTTGCCGTTTTCCCCAGATGAACGTCGAGAATGAATTTAGGGTCTCTAAGGGGTTTCTCCCGAAGATGGGTCACGCCGGTAATATCAAGACTCTCAAAAACCGGATAAACCGATATTTTGTCTTCATTCCTGATTTTATATGAAAAATCTACAGGATTACCGTTTACGAGAATCATGTCAATTTCGACATGCGGGACGCCAATCGCTTCAATAGCATCCTTTACCGACTGATTGCCGCTGAAAGAATAAGGAAAGTTGATATGTTTCTTACCTGGTGGGAGAAAATCGTTCAGTTCTTCATAAAATCTGAACCATGCGTTTTTTATAACAGGTTTTTTCATATTCTGCTGATCAATATCTCCTCAAGATCGTTGTTTTGAAGTGCAACAGGATTATTTTTAATTTCAGTTTTGGAACAGATTTTTTTTACGTCCTCTGCTTTAACTCCGAATTTACCAAGCAACGGTAGATTAAGTTTTCCGGTGAGCTCATGAAGAAATGCAACAAATCCGTCAATATAATAATCTCTGCTTTTATTTTCCTCATCAAGGAACGATCTTCCAAGTGTTTTATATTTTTCGAGTGCCAAATTATTGAGGCTATCCCTTCTTAGAATCCTTACATTAACCTCATTAGCTTTTGCCATAAGTATGCCGCATATAATTCCATGAGGAATTCTATACATAGCTCCTATTGCCGATGCAAAGCCATGCACAGCACCGAGTCCGGCACTGGTAAGGCATATCCCGGAAGTAAGAGCAGCGAATGACATTCCGCTTCGAGCCTCAATATTATTTCCATTTTGATATGCTTCAATAAGTGAAGATTTAATGGCTTTAATACCCTCTAATGCCAGAACATCGGTATAAACAGACGCTTTGTTTGAGAGATAAGCCTCTACAAGCTGGGTAAAACAATCCATTCCGCTCCATGCAGTAACATCCTTCGGACATGAAACAGTAAGATGAGGGTCAACTATAGCTATATCTGACACAAAATTATCATGTCTTAACGACTTTTTAAATCCAATCTCTCCAACTTCGGAGATCACAGCATTATTAGTTGCCTCGCTTCCGGTACCTGCCGTAGTAGGAACAGCGATAAAAGGTACTTTTATGCCGGGATGTTTTTTACGCCCTACTCCTTCAAGATATTCTTTTAACGGCTCTTTTAACGGTAGCATAGCAGAAATTGCTTTCCCAGTGTCAATCACGCTTCCGCCGCCTACAGATACAATTACGTCAACTTTAATGTTTTTCAGCGAGTTAACTGCATTATCAATAGTAGAAGGAGATGGTTCCCCTGTTACCATAACATGATGAATTTTAATACTGCTATTTTCAAATTCTGAAAATAGCTCTTTGCCCGACGGTGATTCAAAAAGTGATCTCCTGCCGGTAACAATCAAGGCTGTGTTGCCGTATCTTCTTATAACATCAACAAGCATTTTAAGTCTGCCGGTTCCAAAATATATAAGCGGCAGGCGTGCAAAAATGAAAGGATTTACCATTTGGTTCTATCGTCTGGTTGAAGGATATTATATTTTACTCCCTTTCTTGGTTCGGCCATCATATTTTCTACAGCAACCCGCCAGTT
>CAZIRN010000323.1:0-2504 GCA_964541495.1 uncultured Rikenella sp. | reverse complement strand
TGTCCATTCAATAACCATGAAATCAATCAAGATGATATTGCTAAAGATGTCTTCACAAATAACTCAAATCTTAATTACCATAGTGAAATAGGATATTATATATCGTCATATGTAGGCTATTCCAATAGAAATTCCCAGAGAATAAAAGGCGCATCAGGTGGTATGGCTACTTGGTTCCTTGAATCTCTCTTGCAGGAAGGCATTGTCGATTATGTTATAGCTGTCGGAAATGGGCAAACACAAGACCGTATGTTTGAATTCAAAATATTAAACACTCCCGAAGAAGTCCAGGCTTGTTCCAGCTCAAAGTATTATCCTGTTGACCTATACCAAGTAATAAATAATGTTATAAAAGACAAAACAGATAAAAAATACGCCATAATTGCTCTTCCCTGCGTAGTCTACGGAATGCGTCTGGCTATGAGAAAAATTCCCTGCCTCCGGCATAGAATAAAAATTTTAGCATCTATCACTTGCGGGCAGCTTCAAAATCGTTTTTATACTGAATTATTAGCAATAGAGTCTGGAGTACCTGTTAAAGAACTATTACGAATGGATTTTCGTAGAAAATCTGATAAAGAAAACGCAATTAATTATCGTCAGGTAGCAATTCGACTTGACGGAAGCGAGGGAGTTCCCCAAGAAAACCTAAAACTACCTATTCATCTCTGGACATACAAATACTTTACCCAAAACGCCTGCAATTTTTGTGACGACATTTTTGGGGAAACTGCAGATATAACCTTTATGGACGCTTGGTTGCCAGAATATATCAACGATTACAGAGGTACTTCGCTAGTTGTCACTAGAACAGACTTAGCAGATGAGTTAGTTAAAAAAGGAATGGATGGAGGCACTTGCCGCATACAACATATTCCTGCTGACAAAGTTGCGGCAAGCCAAAAAGGTGTAATTTATAAGAAACGCCACTTGCTTGCAGGACGATTACATTATACAGAAAAATATGGATTGTGGTATCCTCAAAAAAGAGTGAAACCAAACCCAAGGATATATCAAAAAAATAAGAAATTTTTTGAACTTACAACATCTATACAGGTAAAAAGTAAAGAAATATGGCCCAAATATCGCCTGGAACAATCAATCTCTGGTTTCTGGAAAGAGATGGAATCATTAGAGAAACAGATAAAGAAATATGAAAGGATAATGCAGGCTAATAATATTATGTCGTTCATGTTTAAAGCAGCCACACACCCCAGGGAAACAATCACAAAATTGATAGGGAGAGATAAAATAGGATGAGTGTTAATTCCTTACACTCGGGGCCAAATGCCCCGACAATAGGACTATATGGTATCGATGGGGTCTATAATTACGGAACAGAAGCAATCGTACGCGGCACAGAAATAATTTTAAGAAGAACATGGCCGGATGTACAGATTATATATGCATCACTACGACCAGAGGATGATAAACGAAGACTTAAAGGAAGCAATGTAGAAATTATTCCTCGCAAAGTTTATCCCAAGTGGACAATACAATGGCTTGGCAATGCCTTGAGAACGGTTACGGGTATCCCTTGTCCATTATATAGGGAAGATCTAAGCTGGGTAGATGAATGCGATATAATATTTTCCATAGGTGGGGATATCTACACACTTCCTCCCAACTATAAGAATAGGCCGCTGTTTCCTTATTACCATCCTCTCATTCACTTCGGCAATATGGTAAAAAAACGCGGTAAGAAACTAGTGATATGGGGTGCTTCAATTGGCCCGTTTGAGGGTTTCCCCAAAGCTAAAAAGGCATTTATTGAACACTTGCGAACAGTCGACCTAATTGTCTCAAGGGAACCCCGTACAACATCATACTTAAAAAGCATCGGGATATCTGACAATGTTATAGAACGTGCTGACCCAGCCTTTATGGTTTCTCTCCCTGGAGGGCACAATCTTTTCCCATCATCAAATCATAAAATTAAAATAGGGCTCAACCTAAGCCCACTTTCAACACTATATTCTTTTGGAGACAAAGCGATGCCAGAAGTAATTTCTAAACAGGCTGATATTATCGTCAGCTTGATAAAAAATTTAGATGCGGAGGTTATCCTTATACCACATGTTGTTTGCTATTTTAATATCAATGATGATGATCTGCGTTATCTGAAAGCGATGAGGAATGCCATTCCCAAAGATTTACTTGGCCAGGTACGTCTAATAGATAATGACCCAGGGTTTCTTGGTACAAAACAGATATTAAGTGAATGCGATATTGTTATTGCAGCACGGATGCACTGCGCAATTAATGCGATAGAAGCCGGAGTACCTACAATTTTTATTGCATACAGCCAGAAGGCTGTTGGAATGGCTGAGTATGTTTATGGAAATAAAAAGTGGGTTATTCCAATAGAGAAATTAACAGAGGACAGATTGTTAGCTTTAGTAAAAGCGCAGCTTTCAGAAAAAGATTCTATAAAAATTTCATTAGCGGAACGCAACAAAGGACTTCAGAAGAGCACTATAATGGCCTAGTAAATTCAGACCAAA
>CAZIRN010000322.1:0-2516 GCA_964541495.1 uncultured Rikenella sp. | reverse complement strand
GTCTGGCCGAAAGGGAATCGGTAGACTCAATCTGTTCCGTTCTTACACCTTGTAAAGAGGCCGGCATTTTCACTCTTTCAACAATAATCACATCATCACTGAAAAAGAAAACCACTCCCACAATAATTCCCAGACCTACTTGACCGATTATCTTAAATTTACCGGCCAGCCCTGCCTTATTCTTTTTGAATATTTTTATGTAGTCATCCAGAAAACCAATAGTACCGAGCCAGACAGTAGTAATAAGCATTAAAATTATATATATGTTATCGAGCTTTGCAAAAAGTAAAACAGGTATAATAATTGAAGCGAGTATTATTATTCCGCCCATTGAAGGGGTACCCTCTTTTCTATACTGACCTTCAAGCCCAAGATCTCTTACAACATCTCCTATCTGTTTAACCTGCAGATAGTTTATAATATACTTTCCGATAAGCAGGGAGATGAAAAGTGAGGTTATAACTGCTGCTGCCGACCTAAAAGAAATATACGAGAAGACACCGGCGCCCGGAACATCAATAGAATCGAGATATCTGAAAAGATAATAGAGCATACATTCAAATTTTTAATAACAATGCCTTTGCAAGTTCTTCTCTGTCGTCGAAATGATGGCGCACCCCTTTGATTTCCTGATACGTTTCATGTCCCTTGCCGGCAACAAGAACCACGTCGCCCGGATTTGCCATCATAACAGCAGTTTTTATAGCTTCCTTCCTGTCTGTTATCCTTATAACTTTTTCTTTGGCTTCATAAGTTATACCTGCTACCATTTCATCAATTATTTTTTCCGGATCTTCACTTCTGGGATTGTCTGAAGTAAGTATAACAATGCTGCTCTTTTCCGCACATATAGAGGCCATTAAAGGTCTTTTACTTCTGTCTCTGTCGCCGCCAGCGCCCACCACGGTAATAAGCAGCCCACTCCCTTTCAATATTTTATTTATTGTGTCGGTTACTTTCATCAAAGCATCCGGCGTATGCGCATAATCAACTATTCCAGTCACTGAAGTATTGCCTCTTATCACCTCGAGTCTTCCTGGCACAGGCTTGAGGCTGCTCAGATATGTCAGTGTCTCCTTCTTTCCCTCCCCCAGAAGTATTGCAGCAGAATAAACAGCCAGCAGATTCGACGCATTGAATTCGCCCACGAATTGTGTCCATACCTCCTCGCCATCAATACGGAGTTCCATTCCTTCAATGCCCTGCTCAATTACAGCGGCTCTGAAATCTGCCATACCGCTAATGGAATAAGTATATTTCCGTGCACTGCAGTTCTGCACCATAACTTCTGAGTTTTTATCATCAGCATTAATCAGTGCAAATGATTCTGGCCCGAGCGAATCGAAGAAGGCTTTTTTGGCCGCTATATAATTGGCAAAAGTTTTATGATAATCGAGATGATCGTGAGTGATATTGGTGAAAATCCCTCCGGTATATTTCAGCCCTCTTATCCTTTTCTGGTCTATCGCATGGGAACTCACTTCCATAAATACATAACTGCAGTTTTCTTTTACCATCTCGGCCATCAGGCTGTTGAGCTGAACCGAATCGGGAGTAGTATGTGTTGCCGGGTATTCCCTGCTGGCAACATAATTGGATATTGTCGAAAAAAGTCCGCATTTATATCCAAGTTTTGTAAAAAGTTGATAAAGTAAAGTTGCAATTGTCGTTTTGCCGTTTGTTCCTGTAACTCCTATAAGCCTGAACTTTGACGACGGATTGCCGTAGAAATTCGATGCCGCCTGTCCCAATGCAACAGCAGTATCAGGCACTTTTATCCATGTTATATTTTGTTTTCTTTCCTGAGGCAGTTCAGAACTAATTATCGCTATAGCACCAGAGTCAATAGCCTGATTGATAAATTGACTGCCGTCGGTTTTTGTTCCCTTTAATGCAACGAAAAGTGAACCTGGCACTACTTTACGGGAATCGAACACTACAGAAGTGACTTCAGCCTGCATGTCTCCTTCTGCATAGATTATCTTTATCCCTTCGAGAATCTTATCGAGCCTTTTACCGTTCATACACCTAAAACAAGTGAAACAACCATTTCTCCGTTAATTCTCGTACCATGATCAGGTATCTGTTTTCTTACCCTGCCTCTACCGGTAAATTCCACTCTGAGGCCTGAGTTTTCAAGAAGAAACAGAGCATCCCTGAGAGTCATTCCTCTTACATCCGGTACAAGTTTTTCGTCTGTTTCGAGAGGTATGATTTTTACAGTATCACCAACCTCCCGTGTAGCTATCCATGTGTCATCGCCGTTTCTGTTATATTTTATTCCAGCTTTTCTCAATATTTCATGAATATCGGTCCTGTAACCGTTGCCTGCATCAGGAGTTATGATTTTGTTATCATTATCTTCAGACCCGGGATAATCTCTTAAAAATATCGTGGAATACGCCTTATCTGCTATTTCCTTGAAAACAGGGCCTGCTACAAGATTCCCATAATAAACATAACTTGAAGGAGAGTTTATTACCACTATACATGAATAAAGGGGTTTTTCAGCGGGA
>CAZIRN010000321.1:0-2537 GCA_964541495.1 uncultured Rikenella sp. | reverse complement strand
AAAAATGTTTTCAAATGGGCACGCCAGTCCAATCCTTCGCAGCCTCTTTCAACCGGAATCTGGTATTTTGGCTGCCCTGAACTCAATGAATTTCAGCTGGCAAATTCAGATATTGTAACCTATCACAATTATTCGGATGAAAAAAATCACGAATTGTGGATTAATTTTCTCCACATGCTGGGACGACCAATGATTTGTACCGAATATATGGCACGCAGAAACAACAGTCGTTTTGAAAATATCATGCCACTACTCAAACGAAACAATGTTGGTGCTATAAACTGGGGATTTGTTTCCGGAAAAACCAATACGATATTTGCATGGAGCGATCCCCGTCCGAACGAAAAAGAACCGACTGTCTGGTTCCATGATATTTATCGTCAGGACAAAACACCTTTCGATCCGAAGGAAATAGAATTTATCAAGAAGATGACGGGAAAAATTTCCAATATTCGACTGATGAAATCCGAAAACTTCAATGAAAAGATAGACGGCAAACAGGTTTCGCTATATACTTTAAAGAATCGTCAGGGGATGACTGCTCAAATAACCAATTACGGTGGACGCGTTGTAACCCTTTGGGTGTCGGACAGAAATTATGATTTTGCCGATGTTGTAACAGGGTATTCCACGCTGAAAGAATATTTACAATCTCATGAAATTTATTTTAATCCATTGATCGGTCGTTATGCTAATCGTATAGCTAAAGGAAAATTTGAATTGAATGGAAAGACTTATCAGCTTCCAATCAATGATGGAGAAAATCATTTGCACGGAGGGCCAAAAGGCTTTCATACAGTTGTGTGGGATGCTATACCATTCAAAAATGCCAACAATGAAGATGCATTGGAATTGAAATATTTTTCCCGTGATGGAGAAGAAGGTTATCCTGGAAATCTGACAGTAAAGGTGATATATACTCTAACCAATGACAACGAGTTGAAAATCGAATATTCAGCCACGACTGACAAGCCAACTATTATCAATTTAACGCACCATTCTTTCTTTAACTTGTATGGATTTTCAGAAGGAATAGCCCAATCAATTAATTCTCATGTCTTGCAGATAAATGCTGCTGGTTATACACCGACAGACAAGGGTTTGATACCGACAGGAATCATTGCACCGGTAAAGGGAACACCAATGGATTTCTCTGTTCCAACACCGATAGGAAAAAGAGTAAATGAAAACTTTCCCGATTTAATCAATGAACCAGGTTATGACCACAACTGGGTATTGGACAAGCATGGGGACAGGCTGACGGAAGCAGTAGTAATTTACGAACCTTCCAGTGGTATTCAGATGCGTGTCATTACCGATCAGCCCGGATTGCAGTTTTATGGAGGGAATTTGCTAAATGGTAAAGACAAAGGAAAATACGGTGAAGTATATACTTATCGTACTTCATTTACGATGGAAACCCAGCATTTTCCTGACAGTCCTAATCATCCTAACTTCCCTTCGACAGTTCTTAATCCGGGACAGCAATATAAACATGTTTGCGTTTATAAATTTGAAGTAAGATAAAAAATAAGAAGTATAAAGTTGCTGTGTTGTCAGGTAAATAGTTGTGATTTTTTCAATGATTGTTTAAGTAAAGGACTTTCAAGTTTTTCAAAACAAAAAACTTGAAAGTCCTTCCTTTTTACTTCAAAACACAAATGCATTATTATCGGGACAATGGTAATACCCCAAAAAGTGTGTAAGGAAATAATTTTATTTAATGCAAAATAAGTCATTTTCCAATTGAAATTTTATTTGTTCATAAATAAGATTTGGGAATTTTATGGTAGTGAAAAAGAATTTTTTATTAATTAATGGTTATAGGTCAAATGAAAGTTTACATATTGAATAAATTTTTATACAATTAAGTAATAATGAATACTTTATTACCGCAAAAAGATTTTGAGCAAAGCTTCTTATGCTTATTGTAATGAATTTTTTCGCTGTTTCATTCTAAAAAATTAACTTTATCGCCTTTCATAGCACAATTATCAGGATAAATACTTTTAAAAAATAAAGAAGATGGAAATATTCGATATTCTAATGAACCGAAGGACAATCAGGGATTACCTCGACAAGGATGTGGATGATGAACTTCTCAGGAAAATCCTTGCTGCCGGATGCCGTGCCTCAACAACTGGCGGTATGCAGGTTTACAGTATAATTATTACACGAGATAAAGAAAAGAAAAAAGAACTCCTGCCTCTTCATTTCGATCAGAAAATGATTATGGAAGCACCTGTCGTTCTGACATTTTGCGCCGATTTCAACCGGTTTAATAAATGGTGCCGCTTCCGAAAAGCCGAACCATGTTACGATAACTTTATCTCATTTTTCACCGCAGCAATCGACGCTCTCCTTGTAGCCCAGACTGTTTCAATAGCCGCTGAGGCTTCTGGACTGGGTATCTGTTACCTCGGAACAACTACCTATAACGCCGACAAAATAATTGAGGCACTGAAACTGCCCAAAGGTGTTGTGCCTGTAACTACTATTACTCTTGGCTGGCCTGCAGAAATGCCTCAACAGGTTGA
>CAZIRN010000320.1:0-2546 GCA_964541495.1 uncultured Rikenella sp. | reverse complement strand
AATCATTAGTTCAAAAACCTTTGGAAATTAGTCCAGTTTAAAGGGGGTTAATACACTTTGATTCAGCTTTTGTCTTTTTCCTTTTGTCTTTTGTCTTATTTCGAATTGCTTGATATCAGTGCCTCCAACTTTCTCCTCATCTCCCTTTCTCCTTTTCTCCCCTTCTTTCCCTGACTGTTTGGTCTACACACATAGTATACAGGTATCTACACACATGGTATACAATATAAAAAGGTAAATTTATGGGAAAAAGTTATGCCTTTCGAAACACAAACTATCATGGGTCAAAGAACTGAGTTCTGTATATTAGCTTCTAAGCCTGGATCAAACATAAGTGATCTTTGCAGGCGGTTTAAAATAACCAGGAGGATTGGTTATAAATGGCTCGAGCGCTATTATGAAAATGGTTTACCTGAATTAATTGATAAGAGCAGACGGCCATATCATTTTCCAAATCAGACACCTTCAGAGATAGAAGAATATGTAATAAATATAAGGAAAGGTGAACAGGAATGGGGTGCAAAGAAATTGCATAAAATTATCTCTAATCATAAAGATCAGGGGTTGTATCCTTATCCGGAGATACCATGTAGAGCTACAATAAACAAAATATTAAAACGTAATGGATTAATACCTTCAAATCGTTCAAAACAATCTGAGGGTTTTGAACGATTTGAATACGATTATCCAAATGAGTTATGGCAAATGGATTACAAAGGCCATTTCACGTTATTAAACAAAGAAATATGCCATCCGTTAACAATAACTGATGACCACAGCCGATTTAACATCTGTTTGGAAGCTTGTAGAAACCAGCAAGAAATAACGGTTAAATATGTTCTTATAAATGTTTTCAGGAAATACGGGCTTCCTTACATCATTTTAACAGACAATGGTGGTCCGTGGGGCTCTTCAGGTAATGAATTAACAGAAGGGATCCGTGGTTACACCACACTTGAGAAATGGTTTATCCAGTTAAATATAAAACTTATACATGGCAGGCCTTACCATCCACAGACACAAGGTAAAGAAGAACGCTTCCATAGAACACTAAAACAAGAATTAATTGATCATGAACAATTCCATGATCACGAACATTGTCAAAAAAGGTTTGACGCATGGAGAGAAAAATATAATTGTGTTCGGCCACATGAAGCTATAAATTTTAAAACACCTGCTGAGCTTTATACTCCAAGTGTCAGAGCATATCCTGAAAAAATAAAGCCATATGAGTATAATCAATCAGATATGAAAAGAAAAGTCCAGAAAAAGGGAGAGATAAGCTTTAAAAACAAAGAAATCAAAGTCGGAAGAGCTTTTATTGGTGATTATGTAGCAGTAAGAGAATCAAAAGAAAACAATACTTATGAAATATATTTTTGCAATCAATTAATAAGAACTATAACTTTATAAAAATGTATACCATGTCTATAGCCCCTTGTATACCAAGTCTATTGTCCATACACCTGACTACGGAACAGGTTGTAATTTCTTAACAGGTTTGTGCATCATTGTATTTTCAATAATCTTTCCAATGGAATCCGGCGGGAGAGCAAAGGTAACATACGCGTGACTGCCGGAACCATCATCATACCATTCATTATATCCGTTAGGAAATGGAATAAACTTACCGCGCTTTGCTTCGAAATACGGATGAATTCCTTTCACGGCAATGAGCACTGCAGTTTCGTCCCAGCTCATTCGCCCATTACGGTCGGCCGGATCAAGAGGCAAGGCTATACGAAACACTTCCCTTACAGGACTTTGAGGATCACCCAGTTCCACAAGTTTTTTACCTGTCTTTATTTTTTCGCCTATTTCAAAACCCGTGAAAATAATTGGACGCGGAAACCTGCCGATTGCTTCTACTGAAGCCATACTGTCCATCATTATATTGAATTCACTGCCAGAAGGAAATTTGCCAGCCATAGCAACCCACTGTTTTACTTTTTGCTTTACAAGCTCTTCGCCGCTTAACGGGCTGATAGTGTCAGGCTGGGAAAGCAAAAGATTTCGTATATTGGTCAGGAACCCTACAGTCACTATTGTCACACTGGTATCAGGCTGAACTGAAAGAATCCTGCGATAAATAGTTACAGCATCTTCGGCCATACCGGTCGAGTCAAGTGAATGTGTGTATTTCGCAACCAGAGAATCCGTCCAGTGCTGCGAGCATCCAATTCTTACACTTCCTGGAGGTGGCGTGCCCACAGGAATATCAGGCCGACCAAAATATGTGTTGATTATCTCGATACATGGCCCGGTAAGCTCATATCGGTTACTTGCAACAGTGGCCAGAATATTAGCCAGACCGCTATCGGCGTATGCATGAAGCATGGCAAGTGCTCCGACATCATCGTAGTCGGGGCCAAGATCCGTATCGAATATAATTCTGACCGCAACAATTTCAGCTCTTTTCTGACACGAAGCAAAAACGATAAGCGCCAGAATGACCGGAAAAACAATAACTCTGTGTCGCATATTCAATGATTTTTGTATTAACCCCCTTTAAACTGGACTAATTTCCAAAGGTTTTTGAACTAATG
>CAZIRN010000319.1:0-2546 GCA_964541495.1 uncultured Rikenella sp. | reverse complement strand
GCTCAGAAATCCGGTACAATCGTTCTGGAAGATGTGGTACGTCCTCATTTCAGGAAAGAAATCCTTATCCCTGATATTCCGGGATATATCACCCTTAAATGTGATTTTCATATACACACTGTTTATTCCGACGGTGTAGTATGGCCTAACGTGAGAGTGAACGAGGCATGGGAGAATGGACTTGACGCAATTGCAATAACCGATCATATAGAAGGTAATCCAAAAAAACTCCCCGGGCAGAAACACATGGCTTACGAAACAGCACTGCCTTCTGCCAATATGGCCGGATTAATTCTGATTAAAGGTGGCGAAATATCAAGAAGCATGCCTCCGGGCCATTTTAACGCTCTGTTCGTAAAAGATGTCAATGCTCTTGATCTGCCAGATTATATGGATGCCCTGGGCGAAGCTGCAAAACAAGGCGCATTCATTATATGGAACCATCCGGGCTGGAGAAAACAACAACCCGATACTACCAGATGGATGGCCGAACATGAGACTATTTATCGTAAAGGCTGGATGCATGGAATAGAGGTATTCAATGAAAAGGAATGGTACCCCGAAGCCCTTCAATGGGCACTTGAAAAAAATCTTGCAATTACCGGCAATTCAGATGTACACGATGCTTTTGAATATTATTATAACACTGATAAATATCCCATACGACCCCTCACCCTTGTCTTCGCAAAAGAAAGAACAGTGGAATCAATAAAAGAAGCTATGTTCGCAAGACGAACTGCAACTTTATTCTTCAATAAACTTATAGGTAGAAGAGAATTTATCGAACCAATTGTAAATCAATCAATAAAAGCATTTGATTCACATTTTTATCAGGATGGTTATGCTTACTTCAAAATAAAGAACTGTTCCGATATCGAATTCACAATGATTAAGCTGACCAAGGATGATTCCCAGATGCCACAGAAAATTGTCCTTCCGGCAGAAGGAACAATACTTCTGAAAGCGAAACAAGTAAATGGCAAAACTTCATTATACCCATATAAACTAATAAATGTACTGACAGGCGTTGAACAATATTATGAATTCACAATTACTGTGAGATAAAAATTATTTCGACTTACTGCTGAAATGCTTTGCTCGGCCCGGATTTTTGCAACAAGTCGTATTTAAAGATTTAGTCAACTTAATCTTCTTTGTTCACGTAGTGCACATTTGCCTGTTGTGTTGGGGTAATATTTATATCGTTTATGCAGACATGTGGAGGAAGAGTGGCACACCAGAAAATTACTTCTGCAATATCTTCTGCGGTAAGTGGCTTTACGCCTTCATATACCTCTTTTGCCCTTTTCTTGTCACCTTTGAACCTGACGAGCGAGAATTCAGTTTCAGCCATCCCCGGCGCTACATTGGTTACTTTGATGTTATGCCTCAAAAGATCAATCCTCATTGACCTTGATAGGGAATCAACTGCATGCTTGGTTGCACAGTAAACATTCCCCTTTTCATATTCCTGTTTGCCGGCTATTGACGAAATATTGAAGATATGACCCGATTTGCGCTCAACCATCAGAGGCGCAACTGCCCTTGTAACATATAGAATACCTTTGATATTTGTGTCAACCATTCTGTCCCAGTCATCAATATTTCCTTTGTCAATAGTATCGAGACCAACGGCAAGCCCTGCATTGTTTACAAGAATGTCTATTTTTTTCCACTCGTCAGGCATTTCTTCGATTATGTCCTCCACTTCATATCTTTTCCTTACATCAAAATTGAGACTGAGAACTTTAATTCCGGTATTCAGTGAATTGAGTTCCTGTTCAATTTCCTCGAGTCTTTCGGTTCTCCGGCCCGTAATTATCACATTATACCCGTTCATGGCAAATTTTCTGGCTGTCGCTCTTCCAAAACCGGAAGTGGCCCCTGTAATCATTATTATTTTATTCATGGCAAAATTTTTTCCATGTAAAAATAAAAATAATCGGCAAGTAAAAATTTATCTTTCTTTGTCAAATCTCCATCTATTCTCTTGAAAAAATGTAACTATATTTGAAACAACTAATTACAAATGGGAGAAATATCACAGGATTTATTAACAGGGAAAAAAGCTGCGGTAGAATCAATGTTCGATTCAATAGCAAAGCGCTATGATTTCCTGAATCATTTTCTTTCTTTTCGTGCTGATATTTTGTGGCGACGTAAGGCAATAAAAAGTGTAGAAAAAACACTTAATCCTTCTTATATTCTCGATGTTGCAACAGGAACAGCCGATTTTGCCATTGAAGCCACGCGACTTAATCCCGTCAAAATTACCGGAATAGATATCTCTGAAAAAATGCTCGAACTTGGCAGAAAAAAAATCATAAAAAAAGGTCTGACAGAAAAAATAGAACTTGTACATGGTGATGTTGATCATCTGCCTTTCGATGATAATTCATTCGACCTGGTTATGTCGTCTTTTGGGGTAAGGAATTTTTCCGATACTTTCAAAGGCATCAATGAAATGGCCAGAGTCTTGAGAAAAGACGGATGTATGATGGTGCTCGAATTTTCGACACCTTCGAACAGATATTTCAGGAAACTTT
>CAZIRN010000318.1:0-2587 GCA_964541495.1 uncultured Rikenella sp. | reverse complement strand
TCCCGGGAGTAAATATTATTGTGAAGGGAACAACTGTCGGAACAATGACTGATGCATCAGGAAATTATTCGTTAAGTGTGCCTGACAGGAATGCGACCCTGGTATTTTCGTTCATCGGATATTCCAGTCAGGAAATAGCGCTGGAAGGAAGGTCAAAGCTAAATGTTTCACTTGTAAGTGAGGCAGTAGGTCTTGAGCAGGTTGTGGTTATCGGGTATGGGACTCAGCGTAAGAAAGACCTGACTAGTTCTATTACATCAGTTTCTGCTGAAAACCTGAACAAGGCTGTTGTAACAAGTCCTGTTTACCTGCTAACCGGTAAAGTTCCAGGTCTGAACATTACAAAAGACGGGAATCCAAATGGTGCAGCTTCGATTATATTACGAGGGCCATCAACTTTACGTGAAGGAGCCGCTCAGGAACCTTTCTATGTTGTTGATGGAGTGCCAGGAGTTTCTTTAAGCCTTATACCTCAGGATGATATTGTCTCCATTGATATCTTAAAAGATGCTTCTGCTACTGCAATATATGGTTCCAGAGCTTCTAACGGAGTTATACTTATAACAACAAAACGAGGAGAGGAAGGCCAATATGGTATTTCTTATAATTCTTATGTGGCAATTGAAACTATTTCCAAAAAATTTGACGTGCTAACCGGAGAAGAATATAGAGCATGGCTGGCAGATAACGGACTTTCTCTTGACCCGATAAGTGATGATGGAGTGAATACCTGTTGGGCTGATGAGGTAACAAGACTCGGTGTTTCACATAATAATAACCTGTCAATAAAAGGCGGTAATAATAGAACGACCTATATTGCAAGTTTCGATTACCTTAGTAATATGGGTATTATCAAGCATTCTTCAAATAACCGCTTTATTCTCCATGCAAATGTTGAACAAAAAATGTTCAAAGACAAGCTGAAATTAGGATTTTCAGTAAGAAATTCAATTACTGATGTTGAAAGTCCTCCCCCTGTAACCGGGAGTTCCGACCTGTACCTCACAATGTGGAAGTATCTGCCTACAGTAAATATTCGTAATAGCGACGGCTCATTCAGAGAAGATTATTCTTATGGTTCTTATAACCCTGTTGCACTGATAGAACAAAATATTTACAAGTCGAGAGGTAAAGTTTTTCTTGGTTCAGCAAATGCCCAGCTAAATATCCTGAAAGGACTCGATTATGTAATTAATGTTTCTTATCAGAACGGACAATCTAACGGAAATTCGTACAATTATAAAGGCTCACGTCTTGCTCTGGCTGAAAATGGGCAGGCAGTAAGAAATTCCTATGAAAGTGAGAAAAAATTATTGGAAACTTATGCTTCATATAACAAAGTATTTGGGAAACACGATTTCAAATTACTGGTTGGCTATTCCTGGCAGGAAGATCGTTCAGGAGATGGATTTCAGACATCAAGCACAAATTTCATTTCCGATATCTTAACATATTATAACCTGGGAATGGGAAGTAATTATACAGGTTTTATACCTGCTTACGGTACAACCGCTGTTAAGACTTTAAGAACTATTTCAGGTTATTCACGCTTAAATTATGCATTCAATAGTAAATATTTTCTTCAGGCAACGGTGCGCAGGGATGGGTCATCGGCATTCGGTATAAATAATCGTTGGGGCACTTTCCCTTCTGCTTCAGTTGGATGGAGAATTACTGAGGAACCTTTTATGAAGAGTATTGCGTTTTTAAATAATCTGAAAATTCGTGCCGGATATGGTACCAGCGGAAATTGTCTCGGATTTGATCCCCTTATCAGCATGTTGAGATATGGAGTAAGCGGCATATCTTATTATGATGGTAAATATATCAAAGGAGTAGCTCCAGTCCAAAATGATAATCCTGATCTTAAGTGGGAACGTACTACAATGCTAAACGTTGGACTTGATTTTGGATTGTTTAAAGGACGGATAAACGGAACTGTTGAATACTACAAAAAAACAACAAAAGATCTAATCTGGAATTATCCTGTACCTTCAGAACAATATTTTGTGTCAACTTATACAGCAAATGTTGGCCAAATGGATAATAAAGGTGTGGAAGTTACTATTGATTTGATTCCTGTACAGAAAAAGGATTTTTCCTGGTCAACATCTCTTATCATGGCTCATAATAAGAATTTGATTGTTTCACTTTCCAACGATAAATTCAAGCTGGATTATTTATATAGAGGAGCTGTCGGTAATCATGGTCAGTCAGGAATGAACAGCCAGATTATTCAACCTGGTTATCCTATCGGGGAGTTCTATACATGGAAATATGCAGGGAAGGATGAGAACGGACAATCTCTGTTTTACAAAGCGGATGGTACATTAACGACAAATCCTTTAACAACTGATCGTTTCTATGCCGGAGATGCTCAACCTAAACTCACCGGCGGATGGCATAATACTCTTAGTTATAAAAATTTCTCCCTTGATTTTCTTTTGCGTGGAGTGACGGGCAACAAAATTATGAATGTTACTTTATGTAATCTTAATTATCCTGCTGAAGCCACTAAATATAACCAGCATCGTATGGTACTTGAAGGAGGTATAGATATGGGTGCTGCTTATACATCTACACGTTA
>CAZIRN010000317.1:0-2593 GCA_964541495.1 uncultured Rikenella sp. | reverse complement strand
TGAAGCCGGCATAGTAGATCCTGCAAAAGTTACAAGAATTGCACTGCAAAATGCTTCATCAATAGCCGCCATGCTTCTGACAACTGAAAGTCTTGTGGGAGAAATCCCTGAAAAAGAACCGGCGATGCCTGCCGGAGCGGGAATGCCTCCCGGAGGCGGAATGTATTGATCTGAAAAGTAAAACAAAAAAGTTTTGCCATTCCTTTAATAGAAGCCGTACAGGATAATAAGACTGTACGGCTTCTTTAACAATATGCGCACAGCAGGCCGCTTGATCTACAGTCCTAAGGTCGATCTTTTTTAAGTTGTATTGATGAAATGATCCCGCCTTTTTACATTAGTCTGTGTGCAGCATTTTATGTCTTTATAGCAATAAACTTAAACATGATATTGGAGTAGTTTCAACATGATATTAGTAAATATTGTCTATTGCAACAGGATAATTTCAATATGATGTTATCACAGAATAAACATATGGATTCATTTTTTATGTTGTTAATCCTTGATGGCTGTGGTAAAATCTATTTTAGTGAATTTCTAAATTATAAAATGATATATAAAAATATTTATTATATATGTGTATGTGACAAAATAAATTAAATTTTGATGTTAACTTGCATTTTTAAATCAATTAAATATTTTTACAAATCTGCATAAATTAAAATTATTGTTTGCGGGAGGGTTTTAATGGATAGTTTTCTAGAGAAAATAGTTGTTAAGAAAAAGACGCCGAAGGATTATTTGATAATAGCGGGGATTTTATTGGCAGGGGTAATCTTATTTTTTGCAGTGCAGCTTGTGCCTTTTTTGAGTTCATTTTTTCTTATTATTGTAGTTTTGATTGCATATTTAGTTTATCAGGTTGTAATTGCCAGAAATGTTGAGTATGAGTACATTGTAACAAACGGTGACTTAGACATTGATAAAATTATTGCAAAAAGACGAAGAAAAAGGATTTTTAGTGCAAATTGCAAGGATTTTGATATTATTGCCAAGTTAAAGGGCGGATATAACGATAGGCGTTTGGTTGACGCAAAGCATAAGATCGAGGCGATAAGTTCTATTAATTCAGAGGATGTATATCTGATAACCCTTGTTTATAAAGGGGAAAGAACCGCGGTTTTATTTGAGCCCGACGAAAGAATGTTGAAAGCTTTTAAATCATATATACCAAGAAAAGTAGAATTTTAAAAAATGAAAAAGTTTATTAGGGTGATTTTACTTGTAATTTTTATCTTGTTTGCCGCAGCAGGTGTTTCCTATGGGTTATACCGCTATTTTACCATGCCGAACAACAGTATTGTTCCTGCTTTTGAGAAAGAGAATGTTAATCTTGTTATAGGCGGAGATGTTATAAGTTCAAAAAACCAACCTAAAATAATAGACGGAGAAATATTGTTGCCGTTCGACATTATAAAGCAGTATATTGATCCTTATATTAATTGGGACAAAGAAACAAAAAAGGTCACAATAACGACAAAAGACAGGCTTATTAGGATGAAAACAAACGAATTGGAAGCGATGGTAAATAACAAGCCCGTCAATCTTAATATACCTGCTGTTGAAGAAAACGGTGCAATATTTGTGCCTATTGGATTTTTAGCTGATCTTTATAATATTTATGTAGAATATATTGAAGAAAACAATGTGGTTGTCATAGATTATAAGGCAGTGATGATCCAAACTGCAGAACCTATAGATAGTGATGCCGTTGTGAGAAAAGGTCCTTCGATCAGGCATCCTATAATACAAACGCTCGGCATGGAAAAAGATTCTGAAGAAAGCTCAATAAAAAGTGTTTTAAGGGTGTTTGAGGAATATGAAAAATGGTACAAGGTGAGAACGGAAAGCGGAGCAGTAGGGTATGTTGAGAAAAAACATGTTGTGGTAAAATGGAAAACAGTTGCTAATGTTTACTTCGAAGAGGAAAAAGAAGAAGTTTCGTGGCAGCCTGAAAACGGGAAAATAAACCTTGTTTGGGAATCGATATACAGCGGAAGGCCAAATCTTGATAAGATCGGGAAAATCGAAGGCTTGGATGTTATATCTCCAACATGGTTTCAGCTTAAAGATGATGAAGGGAATATTATAAACAGAGCAGATACCGTTTATGTAGATTGGGCTCACAGCAACGGTTATAAAGTATGGGCACTTTTTAGCAATGATTTTAATGATATTAAGGCTACAAGCAGATTTTTAAATAATAGAAAAGAATATGTAAACAATAACCGATTCGGGTGTGATTCTTCTTTACGCACTTGAGTTGAAAGTGGTTAATGACTGAAAAATATTGTACTTTAACAAATCTGTCTCAATATTTTTTCAGCTTTAGATAAAACAAATCAAATAAGCGAAAACTGTTCAGGCTTATTCCATGACTTGTCTGCCGATTAAATCGGCAAGCGAAACGACTTTTAAGCCTTTATCATGAAGCCCCTGCAAAATGATTTCGATTTCAGATAATAAAACAGCCTGATCGTTACCGCTGCGCGGCGATACATCATGCAGCAAAATGATATCGTCGGCCTTGACTTTTTTTAATATTCTGGAACTTAAATTTCTGATGCGACGATTGCCGAAATCAACGGCACGG
>CAZIRN010000316.1:0-2593 GCA_964541495.1 uncultured Rikenella sp. | reverse complement strand
GAAATAGTTGTTTCAACTATTCAGACTTTTTTAGCAAAGAATAGATATAAAAGGTTGTTTGCTCCAGACGATTTCGATCTTGTAATTTCAGATGAAGCACATCGCAGTATTGGTGGAAACAGCAGAGCAGTGTTTGAATACTTTATCGGCTATAAGCTCGGTTTAACAGCAACCCCAAAAGATTATCTGAAACATATTGATATTTCAGAACTCGGTGAAAACGATCCTCGACAACTAGAACGCCGCCTTTTGCTCGATACCTATAAAACCTTTGGTTGTGAAAACGGCGAACCTACTTTCCGCTATTCACTAATCGATGGTGTGAAAGATGGTTTTCTCGTCAATCCTGTGGTTGTTGATGCAAGAACAGAAATTACTACGCAATTACTTTCTGATCAGGGATATTCGATTATTACACAAAATGATGAAGGCGAAGAAGTAGAAGAAACCTTTATTCATAAGGATTTTGAGAGAAAATTTTTTTCTGAAAACACAAACAGAGTTTTTTGTAAAGCCTTTCTAGAAAATGCCTTGAGAGATCCTATTAGCGGAGAGATTGGCAAAACAATAGTCTTTTGTGTTTCGCAAAACCATGCAGCGAAAATAACCCAGATTCTTAATGAATTTGCTCATCAAATGTTTCCTGGTAAGTATAGCTCCGATTTTGCTATTCAGGTTACATCACGAATTGCTGATGCTCAGCAGTTTACCATCAATTTTACAAATAACCGTCTTTCAGGTACTGGGAATTTTAATCCATCATACAAGACCAGTAAAACCCGTGTTTGTGTAACTGTAGGGATGATGACAACAGGGTATGACTGTCCCGATATACTCAACCTCTGTCTGATGCGACCAATCTTTTCTCCAACCGATTTTATTCAGATTAAAGGGAGAGGTACACGTAAACATGATTTTACCGATGAAGTTATTGACCCGCAATTAAAAATACAAATTGGAGAAAAACAAAAAACCATTTTCAAGATATTCGATTTCTTTGCTAACTGTGAATATTTTGAAGAGAAGTATAATTATGATGAAGTACTCAAACTGCCACCACTTAGTACCGCTAGAGAAGGAACAGAAGTGTTTACGGCTCCTTCGGGTTATGAATCCACACGAATAGATTCCATACTAACAGTATCAGAAGTAGTTGTTGGACCTGATGGAATGAAGGTTGACAGAATGTACTTCGAAAAATTTGAAAAGACAGTTCTTGAGCATCCTGTACTTAAAGAGCAGGCAGAAGCAGGTAAATGGGATGAACTCATGGAATATCTTGAAAAACATATTCTTGATAAGCCAGAGGAATATTTCACTCTTGAAAAACTCAGAAAATCAATTAACATTGATCGTCGTATTACAATGCGGGAGATCATTGAGAAAATATTTGGCATGATTCCTTATTTTAAAACAAAAAATGAGCTATTGGATGAGGAGTTTGATAAATTCGACAGCAGATACTTACCAAAGGAAGAATATTTTACTTATGCAAAAACTGTTTTTAAGGCATACATACTTGACGCTGAATTCAGGGCTATTATTGACGATAAGAATTTTGCACTGTTGAATGTTTCACCCTATGGTGAGGCGTTCAAAAAGTTGCCGTCTGAACTGCGGAAAGCTATTCCCGAATACATTAAAGATTTTGTTCCGCTTAACAAGTTTGTGGCATAATAAATTGGAGTGAGATAATGAATCAATTTACCTTAAAACTTTTGCCACCTGAGTATGATGTAGAAACAAAACCCATACTCAAACAACTTGCAAACGCACACAGGTATCTTGCGGAACTGAAAGGTGTCGCAAAAACGATTCCTAATGTAAATATTTTGCTAAGCACACTTCCACTACTTGAAGCAAAAGATAGTTCGGCTGTAGAAAATATCATTACAACTCATGACGAAATTTATCAGAATAATTTATTCGAGGATCTGGTAACAAATCCTGCCGCAAAAGAAGTTCACCGCTATTCCAGTGCTGTTATAAAGGGATTCGAGAGTGTAAAAAAAGATGGACTCTTGACAAGTAATATAATACTGGCTATTCAAAAAGAAATTGTCGAAAATAATGCTGGCTACCGAAGATTGCCAGGTACTGAATTAAAAAACACATCCACCGGGCAAACCGTTTATATTCCACCTCAATCATATGATGAAATTGAGAAATTGATAAAAAATATAGAAATGTATATCAATAATGATGATCTGCATCCTGTGGATCCATTGATTAAAATGGCAATCATTCATTATCAATTTGAATCTATACACCCTTTTTATGATGGAAATGGTCGTACCGGAAGAATTATCAATATCTTATATCTTATTTTGAAAGGCTTGCTGGATTTACCGATTCTTTATCTGAGCAATTACATAATCAATACTAAATCGGATTATTACCGCTTACTTCAGGAAGTAAGAGATAAAAATAATTGGGAAGAATGGATCATCTACATATTACAAGGTATTGAAAAGACCTCACGGGGAACTATATTTCTGATTAGTGAAATAAATAAGCTTATGCAGCGCTATAAACAGGAAATAAGAAGCAAATATAAATTTTATTCACAGGATTTGCTTAATAATCTTTTTAA
>CAZIRN010000315.1:0-2611 GCA_964541495.1 uncultured Rikenella sp. | reverse complement strand
CTAGAACTACATCGTTTATCATCTGACCTCCTTGTTTATGAAACCTTCGTCATCTTGGGTTTAAATAGAAAATGCCGGACTAATCCCAGTGGGTTATGTCCGGCCAACGATAGAAAAATATGAGTATTCAGTTGTATTACGAGTATAACAATACTAAGCGCTTTATCCTAGATGGGTGAAAACGGTAATTTTTTAAAAAAGTAACCACCTCAGACTATTGGTTTGACGATGATTTATTTATAAGTATAATTAGTTAATGTAGCTATTTAATATTGCCGAAGTAAATTATGACTTTGGTAATAATTGTGAGATGATAGCATTTACCCTGCTAAAGAACGAAACTGACTATTACCTTGGGAGGTGTGCAAAATGATAGAAAACAAAAAAGTAGTTTTTGTAGCTTTCGCGATCGAAGACGAAAGACAAAGGGACTTCCTAAAAGGCCAATCATTAAATACACAATCACCGTTTGAATATATTGATATGTCGGTAAAAGAGCCATATGATACTGACTGGAAGGATCGAGTTCGTACTCGGATTCGCCGCTCAGATGGTGTTATCGCTCTTGTTAGTGAAAATTCTCTTACTTCGAGTGGTCAGAAATGGGAGATTTCTTGTGCGAGAGAAGAGAAAAAGCAACTTCTTGGTATTTGGGCATATAAGGATGATCGTACGGATTTGCCAGGATTAAATACCGTTGTTTGGACATGGTCTGCTATCGAAAAATTCATAAATAGCCTGTGACATTTGAGTGACAAACAAAATGCGAATAGCACTAATTGTTGGAATTAACTATTATGAGCATGGTGGTCCACTCTTCGGTTGTGTTGATGATGCATATTCTGTCAAAGCAGTTTTGGAACGTAATGATGGCGGGATGGTAAACTTTGATTGCAGGCTACTTACAGGAACCGGACCTAGCGATCGGGTGGATCGCGGTTTGCTGAAAGATGATATCGAAAAGTTATTTGCGACCGATGCTGAGATTGCATTATTCTATTTTGCTGGGCATGGGCATATTGAGGCAACAGGCGGGTATCTTCTTGCATCTGACTCTAAACGTGGAGATGAAGGTGTATCCCTTTCTGAAATTCTAACCTTAGCAAACAAATCGCCAGCAAGAAATAAAGTCATTATTTTAGATAGCTGTCATTCCGGTATAGCTGGGACTGCTCCGTCAGGGGATGGAGTGGCAACTTTGGCAGAAGGTATAACTGTACTTACTGCTTCTACCAAAGATCAATACGCCTCTGAGGAGAACGGAAGAGGAATTTTTACAACTCTTTTAGTCGATGCACTAAATGGAAGTGCAGCCAATCTTACGGGCGACATTACCCCCGGAAGCGTTTACGCACATATAGATCAATCACTTGGCGCTTGGGAACAGCGACCAGTATTTAAAACAAATGTAAAGCAGTTTGTTTCTTTACGTAAGGTTTCACCCCCGATTTCCACATCGGATTTGCAGAGGCTTACTGAGTTCTTTCCATCACCCGGATATGAGTATCCTCTGGATCCGACATACGAACCGGAGACTAAAGGAAGAGATCCAGGTATGGCCGCACCAATTCCAGAAAACACTAGGAAGTTCGCAATTCTTCAAAGGTATAACAGATTGAATTTGCTTATTCCAGTAAATACACCTCACATGTGGAATGCCGCAATGGAAAGTAAAACTTGCCGGTTAACCGCCTTAGGAGAACATTATAGGCGGCTAGTGGAGAAAAATCGTATTTAGATCTAGGCAATTCTGTCCTATTAACCAATGGAATTATTTTTTCCGATTGCTGGGTTGAAAGTTTTCCCTATTTAACAGATAAGAAAAGGCTATGAGCGAGAGTTATTACGATACTGCACAAATTTGCCTGAATGGACATGTTATAACCACGATGTTGGATTTTTCACCTCAGTCGGCCCAAAAACATTGCACAATATGTGGTTCACCGACAATAACTGCTTGTCTAGAGTGTAATGCTAAAATTCGAGGATATTACAATGTGCCGGGGGTTATTGGTTTCTTTGATTATGATAAACCATCATTCTGCTACAACTGCGGAAAACCATATCCATGGACAATAAGTGGTCTCAAAGCAGCATCTGAACTAGCAGATGAATTGGATGGATTAAGTCAGGACGAAAAGACACAGCTTAAGGATAGCTTTCCAGATTTAGTCAGCAATACGCCGCAAACAGTTGTCTCAGAAATCCGGTTCAAGAAATTAATGAAAAAAGCAGGATCGGAAGCCTACTCCAGCATGAAATCCATATTGGTTGATATTGTCACCGAAGCAGTAAAAAAATCAATTTTCGGTACGTAAAACAATCCTCATTGACATTGTCAAATCGACTATCTACTCACTAATCTTTCAACTTGCTGTAGAATTGTTTATCAGTGTTAATTAGGTCGTAATAGACTAATGCGTGAAAACTCGTAACTTCGCCACCCCAGTCTGTGTGATAATCACCCTTGGAACCACCGAAGGAAATAAAATAGATAAATCTGCTGACACAGAGACCCGTACCGTGTTGTCTCCCCCACTGACCTGAATCCCTGTGACAAAGGCATGCACCCCTTTAGCGGATAAGCTGGCTGTATTTGAAGTCACATAAG
>CAZIRN010000314.1:0-2618 GCA_964541495.1 uncultured Rikenella sp. | reverse complement strand
GATGTTTTCTTGATAATTTCAGAACAAGAGAAGAATTTATGCATCTTATTGGAACGAAGCTGCATTGATTTTTTTCTATTTTTGCGCCTTCTTAATATTTCTTTATCAAAAACCTGAATTTATATGAAAGCTTATGTTTTCCCCGGACAAGGTTCGCAATATCCGGGTATGGGCAAAGACCTCTATGAAAAATATCCATTAGCAAGAGAGCTTTTTGAAAAAGCAAACTCAATTATCGGATTCAGGATATCCGATATAATGTTTAACGGAAGTGAAGATGATCTGAGGCAGACAAAAGTTACTCAACCTGCTATATTCCTGCACTCTGTAATAATAACATCGGTGTTAGGTGATTCTTTTGCACCTGATATGGTGGCAGGGCACTCACTTGGTGAGTTTTCAGCTCTTGTTGCAAATCGCACTCTCACCTTCGAAGACGGGCTGAAGCTTGTTTTTGCCAGAGCTACTGCCATGCAGAAGGCTTGTGAAATGAACCCGTCAACCATGGCGGCAGTCCTGGGGCTCGATGACAATATAGTGGAAGAGGTGTGTGCCGGATTCAACGGAGCAGTAGTTCCGGCAAATTATAACAGTCCGGGTCAGATTGTAATCTCCGGCGCCAATGAGGCAATAGATAAGGCAATTGAGATACTTAAATCGAGAGGGGCTAAACGTGCATTGAAGCTTTCGGTAGGTGGTGCTTTTCACTCGCCCCTGATGGAACCTGCAAGAAAAGAACTTGAAGAAGCTATAAACAATACTCTGTTCCGTAAATCTGTATGCCCTGTTTACCAGAATGTCAATGCAAAACCTTCAACTGATCCGGAAGAGATAAAAACCAATCTGGTGATGCAGTTGACTTCACCCGTAAGATGGAGTCAGACAGTGACTAATATGACAAAAGCCGGCGCAACAAGTTTCATTGAAGCAGGACCTGGAAATGTGCTACAGGGATTGATAAAGAAGATAAACAGGGATGCAGTTACCGGAAGTATTGTTGTTTGATTTACAGGTTAAATATTCTATAGTAATAGAACATATTATCGCTCAGATATAATTTTATTTTATGTGCGAACTTAAGTTATTTTAGTTTTTTAACGAAACCAAAATGCATAATATTATTTTGGTTATCATTCAAAACAAAGAAGTTTATAAATCTTTTTTCAGGCCCAGATATCGGACTTTTCGAGATGAATATCTTTTTCAAAAAACATTCTTGCTATTTTCCCGAAATAATCGGTATAATCGGAAACTATGAATTTGTCGTTACCGGAATTGCCATCATGAAGAAGGTGATTCGAACAGAGCAATTGTTTGAATGCAGCCGAAACAATCTTTGAGGAATCGACAATTTCAATATTGAAATCAAAGAATCTGCCTATCTGGTTCCTGATTATAGGATAGTGTGTGCACCCCAGAATCAGAGCCTCGATGCCGTTGAAAGCCTCATTCGAAAGGTATGCTCTGATTATTAAATTGCTTATATCATCATATATAAATCCTTCTTCGATCATAGGGACCAGCAAAGGTGTTGCAAGTGATATTACTTCTGTGGCGGGTGATTTTTCAGCCAGCATATCCCTGTATATGCCTGATGTTATAGTTCGCTTGGTGCCTATCACTCCTATTTTACGGTAATTACGGCTAACTAAATAATCAATAACCGGAGTAATAACATCCATAATAACTGTATGGCCTCCGAATTTTTCTTTCAGATAGTTATAAGCCGAGGCGGAAGCTGAATTACAAGCTATAAGTATTGCCTTGGCACCGAGGCTTAGTAAATAGTCAACAATTTTTTCGGAATATTGTCTGATAGCCTCGGCCGATTTGTCGCCATAGGGTAAATGCGCAGTATCTCCGAAATAAATCAGGGTTTCGCCCGGTAATATTTGTTTGATTGCATGAGCTACAGTCAGGCCTCCGACACCGGAGTCAAATATTCCAATAGGTCTGTCATTCACAGTCAAATGTTACTTTTATATTATTTTTCTTATATATAAATAATATGGATGACATTAACCATTCGATCCATTGCAAAAAAAGAGGCATCCGCCTATTTATTACCGGAGGATGCCCTAAGACGTCAGCCTACTACTTATTTAATTCCAAGTTTTGCCTTTACCTGTGGCAAGACATTGACGCTTCTCGATTCATCAAAATAGCGCAATTGTGCCACATCAAAGACATAAATGAATCCTCCCTCTTTCCCTACATCTTTTATTGCTTTGTCAACTTTTTCAAAAATAGGCCTCGTCAGATTTGTCTGTTCTTCCTGAAGCTGGTTCTGGGCCTGAAGCTGAAAATCCTGGATACGTTTGCTCATGTCGGCTAGTTCCTGCTCTTTTGTCTGACGGACAAGCTCGGTATAATTCTTACTTTCCTTATTATAAGTTTCATACTTGTTGTTGAGCTCAACCTGCATCAATTCGAGTTCATTAATAAGTTCCTTCTGAATTCTTGTAAGTTTAGCCATAGCTGAATCATATTCAGGCATTGCTCTGATAAGTTCATCGGTGTTTATATGCCCAAATTTCAATGTCTGTGCTTCAACTTTCAAGCATGGAAGTGAAAAAATTACAAATGCAGTTGTAATCAATAATATCCTTTTCATTATT
>CAZIRN010000313.1:0-2629 GCA_964541495.1 uncultured Rikenella sp. | reverse complement strand
TGTTCAACACGGTAATTTTCGATTGAATACTTCACATTTTTTATAGGTGTGAAGATTGAATCTATTGCGATAAGTCCGAACTCTGCATTTTCCGGTTCATTTTCTTCGGCAGAAACATAGCCTCTTCCTTTGCTGATTGTAAGTTCGATGGAAAGTTTCACATCGGGTTCCATTCTGCAAATAACAAGTTCAGGATTAAGAACTTCGAAGCTATTAAGAACAGTATTAAGGTCCCCGGCTTTGAAAACTTCCTTGCCCTGAATATTTATTACTATTTTTTCTGTCTCAACGTTTTCAACTTTTCTTTTGAATCTTATTTGCTTAAGGTTAAGAATGATTTCGGTTACATCTTCGATAACGCCTTTTATTGTGGAAAATTCATGGTCGACGCCTTCAATTTTTACCAGCGTGATTGCAAATCCCTCAATAGAAGAAAGAAGTATTCTTCTAAGGGCATTCCCCACTGTTATGCCGTATCCGGGTTCGAGTGGGCGGAATTCAAACTTGCCGTATTTATCATCCGCCTCGAGCATTATTACTTTATCCGGTTTCTGGAATGATAAGAGTGCCATAGGCTTATTTATTTTGAGTATAATTCAACGATCAATTGTTCATTAATATCTTCGGGAATATCGGAACGCTGGGGCAGTGACATGAACTTTCCGGCCATCTGAGAGTCGTCCCATTCAAGCCATGGAACTTTTGAAAATCTTCTTTCAGACAGTGAGTTCATAATTACTTCGAGTGACTTGGATTTTTCGCGCACTCCGACTATATCGCCAGGTTTAAGCCGATATGAAGGTGTATTTACAATATTTCCGTTTACTGTGATATGCCGGTGTGATACAAGTTGGCGTGCAGTCGCTCTTGTAGGGGCAATACCCAGACGATATACTGTATTGTCTAGCCTCGATTCGAGAAGCTGAAGAAGAACTTCGCCTTTTACCCCTTTGCTACTTGAAGCAAGATCGAAAGTATTACGGAACTGCCGTTCAAGAAGGCCATAAAGATATTTAACCTTTACTTTTTCCCTGAGCTGCATACCGTATTCGGAAGTTTTCTTTCTCTTCCTGTTAATACCATGTTGCCCGGGTGGAAAATTTTTTCTTTCAAGGTATTTATCGGGTCCGAAAATCGGTTCTCCGAATTTTCTTGCTATTTTGGATTTTGGTCCTGTATATCTGGCCATTGACTATAATAATTTAATTTATACAACTTCAAAGGTTAATTATACTCTTCTTCTTCCCGGCGGACGGCAGCCATTATGAGGCAGTGGAGTTACATCAACTATTTCCGTGACCTCGATGCCGGTATTTGCAATTGACCTTATTGCCGACTCGCGGCCGGCACCAGGTCCTTTGACAAAAACCTTCACTCTTCTTAAACCAAGGTCGTATGCAACTTTACTACAGTCCTCGGCTGCCATTTGTGCCGCATAAGGAGTATTTTTCTTGGAACCCTTAAAACCCATTTTGCCTGCCGATGACCATGAAATAACCTGCCCGGAATTATTTGTAATTGTAACTATAATGTTATTGAACGATGAATGAATGTGTGCCTGTCCAGCAGGCTCAATCCGTACAACTTTTTTCTTTGATGCTCCGGTTTTCTTCGCCATAATCAATATTATTTAGTAGCCTTTTTCTTGTTTGCAACAGTTTTTTTCCTGCCTTTGCGAGTTCTTGCATTATTTTTGGTTCTCTGTCCTCTGACCGGCAGTCCGAGACGGTGTCTCATGCCTCTGTAGGATCCAATATCTATTAAACGCTTGATGTTAAGTTGCATTTCTGAACGGAGCTCACCTTCCAGTTTATAGTTTTCACTAAGAATCTTTCTTATTGCGGTAATTTGTTCATCGTTCCAGTCCTGCACTTTAATATCCTTATCAACGCCTGCCTGCGCAAGCACTTTGCGTGCAGTGCTGCGGCCAACGCCATAAATATAGGTGAGAGCTATTTCACCTCTTTTATTCTTAGGTAAGTCTACTCCAACAATTCGTGCCATATACTTTAAAAATGGTTTGCAAAGTTAGTAAATTATTATCCCTGACGTTGTTTAAATCTGGGATTTTTCTTATTAATAACATAAACGCGACCTTTTCTTCGCACTATCTTGCAGTCGGCGCTACGTTTCTTTACAGATGCTTTTACTTTCATATATCAATATTTTTATTTGTATCTGAATGTTATCCTTCCTTTTGTAAGGTCGTAAGGTGACATTTCAACTCTGACCTTATCGCCTGGCAATATTTTAATATAATTCATCCGCATTTTTCCGGATATATGAGCAGTAATGACATGTCCGTTTTCAAGTTCAACTCTGAACATTGCATTGGAGAGAGCTTCAGTAATAGTTCCATCCTGTTCAATTGGAGGTTGTTTAGCCATAAGGTTATTTTTTTAACACTTCATCAATATACCTGAAAGTTGTTAAAACATCTGCTTTCCCGTGTCCCACAGCTACAGCATATTCGAAATGAGCTGAAGGTTTTCCGTCGGCTGTCACAACTGTCCATCCGTCATTCTTCTGAAATGTTTCTTTTCTGCCCATGTTTATCATAGGTTCAATACAAATAACCAGTCCTTGCGGAAGTTTTTGTCCTGTTCCTCTTTTACCGAAGTTAGGCACT
>CAZIRN010000312.1:0-2638 GCA_964541495.1 uncultured Rikenella sp. | reverse complement strand
ATAAAAGTGCCATGGCTAATAAACTTCCGACAATAGGTATCCTTGGCCATGGTTTTAAAACAACATACCCTTCTGTTCACCGTGCAATAGCAAATGCTATGGTCGAAAACGGAGGTTTACTTACTGATTTTCAATCGGACGAACTACCAGAAAGAAACAACTTTATAAAGAGAAACCGCATAATTGCAGGCATTTCAGATGCTACACTTATAGTGGAATCAGCCATAACAGGCGGAGCACTGATAACAGCCGATATAGCAAACTCCTATAACAGAGATGTATTTGCAGTGCCTGGTCGTATTGATGATATCTGGTCGGCCGGTTGTAATAATTTAATTAAAAAAAACAAAGCGGCACTTGTCGAAAGACATGAAGATATCGAATATTTCCTTAACTGGCAGCCAGATATATTAAAACAACCAGTCCAGCGTTCTCTTTTTAACGATTTGACCGTAGAAGAGAAAATGATATATGAACTACTAAACAAGGAGGGAGAACTTAATATTGACCAGATTTGCAGAGGAACAAATACTGCAGTTAATAAACTTTCTGCTATATTGCTGGAAATGGAATTCAACGGCCTGATAAAATGTTGCCCCGGAAATATTTATAAAATTATAAGTTAAATAAAAACCAATATGCCGCAATATCGTCAACCATGAAAGAATTTAAAACCAATAATAAAAACACATTTTTGTTATTTTAAACTATGAATCTAATTGATACCCATACACATATTTATTTGCCCGAATTTGATTTGGACAGGGATGATGTTATAGAAAAATCTCTCAAAAATAGCGTAACAAAGCTTCTGATGCCGAATATTGACGCTGAGTCAATATCGCCTATGTTATCTGCGGCTGAACGTTATAAAGGTATTTGTTACCCCATGATAGGCTTACACCCTTTGTCGGTAAAAAATGACTTCGAAAATCAACTTGCAAAAATGAAATCCTTGATAGGCCGTCATCATTTCATGGCAATAGGTGAAATTGGCCTTGACTTTTACAGGGACAAAACCCATATAAACGAACAGATTTTAGCTTTTCGTAAACAGTTGTCTCTTGCACTTGAAACCGGACTTCCGGCAGTAATCCATACAAGGAACGCCTTCCCTGAAGTATTTCGCATTATTGACGAATTCAAAGGCACAGGACTTAAGGGCGTTTTTCATGCCTTTTCGGGAGGTAGCGAAGAAGCCTGCAAAGCCTGCGACAGGGGTTTTCTGCTAGGTATTGGCGGAGTGTTGACATTTAAAAATTCATCCCTGCAAAAAGTCGTCAGAGAAACAGATATCTCCTTCCTTGTTCTTGAAACCGACTCTCCTTATCTTACACCTGAACCTTTCAGGGGAAAAAGAAATGATAGTTCGATGCTCTATTATATTAATAATAAACTTTCTGAACTCCTTGGCCTTACAACTGATGAAACCGCTGAAATAACAACACAAAATGCAATTAAACTTTTCCGACTTGATGAATCTATATAAAAATTGTTCTGTTTTGAATGTCTGTTTCCGATAACAGGTTTATTTAAGTAGTGTGTCACTAAGATAAAATATGTCTTTCAAAATCAAAACCGGATTGTTCTAACTTCAGAAATCATTAAAATAATGATGATTTTTATGATTTAATAACAAATAGCCCTACAAAACAAATTATTGGCAATTTTTTCCTTATTTTGTACTGCAGTTATTCCCTATTTTACTGTAAGGAATATTATATATAATTAATAAAAAGGAGAGATGCAGGAGTGGTTTAACTGGCACGCCTGGAGAGCGTGTGTCCGCTAACCGGCGGACCGGGGGTTCGAATCCCCCTCTCTCCGCAACAACAGGCAAGGGGCTGAAATTATTTCAGCCCCTTTTATATCTCCCCATAAGCTGCCCTTCACCCAGCACATACCCCTTCATCGCCTTCAGCAAATCAGCCTTAGTCAGACCTTCTTTCACTTTGAGCATATCGGATAAAGCATAGATTTTAAAATAATACCGGTGTATGCCACCCGGAGGGCACGGCCCCCCATAACCTGCTTTGCCGAAATCATTCTTTCCCTGAAGGGCGCCGTTAGGCAAATTCCATGAAGGACGAACATTCTCAGGAAGTTCACGACTATTTGCAGGCAGATTGTAAATTACCCAGTGAACCCATGTCCCTGCCGGCGCATCAGGGTCGTCACATATAATTGCAAATGACTTTGTCCCTTCAGGAACAGAAGTCCACTTTAATGGGGGTGAAACATTAGCACCATCACACGTATATTTCGACGGAATCATACCCCCTTCTTCAAATGCCGGACTTGTTAGTTGGATAGTCATATATGCCTCCTTATAAAATTGTTGATTTTCTGACTGATAAAAACTCAATGAAAATAATAAACCTATAGAAAAGAAAAAAATTGAAAACATTTCCTGTTAATACTATTATTTCTGATTTTACACTCAGGCTTTAACATTTATGTAAAAGCCCATAAAAACAAATTTAATCAAAAAATATCACTTTATCAAGATACTTGCAAATAATTAAATCCATTTAAAATATAAGATTTATAATATTAAACCGCATTTTTTCTGATGCCGGAATAAAATACCTGTACAAAGATATCCAACAGTTGTCTGAAATATTCTCTTTTATTAATT
>CAZIRN010000311.1:0-2678 GCA_964541495.1 uncultured Rikenella sp. | reverse complement strand
AGCTAATTTTTTTCTAACGAACTATTGTAATATTATACTGTTCCCAAAATTCATCAATGGTTAAGTTACCCAATGCTGAGAATCTCCTTTTATGATTATACCAGGATTCAATATATTCAAATACCTGCAAGCGCATTTGCTCTCTTGTTTTGAGTTTGGTACCATAGACCAATTCAGATTTGAAAGTTTTGAAAAAGCTTTCAGCCACAGCATTATCCCAACAATTTCCCTTTCCACTCATACTTTGTTCCAGCTTCAAGGATTTCAAAAGGTTGACAGTCTGTTTGCAGGCATACTGGATACCCCGGTCAGAATGGAATATCATTCCTTCTGCAAAAGGTCTGTTCCTATTGGCCATCCTTATGGCCGGGACTACGGTATGGGAGGCATTCATATGATCGCTTATGGACCATCCGATCAGTTTGCGGTCAAAAAGATCCAGCACACAGGTCAGATAAAGAAATCCATCCTTACACGGAATATAGGTCAGGTCAGAGACACATGCTTTCACAGGCTCATTCTGATTAAACCTGCGATTCAGCAGATTTGGTGCAACCTTATAGTTGTGAGAGGCATCCGTCGTCACTTTGAATCGTCTCGAGAGTTTGCTGCGCAAGCCCATTTCCCTCATATGGCATGCTACGGTGGTTCTCGAGACGGGAGTTCCGGATACCTGCAAATCCTTCGCCAGCCGGGGGCTTCCATTGCGTCCCTTGGCAGCAAAATAGGCATCCCTGATCTTTTCGTCCAGCTCCATATATTTGCGCTTACGTTGGCCCTCCGGATCTTTAAGCCAGCGGTATTAACTGCTCCTGGGCACTTTCAGTACTTTACACATCACCTCGATCGTCCATTGTTTCGAGTTGTATTCCTTTATAAAGAGATAGATCAACGATCTCTCTTGGAGATGATGCTCAAAGCTTTTTTTAATATGTCCCGCTCCGTTTCAGCTTCACCCAGACGTTTTTCCAGTTCAGCAATCCTTTTGGTGTCCTCACTTAATGACTGGACTCCGTGTCCGGGAAAACTGGCTTCACCTTTCTGCTGGTATTCTTTCCGCCAACGATATAGAAGAAAGGGGGCAATACCCAATTCCTGTGCAAGCTCGGAAACATTCTTGCGTTCTAAACTGAGTTTGACCGCATTCTCTTTGAATGCCTTGTCAAAATGTGTCCTTTGTTTTCTCATATTACACAAAAATAAGCGTTTATGCTTAACTCTGTGTCCCGGCTAAGTTAGTAATTCCAGATCAACGCATCTCTGGAATTGAAAATCTGTTCTAAACATCATTAGTTGTAATAGAACTGTTTTGACTGAATTCATAATATTGAATATGATTACATAAACAAAAGTATGAATTCAAATCGAACAAGTAAAAAAACGCGTGTATCTAATTTAAAATAAAAATTATACAGGCAATAAACTTTTCCTTTTTCGGACACTAATGGAATTGTAATATAATTCAATATATCTTTCAGAACATATTTTCATACTATAATTATTTTCAAATGATTTTGCTAATTCGTTTTTTAAAGATTCTCTATTATTTTCATTCAAAGTTATTGCATAATCCAGTGCTTTTAGATAATCATCTTCAGATGTAGAGTTGGATAAGAGATTCGAATCAATGTTTTCTATCATTTCTTTCATGCCACCAACTGGAGTGCAAATAGGAATACATTTACATGCAAAAGACTCAATCAACGTTATAGGCATGCCCTCATGTAAAGACGATAAACAAAAATACTCGGCAAGATGCAAATAATCAGTGGCATTTTCTAACTCGCCTAATAAAATAATATTGTTCCCGGCTTTTTCTTTAAGTTGCTTCTTTATCCTTTTACTTGTTTCAGAATTTCTCTCACCTCCAATAATTATAAGTTTGCTATCTTGGTACTTAGTCAATAATCTATTGAAAGAATTGACTAGCATTAATTGATTCTTTTGCGTTTCTAATCTACCAATAGTAACAAATATTTTTGTGTCTGAGGTTAGTTTAATCGAATTAATAAATCTTTCAGCTTTTTCAAACAGAATTGTTTTATCAGGATAAACTCTTCCATTTAATATTAATGTAGCCATAGTTTTTTTATATGCTTCTCGAAAACTTCGATCACTTTCTGATGAAATAGTAACAGGCAGGATTAATTTTTTATTATAGAAAAGTGATCTAGTTTTTTTAATCCATTTATAACCTGCCTCTTTAAAGGCATCATTATGAACAGTATGTATAAATGAAACATTTCTAAAAAATGGAATTACAAATAATAAGTAATTCAAGCTACTTAAATGACTATGTATCAAATCGGGTTTTATTATTTTTATAATTCTAAAAAGCTTGAAGATGATTTTCATATCAAATCCAATCTTTTTACCCAATGTATGTGTATGAGTTTTATTAGTTAAAGAATTTCTAAGAAATTCAGAGTTATCTGCATCAAAGAATGTTATAAGATGGACTTCATACTCTTTTGATAATTCATTGCAAAGATCAACAACGAAACGCTCGGCACCTCCAGAAGCTAGATTAGGGATTATTTGAACAATTCTCATCTGATAATTTTTGAATTAGGGTCTGCTTATTTAATCCCAATCAGGCACACAATTTCATTTGTGGCTTGACTGGATAAATGTTTATATTTCTCACTTTCATCAGTTTCGATAGAAACGAGACAAAA
>CAZIRN010000310.1:0-2682 GCA_964541495.1 uncultured Rikenella sp. | reverse complement strand
TTATCATTCTTTTGGATAAAGAAAATCCAGCCAAAAGCTGGGAATTGAAAAGAATATATACTTATAGTTCTTGTAATCCAGTTGATTATGCACCTTTAAAAGCAATTTGGGCTTTTTCAGCGAACAATATTGTGGTTACTAGTGGTGGAAGTATTGGTTGGTTTGATGGAAATACAAACAGAACAGATTGCGGCATAAGATCAATTTTAACTGGTTCGATTAACAAACTCTGGGGCAGCGGAAGTAGTGATTTATATGCCGTAGGCAACAATGGCAACATAGCCCACTACAACGGACAAAGCTGGCAAAAGATAGAAAGCAGAACAACTGTTAATTTATATGATGTATGGGGAACAGTTGATGGAAATGAAATTTTTATCAGCGGCTATTCAAATGATTTAAGTAGAAGCATATTACTTTATTCAAGAAACAATACTGTTGAAACTATTTGGGAGAACAAAACAATATCGGGAACTCCACCCTATGGAAATTTGATATACAGTATTGCTGGATATATAAATAATTTATTTATCTCAAGTAATCAAGGTGTATTCAAACATAGGCTTGCGATAAATTATCCAGTACAGACTCTTTTTATTATCCCACGACGTGTATACAATTTAGCAAGTTCAAATATAAATGACGTTTTTACTGCCGGAGACAGATCAAGTGTGTGGCATTATAATGGGATTAGTAAAAAGGAACTGTATATAAATCTATCAGTTCCCTCGCCATTTTATTCAGTGAAAGTTAAAGGCAATGTAATAGTGGCTGCAGGATCAACAGTAGAAAATGCCGTTTATCATCAGGCAACTCTAATTATAGGTAATAGAATTTAGGAGGGTAAAAGACAAACAAAACTAAAAATAAAGACCCAACTCTTGATTGCGGCATAGAGTTGGGCTTTATGAAAATAAAAGACAGCATAAACTTCAAAGCCTGATCAACTGAGAAATGTCTTTTAATTTACATAAGTAACATAATAAAAAACCCGATTCAATATATTACAAAGGAGAAGAATAAAATGAAAATGCTAACATTTTTTTTTGTTTTGATAATATTGATAAATTACACAGAAGTAAAAGCACAGAAAATAATTGAATGTGCTTCAAATATACCAATTGGCGTTACAATCCAACAAGCTCAATCAGGTAATTTAAATCTATACAAAAGAACTACCCTAACACAACCACTACGACTGGCTATTCACATTGTAAGATATTCTGATGGGAGCGGAGGAATTTTACAGTCAAACATACAACAAAAAATAAATGAACTAAATATATTTATGGCTCAAGCTTTGTTTGAGTTTTATGTATATAAAACAGATTATATTGATAGTGATTATTTTGCAAACATTACTGATGACGCAAAAGCTAATGAGTTAAGGTTAGTAAATGTAATAGAAGATTGTATAAATGTTTATTTTGTACCTAAGGCTGGATTCAATGGAACGTCTAGTTTCAGTCCAAGGATTCAGAACCCTAACTTATGGGCTGAACAAGGAATAATTATTCGAAATGATGCACCACCTACTACTTTACCTCACGAAATGGGACATTACTTTGATTTATTTCACACATTCCAACTTTGGTTTGTGTCGGAAGTTCCGCCTATGATAGATACAATTTATGAAAATATCGCAAGAACAGGGGGCTGTGCAAATTGGAGCTATGCTGGTGATCTTTTAGGAGATACACCGGCAGACCCTTCTGCACGAGTAACGTTTCCAACGATAAATCACAATACGTGTCAGTGGATTACTCCGCCTTCAAAACCGCTGCCCCTAGATGGATGTGGTCAAACAGACTATAACCCACTTACTAACAATATGATGCATACTCAAGTTGCCCAATGCAGGGAAATTTTTACCGAAGAACAAAAAGAAAGAATGAATGAAACATTACTACTCTTCAGAAGCGAGCTATTAAAACCAATGGTTTACCTAGAAAATTCTGCTAACCTATTAAACGCGGGCGGCACTTTGCACATAGGTAGTAATAATTATAATTCAGGCAAATATATTTCGGTAGATGAAGGTAATTATAACATAGGAACAAATGTTGAACGATTTACAGATTTTCAAGGAAGTGGATTTACTTATAAACACAACAATTGGAACGATCTATCAAATGACTTCTATCTTTCAAGAGATATTGAAATAATAACCGATAATGATCAGATTGGAAAATTCAATAAACTTAATTTCGCAAAGATTCATATTCTGCTTGAAGGTAATTTTATATCAGGCAAAGGTTCTGCTTCCTTTCAGGACCCCTGGTATCAATTAAATGATGGATCACAACCTGGAACTAATTATTGGATAAACTTTACATCTGAATATGAGCCAACAGGAAAAGAAAATGCAACAGAAAAAGGCGTCTTCTTAAATCAAGGATACAATCCGTTTAACCAAACTTGGAAACCGCCCTATTATTCCGTAAAAGCAGAAGCAGTGCAGGATACAATCTTAAACCAAACAGGAAAAACTCATAAATTTTATTTTCAAAACTGGAGTGCAAATCCACCTAACAGTGCATCATTTAAAAATGCAGAAGCTTTGGAAACTCCTGTAGTCTTTAAAAATCCCGGTGCAGTCGTTCAGGCAAACCTAAAAGGCACACGGCTATCCAACCAAACCGATGCATATTCAAACAACAGCCAGCGCAAGTTTTTAAGAAC
>CAZIRN010000309.1:0-2685 GCA_964541495.1 uncultured Rikenella sp. | reverse complement strand
TTGTAGTTAACAATTTGGATAACCTTATCATTGAATACAAAACCGTATTTAGCCCATTTATCGACACATTCTTTCCCTCGGAGGGCTTTTTGAATTTCTAAATTAAGATTATCAACACCGGTGGGTGTGTGCCTGTATGGTGCTATTACATTTATGGCTTCTATTCTGATATTATTTTTTGAAATTGAGATCCCATGTACTTCGTTATAGCGTTTACCCAAATTTTCTTTGCTTATTTTTTTCTCTAGCTCTGTGCTTGTTTTTCCTTCTAGTCTTGAAATTGAATATGAAAGTATTTCTGGGATTTTATTCTGAAGCTCCTCTTCATCTTTCCAATAATCAATAATTAAATCTGTTTTATTTTTGCGATTATTTATATCGTACAATCCTTCTTCAAGTTCCTTAAATATATCTTCATTTGGAATTTCAGCTACTTTAGCATAATGAATTGCTAATGCAGCTGCCTTGCTACCTTGCGCCTGCCGCCAGTTGTAATGTAATTCTGCAAGATGCTCTCGCGAAAGGTTATCTTCTTTTTTAAGATATTGCACGAGATCATAAAATATTTTGCCTGACCCTATAGGAGGAAGTTGATTATAATCTCCAACTAAAATCATCCGTTCAATATTATTCATGTCCAAAGCCCTGAGCAATGTCGCAAATAGCATTACATCAATCATTGAACATTCATCGATGATGACCGTTGAAGCCTGATGCTTCTCACCATCACTAGATTTTAAAGTAAAATTAAATGGGTTTATCCACTTTTTCCGCATCAAAAAGCTGTGAATGGTAATAACCTCTATATCACGATCGTCTATTCTGTCCCTTAGGATTAGCGAGGATTTTCCTGTAGGAGCAAGAAGCAAAAAATTATGTCTGGGCTCTTTTAACTTAATGCCCTGTACCAAAGAACGAATGACTGTCGTTTTACCGGTACCTGCTGTACCCGTCAAGACACTTAGACGACTTGTATAAAGTTTTTCCAGTGCTTCAACTTGTTCTGGGATTGGTGTAGTTTTATTTGTACTAATAATTTTTCCCCATTCTATTCCTGCAGATTTAATTCCTTCGTCTCTTATAAGTTTAATAAAATCTGTTCTTATTTTCCTTTCGGCATCATGAAGTTGCTTAATGTATATAGAATGAATGCCATCTGCTTTATCCTCTACCACTTTAGGGGCGAATTTGTCTTTATGTTGATTCCAAGCCGTAAGGTCAAAATTGAACATGCCGCCTTTGTCATTCTGTTCATGCCAAAGGTTTATCTTTTCAGCTAGTGATGCCCATTCAAGAAAAGTATGTCCTTCGGCGGCCGCATCTTGTAGAATTGAATGCATTAAGCAACGCAACCTACGCGGATCATCCAACGAAATCCTTTCAGCATCGCCAAGTTCTTCTGAAGGTATCATCCCATGGTCAATCTTTTCAAAATTCACGAAATCGTTAAGATTTTCACCAACATATTCTTCGGCAATGATGTAAGGGTTCTCGTAAATACTTTGTAGGGATGAATGAATACAATAATTGGCTCGTTTGTCTCCGAGTATATTTTTTACCTGATCTACATCAAGATCAAAGTAAGGAAGTCGATCACGGCAAAGTTTACCTTTTGTAACTTCATTATCATTGCCGGGCTTCATCATGGCTTCAAACCGCGATTTGGGAGCCTTTAAACGATCTATCTCATCAGCTGAAATCTCTTTACGTCCTTCAAATCTATCAAAGAAATAATCTTTGATTTTATCAACAGGATAATTTTTCAATCGGATTCTTATAAATTCATCCGGCTTTTCCATTCCAAGAAAATTGAGCACTGAACTCAATCCCGGATACAAGCCTCTGCTAATCCAGCATTCTTTTCGAATAGTTTTCAGCCATTCAAGATTATTTTCCCATTTACTGATTTGTTCCTTATCAAGGTAGTTCTGCCGGATAATATTTTTTACAGAGACGATTGTTTTATCTATCAAACTTATTGCATCATCATCACTTACATGGTGCGCCACAAATTTGAAACTTTGAGCCAAATCTCCTTCAGCAAAAACCGCAATACTCCTTGCGTCTTTGCCCATTCGGAAATATTCCTGATAGGGCAAGCGTATGCGCTGATGGGGATCGTTTTCAACCAGCCTGCTCCAAATATAGCCGCCATAAAGCGCTTCCTGGTTTTTGGGAATATCATCCCATTTTACAGGGTGATGAATTTTTTTAATTCTGGCAATGCCAGTCAATAGGTATTTTTTATCATCACCTGAAACCGGGTTATCGTAGTTGCAGTAATAAAAAATCAGGCCAGCTCTTCCGGCTTCTTCAAGTTCACTGAAAAATTCTTCAGAATATTTTTGTCTTTCTTCTGCTTCTCTGCGTTCGCCATATTCATCCCACATATCCTCATAAGCCCAAGTACCACTGCAGTTTGGCGGAATATCAACCGTCTTGGGTGAGGTATTCCTAATAAATGATTTGGGAACATGAGTATGCTTGATGGTTTTGTTACCAAATACATTTAAAGTCTCTGTGCAGGGAGGATAATATTTCCAACTGGCATCAAATGGTTTACCTGCTATTTTCTCTTCTTTTTTATCATCCTTATCCTTTCGGATTCTTTCTGCATTTACCGAGTGGAACCCCTTGCAGTAAGGATTCTTTGAAGGCTTATCACAAACACAACCATCCCAACCT
>CAZIRN010000308.1:0-2687 GCA_964541495.1 uncultured Rikenella sp. | reverse complement strand
TCTTTTCAAGAGATAGATCGGGATTATCCGATGAAAACTCGGTATTGTGATAAAAACTGTGATATAGATTATCATACCTTAATAGATCTTCTATGCCGAATAATCTTCTTTCCATAATAATATCAAGAGTATTCCCTGCAGAAACAGGATTATATACCGTTCCGAAAGGATTGATCAGTACCTTCATTTTTACTTCTTCCATCCTGCGCCCTGTTTCAAGTGCAAAACACGACCCGGTGAACAATACCGGAGTAAAATAACTTATTTTCTCACTGGAAGGCTCTATATTAAATGTTGTTCGTAATGTCATATATCAGCATTTTTCCCCCTTTGTCATTACATCCGGGAATAAAAATAACGATAATTCTCAGGTTTCAAATTCACAAATTTAAAATTTTTATCTGTAATCGTTATTTATATTGATTTCTATATTCTACTAACTTTTAATTCTTTACAACATTTTATTATTTAGAATAAATAAAAATATTTTATATTATAGATATTTGGATATATATATCTTAATATATTTTATTATTTTTGCATCAATAAAAACTTTTAAAGAATCGGCTATGACAACAAATGAATTTAACGATGAACTGATAGGGATGAATGGTAACCTCAGAAGGTTCGCCATGAGTCTGACAACCGACAGAAATGATGCATCTGATCTGGTACAGGATACATATCTTAAGGCAATTACTTTCAGGGATAAGTTCGTTGATCATTCGAACCTGAGAGCATGGGTCTTTACAATAATGAAAAATACCTTTATAAATAATTACCGCAGAGGAATCAGGGAAAATAACCTAATTGATGCAACAAAAGAACTGTATTACCTTAATCTTCCTCAGGATAAAGGTTTTGTTTCGCCCGAATCGAACTATTCGGTAAAAGAAATAATAAGTGCTGTCGAAGGGCTCGATGATGAATTCAAAATCCCCTTCATAATGCACCTTGAAGGTTACAAATACCAGGAAATTGCTGAGAAACTCAATCTCAAAATAGGAACGGTGAAAAGCAGAATATTCTTCACACGCCGGAAGCTTATGAAAATACTGAAAGGTTATAATTAGAAAAAACAATCATTTAGATTAAAGCAAAAATTGTAATTTTGTCATTGAAAAATATTCTGTTCAGATGCAGAAAATTATTTCAATAAGCACAAATGCAGGAAATGCTTTATATGACATTACCTCGATGGTTGAATCGGTCATAAAGGAAAGCGGGATAAAAAACGGACTGGTTTCAGTTTATGCCAGGGGTTCCACTGCTGCAATAATGATACAGGAAAACTGGGATGAGTCGGTTCAAAAAGATGTTATAACACTTCTCAACAAGCTGATACCTCATGGTGTATGGGAACACGATAGACAGGATAACAACGGTGATGCTCACCTGAAGGCTGGTATTGTTGGTGCGTCGGAAACAATTCCAATTATTGACGGTTCGCTCGGTCTTTCAACATGGCAGAATATTTTCTTCTGTGAATTTGACGGACCTCGAAATAAACGCGAGATTGCAGTTACAGTAATTGAAGATAAGTAACAAAATAGTCTTTTGCAGTCAATACTTTCTGATTATCCGTTACCATTTAGAATAATATCAATATTTTTTCTGAACTTTTCAAATCCTGTCCGGAATACAGGTGTATCTCTGAATATTCTTTCAAATCTTTCCCTAGTAAGTGACAGCCATTCATCTTTTGTCAAATACTTCAGTTCTTCTGAAATGTCGAATTCAGGATGATTATGGTTTTGGACATTCCTGTTATAAGGGCAGACTTCCTGACAAAGGTCGCATCCATAAATCCTTTTTCCGAATGATACTGCCAGTTCGGCAGATATCGGATTTTTATTTTCAATTGTAAGATTTGAGATACATTTTCTTGCATCAACAGTATAGTCTCCATTGATTGCTCCGGTCGGGCAACTCTCAATACATGCAGTGCAGTCTCCACATTTTTCCTCAACACACCTGGCATCATATTGCAGCGGGATGTTTACCAGAAGAATTCCAAGAAAAAGGAATGAACCTTTTTTTTCATTTATCAAAAGTGAATTTTTACCCTGCCGTCCAAGGCCTGCTTCAACAGCCCATAATTTTTCTGCAATAGGATCTGTATCGCAAAAAACCTTGCCTTCAGCACCAGGTGAAGCACTTTTAATAAATTCGAGCAGTTTCTTTAATTTGTCAGAAACGACTTTATGATAATCCATTCCGAGAGCATACCTCGAGACAACAGGAACATCATTATAAATCTGGATATTATCTGTATAATAATCCATTCCGGTTACGATTACTGAAAGTGCATCCGGTAAAAGTTTGAAAGGATTTATTCTTGTTTCAATATCACGGCAAAGCCAGTTCATTTTATCATTTTGTCCCTCCATGCACCATTTCCTGAAGCTTTGTTCATACTCCGAAAGACGTCTGGCAGGGGCAACGCCACAAAGATCAAACCCAAGTGAAAAGGCCTTTTCCTTTATATCCGACGACAAACTCATTACCTCTTCAGGTATAAATATTCAACTACTACATAAGGCCGAGCTCGAGCCGCGCTTCCAGGAGCTGAGCCTGGACCGCGACGTGCTGCAGGCGAACGTGCGCGACTTCACGGTCAAGGAAGAGCAGACCAGCGCGGCGCAACAGATCGCCGCCCAGACCAACGACAATGTGCGTATCGTGGC
>CAZIRN010000307.1:0-2689 GCA_964541495.1 uncultured Rikenella sp. | reverse complement strand
AAGGGAAACCGGTTCGAAATTGAAGCTTAAATCAATGCAGGTCATAACTGGTAGTTTTGATGAGTGGCTTCCCGAACGTAACAAATACCGGCGTTATGTAAAAAAGGATAATAATTACAGGCTGAAAGGGAATCTAAAAAGCAGATGTCTGAGGTTATGGATAAATCCTGTTGTTACATGGGATGGAAATGTTCTGCCTTGCTGTTTTGACAAAATGGCATATTATAGTTTCGGGAATATAGCCGATGCATCGTTCCGGGATGTATGGGAAGGTGAAAGAAGCATAAATTTCAGGAATAATTTTCTTATTGAACGACAGAAGATTGATATTTGTAAAAATTGCACCACGGGTTTGAGAGGCATTGCGATTTAATATTAGCAACAGACAAATAATTATACTAAAAATTGATAGATATATTTTCTGTATCAGGATTAAACAGTCATAATTTCTTTTTCCTTCTGAGCTACTACTTTTTCTACCTTTGAAGTAAAATCAGTTGTCATTTCCTGAATTTTTTCGCCGGCAATTTTCTCGAGGTCTTCGGGAAGTCCTTCCTTAAGGAGTTTTTTGAGTTCGTCATTAGCCCATTTGCGTGAATTCCTTATGCTTATCTTTGCAGTCTCGCCTTCCAGCCTTACCTGTTTGACAAGCTGGTGTCGTCTCTCTTCTGTAAGAGGTGGAACATTTATTCTTATTACTTCTCCGGTATTTATGGGCACAAGTCCAATGTTTGCTGCCATTATAGCTTTTTCAATTATGTTCAGCATGCTTTTTTCCCATGGCTGCACAAGAATAGTTTTAGCGTCGGGAGTATTGATATTGGAGACCTGAGACAGAGGAGAATTTACGCCATAATAATCTACAGTAATCCCGTCAAGAAGGTTGGGTGTGGCGCGTCCGGCTCTTAGTCTTGCAAGTTCATATTCAAGATGTTCCAGGGCTTTTTGCATCCTGTCTCTCGCTTCTTCCAGAACAAGTTCGATTTCCTCATTCATATAATCAAGGTATTACGTTTCAGAGTTGTAAAAAGTGTAACAAAAATAATAAAATACCTGAATATTCAATGGTGAAGGATCAGTTTATCAAAGTGCCTGTTTTTATTCCGTTGACAATTTTTTTAAGATTGTCTTTGACGTTCATATTAAAGACTACTATTGGCATATTATTATCACGGCATAAGGTGAACGCAGTGGAATCCATTACTTTAAGGTTGTATTTAATAACGTCATCGAATGATATTTCTTCGAACATAGTGGCCGAATGGTTTCTTTCAGGGTCGGCGGTATAGACACCATCTACTCTTGTTCCTTTAACGAGTACATTTGCAGATATTTCCAGCGCTCTCAAGGCTGCTGCTGTATCGGTTGTAAAGAAGGGATTCCCTGTGCCTCCTGCCAGAATACAGATAATTTTTTTCTTCAGTTCTGCTATTACTTCGTCACGGTTATAGAGCTGACCTACCGGTTCCATCCTTATTGAAGTGAATACGCATGCCTTTCCGCCCTGTTTATTAATTTCGCTTTCCAGAGCAAGACTGTTGATTACCGTTGCAAGCATACCTATCTGGTCGCCTTTAACTCTGTCAAAACCTTCAGCGCTTTTGCTCAAACCTCTGAAAATGTTGCCTCCTCCGATAACAACGGCTACTTCGCAACCCTCATTTACAATTTCAATGATTTGTGAGGCGTATTCGCCAATCACTTTGGAAGAAATACTGGTATTCTCCTTTCCCATAAGGGCCTCGCCACTGAGTTTCAATAAAATGCGTGAATAAATCATTTTTCACTATTTTTGATAGTGACTCTGTAAAAGGATTTATTGATTCAATGCATATCTGACAAATCCGGTAACTTTTAATTCTTTATCAGCCGATTGAATATACTGTTTTACAGTTATTTTGTTGTCTTTGATAAATTCCTGGTTCAGTAAAGTATTTTCCTTAAAAAATTTACTAAGTTTCCCCTGAGCAATTTTTTCAAGCATGGCTTCAGGTTTGCCTTCGAGCCTTGCCTGTTCTTTGCCGATTTCAATTTCCTGAGCGATAATTTCAGGTTTAACGTCGTCTCTGTCAATTGCTATAGGGTTCATAGCAGCTATCTGCATGGCGATATCTTTATAAATCTGAATATCGAGGCCGGCTTTTGAGAAACCTGCAAGTGAAGCCAGTCTGTTCCCTGGATGAACATAAGCATGAACATAAGGAGCTTCAATTTTTTCATAAAACGACAAATCAATTTTCTCTCCTATAACACCTATATATTCAACAATTTTTTCGGAAATTAAAGTTCCGTCGAGTTTTAGAGCTTTGAGTGCATCGAGGTTCTCAGGTGCATTGGCAAGAGCTATATTAAGAATATTTTCGGCAAGTTTCAGAAACTCTGCATTCCTTGCAACAAAATCAGTTTCACTGTTTAATACTATCATTGCTCCAAGGTTACCCATTGGAGAAACTTTCGCAAGAACTGCACCTTCGGATGCCAGCCGGTCGGCACGTTTACTGGCAATAAGCTGCCCCTTTTTACGTATAATTTCAATAGCTTTATCAAAATTGCCGTCAGCTTCTTCCAGTGCTCTCTTGCAATCCATCATACCCGCGAGGGTTATTTTTCTTAGTTTGACAATATCTGCTGAAGTTATATTAGCCATTTCATTTAGTTAATTGGTTTTTCATTTCATTATCTTAAAAAG
>CAZIRN010000306.1:0-2735 GCA_964541495.1 uncultured Rikenella sp. | reverse complement strand
TTTCATTATTAAATTCCATAAAAGCTCCATAAACGCGGGGTTATTGCGCTTAACGTTTCGCGGCTATATGAAGTTTTTGCGGAACGCAGTGGAGCAAAAATTTGGGTGAAGCGAAGCGGAACCATATAGCCGCTGTTGTGCGATGGGCAGAGCGCCTCTTCAGTTTTTCTCTTCATTTCTTAACCCCGCCCCCTCTTCAGCCGGAGCACACGATGTGCGGAGGCGTTCTTCATTCTTCTTCCTTGTATAAATCATTCAGTGTTTGCGAAAGACTCTGAATATTTACAAAGCCTGCCTCACCCGATAGAACAGAAATATCATATTTCTGAGCGATTTTAATATCTTCAAAAGAAAGATAATTACCATGTACAAAAATCTCTTTTATCTGGCTTTCATCATCAAGGAATTCTCTTTCATCTTGGTTCTGACTATCTATCAGAAAAGCATGAAAAGCTTTTTCGATAATCGGCTTTGATTTCTCTTGAATAGATTCTACACAGGAAAGCATCTCGTTAATTTTACCTACGAGACTTTCCTTATTTTTGTAAAAAATATTTCCGTTTGAATGAGCAGTATCATTTCTCTCTTTTACAATTTTTGTAAATCTGCCAATGTCAGAATTATCAAGTCCGATGAGTTTCAAGAATCGAAAAACAGTGCTTTCATTCACCTGCCATAAAGCAAATGGTGTCGTGGCATTCATTAATTCTTTTTCTATATCTTTGCTAAAACCAATCATTGCCTTTTGAAAATCTTCTGCACAGTTTTCTTTTATTTGCCAGATTTCAAAGTAAACAAAACACATGAAAATCATGTGATAGGATAAAAATGCAAAAGGATATTTCCCAGCGTTGAAATTTGTCAAAAATGCATCCCATAAAAACTCGACATACTCTTTTTCTGTCGGATTTTTATAAGAAATCGGAAGATATTCAAATATTTTCTGCGCCTCTTCCATATTATGCTTCCCAGACTTTATCAATTACACTTTTGATTTTATATTCGTATGCTTTAAATAAATCTTGGCAACCGTCTATGACTTTACGCTCAGATTCAATTTTAGCGACTATTTCTTGCTGTATTTCTAGGGGCGGGAGGGGGATTTTAATCTGATTAATACTGCGAATTGGAAGTTGAGGCTGTGCAGCGCCTGAAATAATCAGATCTTTTTGCTTCTTAAAGTTTTCAGATTGAAAGAATAGAAAAAGATAACTTCCGGATAATATAGACTTATGAGGACGAAATATTAGCATCCCTGAATTAATACGGACATGCTCAAATTGAACAGAATCGTCATAAAATGCGGTATTTCCAACAGTTCCTCGTGTTGTAAGTAGGACATCACCTCGTGATAGTTTGCCTTTTCTTAATGCATTATCTTTCTCCACAGTGATAAATTCTAGTTCGTCGAATTTAAATCCGTTATTTCTCACATTTTTGGTATTCAGGAATAAACAATGTCCCGAAGAAGAAAAATCCTCTTTAGTTGGATAGTTCGAACCACGATCCCCATCGATAATTTCAAGAGGAGCATTTTCAAACGTTAACAAAGGCCATTCCGGGTCAATATCAATCTGCGGTTTCCACGAATCAACAACCTGACGGCAACCGTCAATCAGCTTCTGATAGCCTTCAATCTCGGCAACAATCTCGCGCTGGACTTCAAGTGGTGGGAGGGGGATTTTGAGTTCTTTTAATTTCGAATAATGCCGTTTATAGCCATCGGACTCTATTGGATTATTTTTTAAAAAATAGTAAAAATACTTAGGTATAAATTCTTCATGCGGAGACAATATCTTTATTCCATCTGCTCCTTGTGCAAATGAAAACTCAATATATTTAACCGCACAGGTATGGTCTCCAAAAATAATATATGGAGTTGCTGGGTTTATGATTGCGGTTTCATCATTTGTGTAACCTGTTATAAATTCCTGAGATTGGTCAACTATTGGTATTTTTCCTTCAGATAAGTATTCAGAAGTTTGTAATTTCTTCGGTGGTGTTATTATATCAATTGCATCAGCTAAGACGACTTCTGGATATTTCTGTTTAGGCCTACCAATAACAATTCGATATCTATCCCCGGTTAAATTGTATTCTCCATTTTCTGCCAATTTTTCTTTTTTAACGAGCAAAGCTCCACAAGGTTTTTCTTCAGTAATAAATGTTTCCGGTCTTCCATTTCTTACAGCAGTTACATAGTCCTTAATCACTTTAATCGCATCTGGCAAGTCACTTCCAGCTTGTTCACGTCTCTGCGCACCGAGGCCAAATCCATCATTTTCAATCTTAACAAATAAAACCGAATCAGTTTTATTCGTAAGCTGTCTATCCATCAACAAAATTGAAGTCTTTACACCGGAATAAGGATTAAATATTCCAGCGGGAAGTGACACAACCGCATAGAGATGATTTTCAACCAGCATTTTTCGCAATGCTTTATAAGCCGTAGCACTCTGAAAAATGATACCTTCCGGTACAATAACTGATGCTCTTCCGGTTGGTGTCAGATGTTCTGCGATATAATCAACAAACAATACTTCGCTTCTGTTACTCTGAACACTGAACTTCTTATGCGGTTTGATTCCGCCTTTTGGAGTCATAAACGGAGGATTGGCTAGAATAACATCGGCATATTCATTCCAGCGTTCTTCACTGGTCAGAGTGTCGTATTCCATGATTTGAGGCTGAACAAAACCATGCAGATACATATTTACAAGTGAAAGTCGAACCAT
>CAZIRN010000305.1:0-2740 GCA_964541495.1 uncultured Rikenella sp. | reverse complement strand
TGGTACTTGGACCGAAGGGTCCCGGGAGAGTAGATCGCCGCCAGGTAAAAACAAATGACGGCAGTGTAAACTGCCGTCTATTTGCTATTTAAAGCATATATTGTTTCATAAGCTGCTATTTTCGTTGCTTGTAAGCTGCAAAGTTATTCCACTTATAAATATAAGATAGGCTAAAAATATGAAGATCACGGTTATCAATGGAAGCATGCGCCGGGGCAGCACATGGCATACTATGGATTTAATCAGGCAGGAACTGGCGAAATATGATGAAACAGAAGTGACGGAATTCTTCTTGCCAAAGGATATGCCGCACTTTTGCATCGGTAAAAAACGTAAAGAAACTTCCAAATCCTTTGTTTAGAAGCTTCTTTTTCAATATTATGGCGGGCATGCAGAAAAAGAATGACTGGAACAAAACGGACAGAACTCACTGGGAAACGTACGGTTGGCTAACCGGCGGCAGGCCGTTTTAAACATGAAGGCTATGTCACAACATATGAGATTTTTAGGGGGAGCAATAATCTCCTCTAAAAACTGGGATTTGTATCTATCCAAAGTATGGAATGACTGATTGATACACAAATGCAACTACAATTGATAATGCAAGTTCAATAGCAAGTTGTTTTGGTTTTCTGTACAAAATGATTATACCAATTCCCCATGTTACAACCTCCATTAAATGAGTAACATAGAATCCCTGGGTAATTAAGAAAGCCTGTGAGAATAAAACTCCAATAATTACACTGGATATTATGATTGAAATTATTCCTTCTCCTTTTGCATACCAACATATATATGCCATAAAAAAAGATGCAAAGGAAATCAGCATCCATATCATCATATAGGTTCTTGGCAAGAAACCCAATACATAATTACAATAAAGATAATAACCCGCCAACATGCTTATGAAAAACAAGAAGGTATTGATTGAAGCTCTGAATGGTGTTTTTGCATACACAGATATAATTGTTGCTAATAGAATCCATATAGCTAGTCTTCCAAAATAATTTCTTATATCAAGTTGCTGCAAAATAACTGGCAAGATATCATTTGATGAACCATCAATCCATTTTTGTAATAGTCCTAGCATAAATCCGCCAATTATGATTCCTATACTTACTAATATTTGTGTGCTCATGGAAACACTTCTGTCAGACACTCTTATTTTTTTTAAATGAGATTTCATGTTTCTCCTCGTTAAATTAAAATTCTATACGGCCAACGGAATTGCTGGTCTGTTAGACAATTCTCTGCATCTGTCAGTTTTTAATGTAACCAAATAGCCAACAAGAAAAAGCTAAACCAAGCCGTGAAACATCAGGATTGTTATTTCCCCATTAAGTACTTCGCATAAGGCGAATCTATGGGAAGTATGATTGTAGTTTTTTCATTAAAGGTATTTTTGTATGATTCAAGAGTCCTTATAAATTTGTAGAATTCCGGATCCTTATTGTAGCTTTTCGCATAAATTTTTGCTGCTTCTGCATCTGCTTTTCCTTTGATTTCTTCGGCGGCAGAATAAGCTTCTGAAATGGTTATTTCAGCTTGTATATCAGCTCCTGCTTCTATTTGGGAAGCTTCATTCTCCGCTGCGGTAATATACTGCTTTGCTATTTTTTCTCTCTCGGATTTTATAGTTTCATATACTGTTTCCATGTCATCAGCAGGCAGCTCGGTGCGCATGAGTCTTATATCCAATATATCAATTCCTGTGTTCTGAAGCTGTTTATTTACTTCAGCCGTAATATCGTCATTATAGTCTTTTCCTGAGGCAGCACCTCTTATGATTTCGATATAGTACAATTTACTGAATTTTTCCCTTAGCGCCGAATGGACCGAATTTTCTATTAAGGCTTCGGCGTTTTCTATATTTGCTATATTATGTATAAAGTTGTATGGTTCTGTTATTCTCCAGATTGCATAGCTGATAGCGATAACATTTTTTTTATCTTTAGAAAACACGGTTATCGGTCGAACTTCATAGTTTGAGAGCTTTTTGGTCAAGGAATCGGTATTCTGGATAAGAGGGAGCTTGAAATAGAGTCCCGGCTTGTCAATTATCTTCTCTATCTTTCCGAACTGCTTGATTACAACAAGCTCATCCTCTTGGACTACAAGTGTATTAGTAATAACAACAACTATGAATAGAACAAGCAGAAATATCATAAGCAGTTTTTTCATCAACAGATCCGGAAATAGCTTCTTATTTTTTTGGCCTGAATTATTGGAGGCATTCATTGCTCATCACCTCCGAATTCACTTAACGGGATATAGTTGACAGCGCCATCCCGGTTGTCCGCTATGTATACATTGCAGCCGGGAAGGACTTCCTCAAGGGTTTCAATAATAAGCCTTGTTTTGGTAACATCTTTGCTCAGCTTATATTCCTCATATAAACTGTCAAATTTTGCTGTTTCAGCTTTTGCTTTACTGAACTTCTCTTTCGAATATGTCTCAGCTTCCATTATAATTTTCTGTGCTTCGTTTTCTGCTGAAGCAAGTTTTTTATTCCTGTATTCTTCAGCCTTTGAGATCAAAATGTTTCTTTGGGCTACTGCATCGGAAACATTATCAAAGGACTCCTTGACCTCAGCAGGGGGATGAGCCTCCTGAATTTTCACATCTGAAATTTCTATACCGATGTTATATGCTGAAATAAGCTTTCCCAGCTGTTCTTTTGTTTTTATCTGTGCATCAATTTTTCCATTGCCCATCAATGAATCAATAGTTGAATTGCCAA
>CAZIRN010000304.1:0-2758 GCA_964541495.1 uncultured Rikenella sp. | reverse complement strand
GATTAACGAACTTTTTCCAGGATTGAGTTTTGTTTTCATTATTTTTTCATTTTACACAACATTAGAACCGGATTATCTGTAGGCTTAATGTAGCCATATAATTTTTGCAACTGAGCACTTTTTATCTTTTGGGGGTTGTGGTTCATGTAATTAATAATTTCAGGGGGATAGATCACCCAGACTACATAATTTTGCAAATTTGTTTTAACAGGATGCTTGAATAAGTGATCATCAGAATCTTCAGAGGCAGGTAAATACGGGTATTGGGTTTGACCAGATTCTTTTGAGTAGAAACAATACTGGGGCTTGCTTTTGAAAATATAGGTGAAAAAAATAAATGAACTTGTCTCAGAAAATATCTGATGCCCGTAAGCGTAAGTTTTATTTTTCCATAATGCCTCTCCTATTTCAGAATTATTTTTAGTCAGAATTGTCTGAGGAATCCCAGAGTTAAGGTACGTTATTTTAAACCTTGGTACCATCCTTATCTTGTCAAACTCATAAATCGTGTCATTAAATAATTTTCCAATATAGATTCTGTTAAAGGTTCTGGTAATCATCCTTGCAAGTTCATATGTTGTTACTTCAGGTTTTTCTTTATATGGAAAGTAACTTTTTATTAAACTGTCATTTGATACCAGGTTTATCTTATACACAACTTTTTCATTCGGATCAGCCGGGCTATAGTTACCTGTTCTGTAGATATATGTTGAACTATCCAGGAAATGACATTCCGAGATCCACCTGTGATTGTTTTTTTCAGATATAAAACTGCCATTAATGTCGTATCTGAGTTCCTTCTTTAAATTGAAATCGAAAAACACTACGGAATGGGAAAAAGTATCAACAGATGCCTCTGATATTTTATTAAATTCGCCTGGGCCTTTGCCACTTCTACCGATAGTGTTTAGGTAATTTCCGGAGAGGTCAAAGACATAAATTTTGTTGGAGATACCATCAACAGTAAAAATTTTGTCATAATAAAATTCAATTTTTGAAATTGAACCTATTATTGCACTATCGTTTGTTTCCAGAGGTAAAAAGCTGATGGTGTCAAAATACTCCGGCAATGGCAGCTCTTTTTTTGAAACCGGATCAATATAAACAGGGGTAAGGTTGCCATTTATTTCTTTAAATCTTTCTGTACGTTGGCAGGAACAAATCAATATAAGTAAAAACAAAGGGAGTATTAATAAAAGCCTCATAGGAATTATTATAGATTACCTGTTGATTGTTAGTGTATTAATGGTTGGATTCTTTAAAAAAGAAAACAGAGCTATTCACCTGCAGAGCAGGAAAGACAAATGCATCGGTCAGACCAGGTTGTCCTGCAGCAAGCGTAATACCCGTTACTTACTGTAACGCTGCATTCTGAAAGGATCATACCGGGCAGTTCCACTTTGCATGAGCATGATGTAGCTCCTGGTCCTCCGGCTATATTGCAGTGGTTGCATGCCCATGAATCACCACCCTCTCCGGGTGCCGTTGCTTTTACATCAGTAATAATCCCGATATTCAACAGGATCATCATTGAGAGAAAAACTCCGAAAGCGTAGTTTAATACTTTTGTTTTCATAAGCAGGATTTTAATGATTGCTGTTATAATGGCGATTAATATTAAACTTTAACATTCTCTTTACCAAAATTCAGACATTTAGTTTTAAAGAACAAGGAATTATCCGGAATAAAAAAGAATTATCCGGAATAAAAAAGAATTATCCGGAATAATCAGGTACATAATTGCATTTTCTCTCTTTCTTCCTTTGTTTCTTGCTCATTCTCAGGCCGGAAAACCCAGTGCCTTACAAATCTCTTTCTTTTTGCCTGACAGATCCCACGAACCTTCAGACACTTCGGCCCGTGTCTCCGCCGAATTTACCCCGTGAAGCGGGGCTTCGGCATGACCTTACTTTAGATATATCTCCCCCGCCACCGGCCAGTGATCGGAAATGAAAATCTCTCCCTGTTTCCTGACAATAGTTGAAATGCTTTTTACCTTCATCCCGCTCCGTACAAAGATATAATCGATACGGTTACTGCGCGGATTGTCACTCCATCCGTTGAAGGTTCCGACAGGACCTTCAGGAGGTGTTTCTGAAATTTTGTAAGAATCCGCAATCAGGGGCGCCTCAGGGCCCGGTCCGGTAAGTATCGAATATGCACGGCTGTCGGGTGTCATATTGAAGTCGCCGGTTATCACAAACCTGCTGTTCCCCGCGATCTTTTTTACCTCGTTCAGCAGTATTCCCGCACTCATAACTCTTGCCGAATCGGAGTCGTGGGCAAAATGTGTGTTGAAATAAAAGAGTTTTCTTCCCGTGTCTTTTTCCTTCAACTCCACCCAGGTGACTATCCTTGGGAGCGATGCCCCCCATCCTTTTGTTCCGGGAACACCTGGTGTTTCACTGAGCCAGAAAGTGTTGCCTAGTACAATTTCAAACCTTTCGTTGTTTACAAACAAAGGGTTCATTTCTCCTTTTTTCTGCCCGTCGTCGCGACCCGCTCCCGCCGATGAATATCCCTTCATGGCCGAATCGATGGCTGCATACTGGTGCCACAATGCCTCCTGCAGTCCGAACAGGTCGGGTTTTTCCTCCTGAAGAAATTTAATCAGTAAATCTTTCCTGTTAGGCCATGCATTTATGCTGTCGCGCGGATTGTCATACCTGATGTTGAATGTTATAACTTTTATCGTGTCATCTCCGCTGCACGATGGCAAAACAGGGATAAGTGTTAATAATACAATTATAAACAACCT
>CAZIRN010000303.1:0-2780 GCA_964541495.1 uncultured Rikenella sp. | reverse complement strand
TTCTGTGAGTAAGCGGTAAGGGTCACATCACGCAAATTCAGGTAAAATGTTGTGTCGAATTCAAAGGTGACGTTTCCGCCTTTTATTTTCCATCGTGCAGAGCCGGATTCAGCGGCAATGCCTGAGGAAACGAACGATCCAATATTTCTAATGAACCTGTCGAGAACTTCGTTTGTCACTGTTTGATCATTTATCATAGCAGCCAGTCCGGTTAGCCATATATTGAAATATCGCTGATTGACTTTATAATCCGAAAGAAGGCTCAATGTTTTCAGGAAGTTTATAAAATGGGGTACCGCCCTCATGTTTCTTTTTGCCAGCATAGAGCTTATTTCCATTATGCTCTGTGAAATATCTCCGCTAAAATATGAACTGTCCCATTTTGATGTGAAATTATTAAGAACAGCCAGTTGTTCGGCATTCAGGTTAGGCCCCATGTACGCAGTCAACTCTTCTTTGAATTTTTCCTTTTCACCGGAAAAACTCTTTCGGACCTGCGGGAAAAGAGTATTACCAGCAGTAAGAAAGATTATTAAAGTTATGACAACCTTTTTCGACATCAGTCAATGCTTTGTTGAATACGGAATTAGATATATATCAAATATTATAAACGTTATTCTCAATGAAATTAGATATAGAATAGGAAATTTATAATTGATAATTGAAATATCCAATTAATGGACTGCTTCGACTATTGCACAAAACTCTTCTTTTTTCAATGAAGCGCCCCCTATTAGCCCTCCATCAACATCTGGCATATCGAACAATTCCGCAGCATTTGAAGCTTTGCAGCTTCCGCCATAAAGAATCGTTGTCTCTTCGGCAAAATCATTGCTGTATTTTTCGGCTATTAATTTCCTTATGTAGCTGTGCATTTCCTGTGCCTGCTCAGGCGTGGCGGTGAGCCCTGTGCCAATAGCCCATACAGGTTCATAAGCTATAATTAAATTCTTCATTTCTTCTTTTGAAAGATTGAAAATACCCTTTTCGAGTTGATTCTTTACAACATCGAAATGAATTTCCGATTTGCGTTCAGAAAGAACTTCACCGCAGCAAAAAATTACTTTTAAGCCTGTAGATATTGCGAGTTTTACCTTTTTGTTCAGAAATGCATCATCTTCTTTGAAATATGTTCTCCGTTCCGAATGTCCGATAATGACATATCCGGCTCCGGTGCTTTTTATCATTGCACATGATATCTCTCCTGTAAATGCACCAGACGGTTCAGAATGACAATTCTGTGCTCCCCATCCAATTTTACTGCCCTGCAATATTTCCTTCAGCGGGGCAAGATGAATAAAAGGGGTGCATAACACAACCTGAGCTTTAGTTTGTTTATTTTGAAAATAATTTTTTATTCCGGTTGCAAGTTCTAATCCTGGATTCAAATCCATATTCATCTTCCAGTTACCGGCTACAACTTTTTTTCTCATAATTATTTTAAGTTAGTGAATAATAATTGATTATTTTGGTTTTATTAATTTTTCAATATCATCGGGAAGATTTGCCCACGACCATTTTCCGGTAATTACTCCATTTTTCAGCATTATATATCCGGGGTTATTTCTCACCATTGTCTTGAGTGTTGTTTCATCGGCAAGGCAGAATTTAAGGCCGTTTTCATATTTTTTTATTTTTTCTGTCTCTGATGATGTAAGTATATAAAAATCTATTCCGTTAGTAATACATTTTCTGCCAGTTTCGAATCCTTTTTCTATTCTTCCGGCTTTTGCCTGCTCGAGTTTTCGTGATATCATGAGCAAAGTATATCCCTGGTTATTCAAAACCGAATCGGTTATATCATGGCCTTCGGTTGTTATTATTGTAAAGTCGTGAACCGGGGGCTCATATCCTTTTTTTATCATAACCGAATTCTGATCAATGAATTTCCATGTTGTGTCGTTTGCAGGGTAGTCATCAAGAGAAAACTCTTTCCTTATTCCATTTTTTTCATATATGAAAGTTGTTTTGAAAACCGGAGCAGGTGCTCCTTCAGGAATAGTCATAAGCTCTTTTAAATTATTTCCGGTTTTATAAGGAAGAAAATCAATTACAGGGAGATAGATAAGATTGTAAAAAGTGAATCCAAGAAAAATGAAAGATATGGCAGTTATTGTAAGCCATCCTCTGGTTGGCGTATTGATTAAATAACCATAAGGTTTGTTCCTGTCAAAGAAAAGTATCAGGATGAAAGCAGAAAGCAAAATATTTTTTCCGAATGTTTGCCAGTTGGTAAGTTTGATGGCATCGCCGAAACAACCGCAGTCTGTTACAGGGTTGAAAATTGCAAGCACAAGTGTAAGAGGAGTAAAGATAGCCATCAGAATCAGGATGCCAAACAGTCCTTCCCTGTATCTTATTCCGGACAAGACTGCAAAGCCCGAAATAAACTCAGCAAGGCATAGAATGATGGATAGAATAATGGAAAGAGGAAGGCTTAAAGGCTGAAGAAAATCAAAGCCGAATGCCGAGAAATAATCCGAGAATTTAAAAGCTGAGCCCATCGGATCAATAGCTTTTACGGTTCCGGAGAAAACAAAAACAGCACCGGTAATTATCCTCAATAGAAACCTTAAAGCTTTTGATCTCATATCAATTCTTTTTCTTTCAGCAATTCTGTAATCATTATGAATATTCTTTCGGGAGGCAGCATTAGTCCGTTCGAATCGGCACAGTTTATGACTGCAAGTGACGGATCTTTTTTTGCAACATTGAGATACATTTCGCGAACCCTCCTTTGAAACATTAGATTACTTTCATGTATGTCGCTATGACCGTTG
>CAZIRN010000302.1:0-2783 GCA_964541495.1 uncultured Rikenella sp. | reverse complement strand
TAGTTGCCCGCAAAATGGAGCGAAAATCTACTGGCTTTTACAATGAAGTAAAAGAGGAATTAAAAAATTATTTAAATGAAAAACTCGACCGTCTCTGGGCCGAAGGTATTGGTGGAGCTGACTTTTTCATTGCGGCTATAGGAGCCGGCATAGAGGTATTTGGTAAATATGAGAAAATAATGGATTACAGCGGTAACATTATCCGTGCAGATAGTATGCTCGAAGACATCCGCAAAATTGCCACAGATTACGCAGTGCATAAAATCTTACATAATGGCTTTGCAGGAGAAATAAACGAGCTTACCCGTTTTTATGTGCTCTACAGATGGGAATACGGTGAAGCACGCGTCCAATTTGATGAAGCAAGAAAACTTGCAACAAGCTGTGGTATTGATCTTACAGAATACTGGAACAGAAATACATGCATACGCAAGGAAAAAGAGTTTGTGAAGCTTGCTGGTCCGCAGGAAAGAAAAACAGAAGAATTAGAAGACTCAAATGAATTAATTGATGTTTTACATCATGTGCTCTTACTGTGGGAAAAAAGCAAACGTGAAATTATGATTAAACGACTGCAGGAAAGTGGTTTCGGAAAAAGTGAGGCATTTTACCGTGTGGCTCAGGCAATTTCTGAAACTCTGGCACCTGACAGCAAAGAGAAAAAACTGCTAGATGGTTTTCTGGCAGGAAGAGAAAGATTACAAAAAGAAATTACATATATAAAACCAACACAACAGAAGCTAGACTTATGAAAGCATTTCACACCATAGCCATCCCTCATAAAGATATTCTTGAGGGGCGATTAACCATGGATATTTTTGCCGCAGATCTCTGGGAAGCTTACCAGAATCGCGGCCCTGCAGAATATAAAGATGCAGGAACATTTTTTCAGAAAACTTATATGACTGAAGGTCTTCAGAACCTGCTGACAATTATTCAAAAAAGAATAGAAGGCAAAGGTGGTGATCCTGTTATACAAATTCAGACACCCTTCGGTGGAGGTAAAACCCATTCACTTATTGCCATGATGCATAAAGCTCACGAATGGAAGGCAAAAATCGCTGTTATTGTAGGTACAAACCTTGAAGCTAAAGAAACTTTATGGGCACTTCTCGAAAAACAGCTAACAGGTAAAAATGAAACACTTACGGGTTTAACCTCCCCCGGTAAAACAAAGTTGAAGAAACTGCTCGAAAAATATCAACCTGCAGTGATTTTAATGGATGAGGTACTGGAATATGTCACAAAAGCTGCAGGTGTAAAAGTTGAGAATAGCAACCTTGCCTCTCAGACGATGGCCTTTATGCAGGAATTAACTGAAACAGTATCTGTTCTAGAAAAGGTATCCCTTGTGGTAACTCTTCCGGCAAGCATTATTGAACATTACGATGAGTCAGCTGAAAAATTCTTTACCCAGCTTCAAAAAGTAGTTGGCAGAATGGAGAAAATCTACACTCCGGTTCAGGAATGGGAAATAGCCCAGGTTATACGTCAAAGGCTTTTCAGTTCAGTAAATGCCAATGAAACAAAAAATATTGTCAATTCTTTTATGAACATTGCAGAAAAAGAAGGAATTCTTCCACAAGGCATAGAACCAACAGAATATCGCAACCGGTTCTTAACCTCCTATCCTTTTATGCCCGAAGTTATTGATATACTGTACCACAGATGGGGCAGCTTCCCAAATTTCCAGAGAACAAGAGGTGTATTAAGACTACTTTCGCTGGTTATTTTTGATCAGAGAAATTCAAATATTCCATACATAACTTTAGCAGATTTTAATTTAAGTAACCAGGAAATAAGGCAGGAATTGCTAAAACATATAGGCACTGAATTCAATAGTGTTATTGCACAGGATATTACCGGCAATGATGCGGGCAGTAAAAAGGTGGATAACGGATTGGGAGATGCGTACAAGGGATTAAAGATTGCAACCCGTGCTGCAACCACTATTTTTATGTATTCATTTTCCGGAGGCGTCGAAAAAGGAGCGACATTATCCGAAGTTAAGCGAGGTGCAATGACGTTAAACAATCCTGCCAGTGTGGTGGCTGAAGCGGTTGAACAATTAAAAGGAAAGCTTTTTTATTTCCAGCATCAATCCGATAAATATTTCTTTGCTAACCAACCCAACCTGAACAGGATTGTTTTAACAAAAATGGAAAATGTTAAAGATAATGATATAATTGAGCTTGAGAGAGAACTGTTGAAAAAGAACCTGCAGGGAAATTTGTTTAAAACATTCATCTGGGAGGAAAATTCAAGCAATATTCCTGATACAGAAGAATTAAAACTGATAATACTTCATAGAGAAAAAAAAGAAGTGATCGAAGATTTGATAAAAAACAAAGGGTCAAATCCTCGTGTAAATTGCAATACAATGCTCTTTCTGCTTCCAATGGAAAATGAGCGTACTGGCTTTATAAATTCATTAAAAAAAATGAAGGCTTATGAAGGAATAGAAAATGATAAAACGTTAACCCTTACTGATGACCAGAAAAAAGAAATTAAAAATGAGTTAAGAAAGAGTGAAAATTTAGTTTCAGAATCAATAAGAAGACTTTACAGAAATATTGCCATACCAACAAAAGATGGTTATAAAACAGAGGATTTAGGTATTCCAACCTATGGTGAAAAAAATAAACTTGATGAAGAAGTATATGAAAAATTAAAAAACATGGGCGAAATACTTGAACAGTTAGTGCCACTGGTTATTAAAGACAGGTATCTGGTCAATAATAATTATGTGTCAACTTCAAGTTTATTAAAATCTTTTTACAACA
>CAZIRN010000301.1:0-2789 GCA_964541495.1 uncultured Rikenella sp. | reverse complement strand
AGATTAACTTCTTCGACAGAATTACCAACCCTGACATGTTCCTTTACCGGTTCTACTATCCTTATATGCATCTCGCTTCTAATCCGATATTCATGGATACAAAAGTTCCTTTTACAGAAGCGGTTTTTACCTATGCCGGAGCACGGGAAACAGCAGATCAGACTTTTCGTATCAGGCATACACAGAATATAAACAGGTTTCTTAATTTCGGACTTGTTTACGACATAGTAAATAGTCGTGGCCAATATAATTACCAGAAAACTAACGATGAGGCGTTTACTTTTCATACATCCTATAGAGGCGAAAAATACAGGCTTTATTTCTCGGCAGGAATAAACAATATCGAAAATTCTGAAAACGGAGGAATTGTAGATGAAGGCCAACTTAAAACTTTTGCCACACGCGACGTGGAAGTTAAGCTTGGATCCCTGAACAAAGCAAAAAGTGTATTGAAAAACAATAGCATTCTTCTCGTTCAGCGACTTACTGTCGGAGGCAGAAAACAACAAAACGATTCTCTGAAAGTAGCCACTAAAGGAAATGCAGGATTGAACGGTACTTTCTCTCATATTTTTATATGGGAGAAGTCGAGGAGGTCATATTCCGACGATAATCCGTCATCAGGATTTTACGATACTGCTTTTATCAGCAACACTGCAACATTCGATTCACTCTCGGAAAAAAGTGTAAAAAATACACTTCGTTTTGATTTTACTACTGACCCAAGCCGTAAATTCAGGCTGGGAGGAGGAGGAGGAATCACAAATGAAATTCTCAGGTACAGCCAGATTATTCCATCATCTTACTCTCCTCCTTCCGACACTGCCGTATGGCATGAAAGCAACAACGTTCTGAAGGGACTGTTGTTCAACGATATCGGCAAGAAATTCAGGTGGAAAGCAACAGGAGAATTATATCTCACAGGGTTCAGAGCAGGCGACTTCAATGTTGGAGCAAACATCACGAAAATATTCGGAGAAAAAGATAAATCAATTTCATGGGATATTTACGGCTCTGTTTCATCCATCAAGCCTTCCGTCTGGTATTACAGATGGGGGAGTAACCATTTTGTCTGGAATAATGATTTTCTTAAAGAATTCAGAATGGAAGGAGGCACAAAGTTCGACTATCCACGGAGAAGATTTTATGCAAGGTTCGATTATGGTATAATAGATAATTATACTGATTTTGGTCCGGACACACTTCCATCTCAGCACCATGGAGGACTATCAGTTGCTTCAGCATTTCTCGGAAAAGACTTCTCCGTCTGGAAATTTCATCTGTCGAGCCAGGTTCTTTTACAGAAAACAAGCAACCGTGATATCCTCGACCTGCCGTTTGCTTCTCTGAAAATTGCTGCTTATTTCGAACATAATTTTCAATTTCCTGCTACAGGTGGAAATCTAAATACACAGCTTGGTGTTGACATGTTTTACCATACTTCGTATTACGCCTATAATTATAATCCTTCTACAGGTGCTTTCTTCCGGCAAGCCGACAAACTTGTAGGGAATTATCCTTTCCTCAATGCCTTCGTCAATTTAAAAATAAGGCGCACAAGAATATTTCTCATGCTGGATCATTTCAATTCAGGTTTTACAGGTTATAACTATTTTCTGGTTCCGGGATATCCTATGTATGCAATGACTTTCAGGTATGGTATCGCCTGGACATTTTATGATTAAAAAAATCATTATCTTTGCACCCTCAATTTTGGGTTTAATTAACAAAGGGTACATTGATAAGAATAAAGGTTTTAGTTGTCCCGGTTCTTCTATTGATTGTTTCGTGTGATAATCGCCATGCAGACAAAAATGACGCACCGGAGTATGTTTCCGACCTGGATGACCTCAGGATGAAAGGTAAAATAGTTGCAGTTACCGATTTCAACTCCACAAATTATTTCATTTACCATGGTACGCCAATGGGGTTTCATTATGAACTTCTGAAATCCTTTTCGTCATATATTGGAGTTGACGTTGAAATTATTCCCTGTAATGATATTAATGAGTCTATTGAACTTTTGAATACAGGGGAAGCCGACATTCTGGCAGCCAGTTTGGCAGTAAACAATGACTGGGATAATCAGGTGAGGTTTACTTCGCCTGTAAGCATTTCGAGGCAGGTTCTTATACAGAGGAAACCGAACAGATGGAGCTCCATGGGTTACGGGGAAATCGAAAATTCTTTGATTAGAAATCCTGAACTTCTTACAGGAAAAACGGTTTATGTTCAAACTGACTCGAATGCATCAAAAGAGATACATAAACTTTCGGAAAACTATGGAGGCAGAATCGAAATCATTGAAGTTCCCTTCGAGACGGAGAAAATAATATCACTTGTTGCCAGAAGAGAAATTGATTATGCTGTGTGCGATGAAAATATTGCGCTGGTTAATTCGGAATATTATCCGATAATTGATGTTGCAACAGCTATAGATACTCCATGTGATCTTGCATGGGGCGTCAGAAAAAATGGTTCCGAAAAGCTTTTAACAGCTTTTAATGAATGGCTGACGGTGATTAAAGAAAACCAGCTTTATTCGATTCTCTACTCGAAATATTTTACGAATGGGGAACTGGTGAGGATTTTTAGAAGCGACTTCTATACGCTTAATACAGGGAAAATATCACCCTGGGATAAATACATAAAGATTTACAGCGATTCGTTAAAGTGGGATTGGCGGCTTCTTGCCTCGCTGATATACCAGGAATCGAGATTCAGACACGACGCCATTTCACTGGCCGGCGCATACGGTCTTATGCAGGTGCTGCCTTCCACAGGGGAAA
>CAZIRN010000300.1:0-2796 GCA_964541495.1 uncultured Rikenella sp. | reverse complement strand
ATTTCGTGCCTCTTCCTGAACCTCACAATGCTGAAATTCCTGAATTACTTAAAAAGAACAATATCAGGCATACTATAGGTATTCTTTATAAAACTATAAGCAATCATTTTTCAAGCATAAAAGACCTTGATTATGATATAATTGTCTTTTACAGTCCTGCAGGTATTAAATCGTTGCGTGAGAATTTTCCTGAATTTATTCAGGGAGACATCAAGATTGCTGCTTTTGGTCCCACTACTGCTCAGGCTGTTGAACAGGAAGGGCTTCGTCTCGACATACAGGCTCCAAACCCTAAGGCTCCCTCAATGACTATGGCGCTGGATGAATACCTTAAAGAATTCAACAAAAACAATAGCAATAAATAAATTCTCTAGGAGCGCAAGGTCATTTCTGAAATATGAACCAATATTCCTGACTTATCTGATTCCTGACCGGAAAATGAACGAATTATCTGAAACATTCAAAAAGCCGGAAAGACTAAGTAGTAAAAAAGCTATCTCTTCTCTATTTGAAAATGGAAAGTCGTTCTATTGTCATCCTTTCCGGATTATATGGAGTTTCAGCGAAACAAAACTGCCCTATCCCGCACAGGTTGCCATAAGCGTTTCAAAAAAAAGTTTCAAATCGGCAGTCACAAGAAACATCATTAAAAGAAGAATAAGAGAAGCCTACCGTAAACAAAAGCATCTTCTTTACGATTATCTGAAATCGGCAAACGCGAGCATTATTTTTATAATTATCTATAAGGACAAACAGATAGCAGAATATCCGGTTATATACGAAGCTATTAACAGGATGATAAAAATCCTTATAACTTCTGCAGGGAATCAACTCCGCAAATGTTAAAATTGTCTTAATTTCCTTCATGAAATTCCTCATTGCAACAATTTCTTCTTATTTTCGCTTTTCATTAAATCATTACCCAATAATATGAATAAAACAAAAGGAAAGAAAAGAGTTCCCATTATCCTTCTGGCTATTGTACTTGCAATTATCAGCACAGCATTCTTTATTAATCAGGAATCGAGAGATTTCAAACTTGGTAAAAGCCTTGATATTTTCTTTTCTCTTGTTCGTGAACTCAATACTTTTTATGTTGACGAATTCGACCCTGAAAAGGTTATCAGGTCAGCAATTGACGGAATGCTTAAAATTCTAGATCCTTATACAACCTATTATTCCGAGTCGGAAATAAAGGAACTTGACTTAATGACTACAGGGAAATATGGAGGAATTGGATGCCTTGTCCGCAGTAATGGCGATTATGCAACTGTTACTGAAGTATATAAAGGTTTTCCCGCCGACCTCGCCGGAATAAAGGCAGGCGACATTATCTTAAAAGTTGATGACCAGCTTTTGAAAGGTCAACCGATTGATAAAGTAAGCGAAAAATTAAAAGGCGACCCGGGCACAATAATTAAAGTGACTATTGAAAGAAACGGCATGCAAACCGAATTCAACATGACAAGAGAAAGGATAAGTCTGCCGCCTGTTCCATATTATGGGATGATTGATCCAAAAACAGGTTATATCAGATTTACCAATTTTACACAAAACTGTAATGAAGATGTTAAAAAAGCTTTAATATCTATTAAACAAAATAATCCTGAAGGAATAATTCTTGATTTGAGATCTAATCCCGGAGGCATAATGAATGAAGCCATCGAAGTCGTTAATCTTTTTGTAGACGGTGGAACTGAAGTTGTAAGCACAAAAGGCAAAGTCAAACAGTTCGATGCCGTTTATAAAACCAAAGGTAAGGCCATAGATGAAAAAATACCTCTTGTCGTAATGATAAACAAATCATCGGCATCAGCTTCTGAAATAGTTGCCGGAGCCATTCAGGACCTCGACAGGGGCGTAATAGTTGGCCAGCGTTCTTTCGGAAAAGGACTTGTACAGATTACCCGCCCGCTGAGTTATAATTCGAGCCTTAAAGTAACCACCGCCAAGTACTATATCCCAAGCGGCAGATGCATTCAGGCTATTGATTTTGAACACCGGAACAATGACGGCAGCGTGGCATATATACCTGATTCTCTTATTAAGACTTTTAAAACACACAACGGAAGACCTGTTAAAGACGGCGGTGGCATTACTCCCGATATTGAGATGCTTCCTGAGTCCCTTAGCCTGTTGGCATCAGAATTATATATCCGAAATTATATTTTTGACTTTGCTACAAAATATTACTGGTCACATCCGGATATTAAAAGTATCGATCAGTTCTCCCTGACTGATGAGGATTACAATGAATTTATATCATTCCTCGATAACAGGGGATTTAATTACCGGACATTTACAGAAAATTCATTTTCCGAACTGGTCGAAAATGCCCAAAAGGAAAAATATTATGATACTAATAAGGAACTCTTCAATTTACTGCAAAAAGAGATCACTCATAATCTCAATAAAGATCTTCTGAATTTTAAAAATGAAATAACTGAAATCCTGGCTGATGAAATAATAAGAAGATACTTCTATGAGGAAGGAGCCATTCAATGGTCAATAAAATATGATGAAGAGGTGAAAAGGGCTGTCGGCATACTTGCCGATAAATCACTTTACAGGTCAATACTACGCGGAAAACCAAACTAAAACTCTAAGGCAGGCATATATAAACTTTATTATCCCTAATGGGCTTCAAGCCAGTTATTTCCTATACCAAGGTCAACCTTAAGAGGGACTTTCAATGAAGCTGCTCCCGACATTTCTGTTACGACAATATTTTTAAGCACTTCGAGTTCTTCAGGCAAAACTTCAAAAATCAATTCGTCATGAACCTGAAGTATCATT
>CAZIRN010000299.1:0-2799 GCA_964541495.1 uncultured Rikenella sp. | reverse complement strand
GGATTTTATTATCAATAGCATCCAGCACTTTACGATAAGAAAGGAGGTCTTTTATTATTGATTTGTCAATGCCATCCTCAATTTTAACAATTTCCGTTTCACCTTCTTTTATTACAAGCAGATTTACGAGAGAAGGAGGAAGTCCACGGTTATCTTTTTCCAGATAATCTTCCATCTTTGTGCCTTTATCGGGCTTGAAATCAACAGGTTTATCACTAAGTCCGGTAATAGTAACCTTGCCTTTGCCAGTTTCACGAAGGTAACCCCATGGATTTTTATTTCTGAACAGACAATGGATGATAAATTCTGTAAGGAACGATTTTCCCCCTTCATTTCTGCTGTAAATAAGATTCAAATCACCGAATTCATGGCTGAATCTTTTCACAGGTCCGCAGTCTTCCGCTGTTATTTGTTTTATCCTGATACTCATTTCTTATCAATAAAAATGAACTCCATAACTTTTTCCAGTAGCTTTTCTTTAGAAGTATTTGAAGTCAGTGCTTTTATTTTTTCTCTCACTTTTTCAAGAAGAATTATTCTTTCTTCTTCCATAGTTTGAACGACTTTTGTTTCTGATAAATCAGGGCCGCCAACATCATTAAAACTGATTCCCTTTTGTTCGATGTATTGAGTTATTGAGTCTCTAAGTTTTGTCAGGTCATTCGAGAAACCGTTAATGCAAAGTCTTAGTCTGACGCGTTTTTGTTCGTCGGGAGTCAGGTTCCAGTTTGAAATCATTCTGTCAATCGAATTATTTATGATTTCTGTTTCGTTTTCAACGGGAAAAGTCATAAGTGTTTCTTTCATGAAGATCGTACCTGTATTGATGGATATTGATTCAAAGGAGTTATTTACAGTATCATAAATCAGGAATCTCCTTTTACCGGTCTCATTAATTTCGAGGCCGCATGGTGAGCCTGGATATATTACCCTGCCCGACTCCATAGGTTTGTGAATGTGGCCAAGGATTATTCTCAGCGGATTATATTTGGTTATTGCCGTAACTGAAAGCGGCATATAGACTCCGGGTTCATAAGGGTTGGCTGTTCTCCCGGATGAGCAGTAATCGCCGTGTGCTGTTAAAATCCACTTTTCAGGAATTGGATTGTCATGAAAGAACTCTGCAATAGATTCATCCATTGTCCTTGTCGCATCATAAGGGATGAGAAGAAACGGAGTACCATCAAAGACTTTTGTTCCTGATTTATTTATTACATCAATGTTGCCGGCTGGAAAGAATCTTTTGTCAATTTCAGTATCGTGATTACCGGGAATCAAAGTAATTTGAATATGATTGAATTTTGTACAGAAGGAATTAAAGTCTTTATAACTATATGATTCGCGGTCGAAAGTATCGCCTGCGATTATCAGTTGATTGATTTTTCTATCGTTAAGTTCGTTTAGAATAAATTCCAGCGCATTATATCTTTCTGGCGTCTCTCCTGAGGTCTTAAGATGTAAATCGGCAGTAAATGCTATTTTCATTATTTATCCTCTTGTGTCCGCTTATGATTTAATAATAGTGTTTGAATATCCAATCTGTCAGGCTAAAATAAAAAAATAAAGGGATACGTTATTCACATATTTTATTGAGTGCCGTGGGCACGGCCTGTTATTCCTCGAGCAGGTTAACCTCCTTTACTTCGCCGGTTTTTCTGTTTATCCGCAACGTTTTTATCTCGAACGGGCGAAAATTTCCACTCCATTCAAAATTGATAAATGGTGCCTTAAGGTTTGCCTCCGACTTAATTCCCAGACTTTCGATCATGCGGATAATAATATCATTGCTTTTTTCCGATTTTTTTATTACCTTTATAATAATATTTGCTGCATCAATCGAGATGAACGAATCTGACTTGGGCATCGTACCCTGGTGAATGCCCTGATAGATTATCAACGGCAAGGAGCTGAATTCTTCGGCAATCCTGATAATATTGTTTTCCTGCCATCGGCCTTTATGGGGCACAAGCAGCATTCTGAAAGTCTGTATCCCCTGATCCATCCAGATATATTCTTTTCCGGGCTCGAGTTTTTTCGGCTGATGATGGGCATAGACAGCAGATCGTGTCACTGAAATTCTCATATCATTTCCCGAAACACTGTAACCGTATTTTGCATCGTTTAAAACTGTCAGACCATAATTGTTCCCATTTTTTCTGCCTGTGAGGTCAATCCACCTCTGGCCCGGATCTTCATTGCCGTTTGTTTCACGAACAATATGCCCGTAAGGTATTTCAAAAGTGGCCGTTGGTTCGGCGACATCAACAGGAAATGAGAATTTGAGCATTTTGAGATGTTCATGCCAGTCGAGTGTGACATTTGCCTCGAGCTGACGTGAACCCGCATACAAAATCCAGTCAATAGTGAGTGTGGAACTTCCAAAATTACTTATAGCTCTGATTATTGCCCTTAGCGGGCCTGTTTCGATAACTTTGATTAATGCCTTGCCAAATTCTCCGATTTCGTTTGTAAAAGATTTTATATCATGACTCCATGTATCGCTGGGATCATCAATAACAACCGCTTTACAACCTGTTGAGCCTCCGGTAAAGACTTCGATTCCATTTTCCCTGTCATAAATACCTATTTTGCCTGATTCTGAAACCTTTATCCTCAAATATTCATTTTCCATCTCGTTTCCTTCAACTTTCACTATGTTTTTGAAAGGGGCCGGATTTCCCTCTTTTATACGAAGCTGACGATAGCCGCATGGGGGTATTGATGTTCCGACAATCAGTTTTCTACGGCTTCCGGCCTCTGAGGAACCTGAAGTCCACTGATGAACAAGACTGTTACCCT
>CAZIRN010000298.1:0-2802 GCA_964541495.1 uncultured Rikenella sp. | reverse complement strand
AAAAGAAAGGCCCTCTTTCATTCAGAACACATTTTTTTGCACCTTCAAAATATTTCTTTGGAAGGATGTATGATACTTTTGAATTTAACATTGCTCTTATTCTGGTAAGTACAATTATTTTTTATATAACTCTTTATTTCGAAGTTTTCGGAAAACTGGTAAATTACATTGAGAAATTAAGATTTAATAAATCGAAATAATATTCCTGCTATGTTAATTTTATTATTTTTGTATAGTTGAAATCCACTTAAATATGAAGGATCTTTCACTAATGATTGTCTTGAGCCTTGCGATTCTTTATTGCGGTTGCAGTTCTCCTTCAGTAAAAAATTCACAATTTGTTTTTCCCGCTGAGGATTCAGTTCCTTTGTTTCAATCTGAACAGCTTAGCGAAGAAGCAATAGATGATATATCGAGAAATATTACTTCTCCTGTTGAAATTGCGGATATTCTCCAGCGAATGTCAGTTCCATTCACTACAAGTTTTCTTGCTTCTTCTATAGACGCTTCGCGTCAAAATACAAGCTTTAAAAAAGCAATAATGCTCGGCATTCTTGGCGCTGATCTTGGATACCTGAATATGTACGAGAAAACAGGTAATTCTATAGATATTCTATCTTCAATCAAGAAACTAGCTGAAGATATAAATGTAGGTCAATTTTTTGATTTTGATGCGCTTAGAAGATTATCTCTTAACAGGACAAACCTCGACTCTCTTCTTTATCTTTCTCTCAATTCATATAATCAGATTGATAAGTTTCTTAGAGAAAAAGGGAGAGGACAACTTTCTGCACTTATGATTACAGGAGTATGGATTGAAGGTCAGTACATTGCCACGCAGGTACTGAAGCAATACTCCGACACTCTGCTCCACAACAGAGTAGGTGAACAAAAAGTTATTCTTAACGACCTTATCATGCTTTTAGCTCCTTATTGTAACCTGGGAAAAGAATATTCAGATTTGTGCAGCGACATGAAGCAGCTAAAGGATATTTACAGGGGAGTAAAAATAACATATACTATTGGCGAACCACGTACGGTTGAAAAAGATGGTTCATTGATTGTGGTACAGACCGACCGGAGCAGAGTTGAAATGACTGATGAACAACTCAAAGCAATTATCAGTACTACGGAAAAAATCAGAAACCGATTTATATCAAATAATTAGCATGAAAAAACTGCTGACTATATTTTTGTGTTCATTTTTTCTGCTTGAATTTCTAAAAGGTCAGGCAAACGATCCTCTTACAGGCAAATGTGTTATGAATGCAGGTTCCAACACTACTTATCTTAAGGATTTTCGCGTTCAACTGGGCAAATCGGAATCGCAGAATGAATTCAGATATAAACAGGTCTTCGCACTCAGTAAAAACATGAAATACAAATTTACATTATGCAATGCTGAAAATTCACAGGGAGAACTGATTATGAAACTTATTGACGATACAGGCAGAACCGTTTTGCAGTCATTCGATCCCAAAACAGGCAAAACATATTCTTCTGTCGAATTCGTCTGTAATAAAACAGGTACATATAAACTCTTTTTCGATTTCAGGGATTTTCAGCAAGGCCTCGGAGTAGGAGTGGTATCGCTGATAAAATAGCTTCGTTTCAAATTCAAAAATACCGTAAGATCTGAATTGATGCGGCAGATAAAAATAATGCTGCAATTACAAATTCTTTTATTGCTTTCGTTTTATTGTAAATCAGAAAATATGATATAAAATACACAGCAGGAATTGCTGCAATGTAAATCAGTTCAGCTGAAGCACATGGTGAAAATAAGAAAAGTATGACTGAAATAATAAAAACCCAGATCAGCAGTATAAAAATTTCTCTCGACTTGATTTTCATTCCTCTTATGTTTTGTAAGAGAAAAAATATCCCTGTCACAACAGAAAAGCCAGCAATAATCATTGCAATAATCTCTACAGATGAAAAACCATAATCCGGCATTTTCCGAAACAGGTTATCATATAAAGATTCTATAACAGAAACAGGTTTTATTGAAAGCAAATACAATATTCCGGCAGTTATTATAAACGGAACAGCAAGCCCTGAAACAGAAAGAATCAATTCTTTCAGATTATATCCTCTGATTATTATTACTCCGATGACAATTATAACACCAAACCAGATAAGGTTCGCATAAAAAAGGCTACCGGTGCCTATCAGCAATGATGCATCGAAAAAACTGAAAGCAGTCCCTTTTTTATGGTAAGAGTCCATGATACGTTTTAATGCATAAATCAAAAAGAGTGAAGCCGGAATAACCGGGTTGAGTTTCTGATACTGGACAAAAAAAGCACTGAAAAAACCATAAATAAGAGAAGGAAGATATGTTCTTTCAGGTATAAAAAACAATGAATCATTAAGATTAATAATAAGAAAAGATACAATGAGGACGAAGAAAAAAGAAAACGCAGTTCCCTGATGCGGTTTACCGGCAATATTTAGCAACAATTGATACAATGGCATGGGATTTTCATCGTAATAGAAAACAGACGGGCATTCCTGAATGAATGAGCCGATCCAGAGTAAAGAAACTATTACAATATTTAGCAGAATTCCGCCAGGTCCAATGCTTTTAAAGAGCTTTAAAAACATTTCAGAGAAGATCAAAGCCTATTTCTGTCCTGTAATAAATTCCCTTCCATGAGATAAGGGAAGCGTTCCTGTACGCAGTCTGAAGTGCATCATAAAGTGTTTGCCCGTATGCGCTCAATGCAAGGACTCTTCCACCATTCGTAACAATCTTCCCATCCTGTTCCTTTGTCCCGGAATGAAAAACAATGCAGTCCG
>CAZIRN010000297.1:0-2816 GCA_964541495.1 uncultured Rikenella sp. | reverse complement strand
AGGAGGACTTGTATCACACAATGTTTACTGGCATTCACCATCGAATGATTACACAAGCCTCAACTCTATGGCTGAAACAAAAATTGCTGTCAGAGTTACAGGCTCATCCAGTGCGGCAAATGAGATAAAGTGGGCGATTACAGTCTCGAATCCGTCGGATAAGATTGCATTTTTCATAAATCCGAGGCTTATGGCAGACGATGAAGAAGTAACGCCATCGTTCTGGTCGGCAAATTATTTTACGCTTGCGCCAGGGGAATCAACCCTTTTGACTGTCGGCTGCCCGACTGAGAAAATAAAGGGGAACGAGCTGTTTTTGAGGATTGAAGGCTGGAATGTTCAGGAACTTGTATTTCCTCTGGAAAAAAGCATAAAGAAATAAAAGGTTTTTTCTTTCTTATGGTGATATATTTAGGTTGCCGGAAGAAGATTAATTACCTATATTTAAATACGATACTAATAAAATGGATTTATCAATTGAAAAAATATTATTAGTTGTTTCGATTCTTCTTTTCATTAGTATTCTTGCAGGCAAGGCCTCATTCAGGATAGGAGTTCCGACAGCAGTTTTGTTTCTTTTTGTGGGTATGCTTGCCGGTTCGGAAGGGATTGGAGGTATTGAGTTCGATAATCCAAAGATTGCTCAGTTCGTTGGCGTCATCGCTCTGAATTTTATCCTGTTTTCGGGCGGATTTGAAACCGACTGGTCATACGTCAGGCCGGTGGTTGGCCCTTCAATTTTACTTTCCATATTCGGTGTATTAATCACCGCCGTCATACTCGGAATATTTGTATGGTTAGTTACTGATTTCACTCTGTATGAAGGGCTGCTATTGGGTTCAATAGTTTCATCAACCGATTCTGCTGCTGTATTTTCTATTCTAAGGTCAAAAAAACTTGCACTTAAAGGGCATCTAAGGCCAACGCTGGAATTTGAAAGCGGAAGCAACGATCCAATGGCAAGCATACTGACTATTATTTTTATTTCCCTTATTTTAAATCCTGCAGGTAATATATGGTCAATTATTCCGCTGTTCCTTCAGCAGTTTTGTATAGGCGGGGCATTAGGACTTCTTTTCGGTGTTGCAGGAAAATTCATTATCAATAAAATCGAGCTTGATTATGAGGGGCTTTATCCTCCTCTTGCAATAACTCTTATGCTTTTAACATATTCAGCGACTTCTTATCTTAAAGGAAACGGATTCCTTGCCGTATATCTCTGTGCACTCTACTTAGGCAACCAGGAACTTTTACATAAAAGGACTATAATGAAAATGTTCGACGGTCTTGCGTGGCTTATGCAGATTATCCTTTTTACACTATTGGGCTTACTTGTCTTTCCAAGCCATATAGTTCCGGTTATAGGAATAGGATTTCTTATTTCGGTTTTTCTGATTCTGGTTGCCAGGCCAGTCGCTGTATTTTCGTGCCTTTTACCTTTCAGGATGAAAAACAGGGAACGCTTGTTTATATCCTGGGTGGGACTAAGGGGAGCATCTTCGATAGTCTTTGCTACTTTCCCTTTTATGGCCGGTCTTGAAAAGGCCGATACTATTTTCAATATAGTTTTCTTTATCTCTTTTACCTCGGTACTTTTACAAGGAGCTACAATACCGTCAGTGGCTAAATGGCTTCATGTTGCACTCCCCGCAAGAATAAAACCTGTAACCCCTGCCGATATACTTCTTTCAGAACCTGTTAATACAGCTATGGCTGAAGTCATAGTGTCAGAAAATTCGCCGGCAAACGGGAAAAAAATTATTGACCTCGAATTTCCGGAAAATGCCAGAATAGCACTGCTTAACAGGGGAGGGAAATTTATTATCCCGCATGGTCAGACTGAAATTATGCCGGAAGATAAATTGATTTTGATTGCAACCAGCAAGGAAACACTGAATTCGCTTATTGAAAGCTTAAGTGTTGCAAAATTAACGGAAATGTAGAATTACCTGAGTAAAATGTTAAGCGATTAATTTACTACGGTATTATGCAAAAATTATATAATGATAAAACATTATTATTATATTTTTACTGTATTGTATAAATCTGAATTGTATGTAATGAAAACAGTTATTAAATTTTTTCTGATATTGCTTCTCATAGGAAGTTGCACCAGAAAGATGCAGGAAAATTATATTATGACCGTAAAAGGGCCTGTTGAAGCAAATAAAACAGGAGTCTGGCTGACGCACGAACATATTCTAGTTGATTTTATTGATGCCGACAGTATTACTCCCGGAAGATACAATCGCAGTGAAGTGATAAACAAGGCTCTGCCGTTTCTCCGTGCGGTTAAAGAATTGGGGTGTAAAACATTTGTCGAGTGCACACCTCAATACCTGGGCAGAGATATTGAAATACTCCGTGCCCTTTCCGACTCGACTGGTATGAACATATTGGCCAATACCGGATTTTATGGTGCCAACAATAATAGATATATCCCTTCATCTGTTATGTCACTGTCGCCCGAACAGATGGCAGAAATATGGACAGGGGAATGGGAGAAAGGTATCGGTGGAACAGGAATAAAGCCTGGATTTATAAAAATATCTGTTGACCCAGGTCCATTATCGGATTTCCACTCTAAACTTGTAAAGGCTGCGGCAATGACTCATTTGAAAACCGGTCTTATCATTGCCTCACATACTGGTCCGGCCGTGCCGGCTTTCCAGGAGATTGGAATACTTAAAGAATACGGAGTTGATCCTTCCGCATTAATCTGGGTGCATGCATCGGGCGAAAAGGATTATTCGAAGATTGCCGAAGCAGCAAAACAAGGAACATGGATTAGCATTGATAACCTTAACGACAATAAT
>CAZIRN010000296.1:0-2824 GCA_964541495.1 uncultured Rikenella sp. | reverse complement strand
CTGCAGTTTTCTGACATTCTCAGGTAATTTTCCTTATCCGAAAAGATGAACCTGATTGTATTTACCAGATTCTCGGTATCCCTCGAATCAATCTTAAATCCATTGTACCCGTCTTCAACAAGTTCACTAATGCCGCCTGTCGGAGGAACAATTACGGGAATGCCATAGGACATTGCTTCAAGAGCTGTAAGGCCAAATGATTCTACGCACAAATTGGGTATAGACAGGTTCATTACCAAATGGCTTCTGGAATAAAAAACATGCAAATCGGAAGTTGCTTCAATGAGCTTAAGATTTTCCGGAATATTTGAATTTGCAAAGTACCTTTTTATTTCTTTCAAAGATGTGTTAAGTACAAGAGTGAAATTGTATTGTGGAATGCGATTGGAAAGTTCTAAAAAAACATCAATACCTTTATATTTCTTCAAGGAAGATACCATTAGTATTTCAGCTTTCTTCGTAAAAAGGATTTCATGTTTACAGGCTAATCGAATGAAATCAGGAGGGAGTCCATTATATACAATTTTCTTCTTTGAAACAGCCATCTTATAACATCCTGACAAATAATCTGATACGAAAATAGCTCTGGTGGCTTTTTTTGTTAGAATTTTTATTGCAATTCTGTTTATTAAATGCTTCTTAACCGGGTATTCATGAACATGATAAACTATTTCTTTCCTGATAAGTGAAGCTCCAAGAGCGGCACCAAAAGGCATAATAGTATTTATATAAAAAACCGCCTCATCATCATTCCAATAACTTAAAGCGGCAAAGAAATATCTGATTTGAATAATTACGAAAAGTAAGAATGTATATGGTTTTAAATAGTGAAATTTGTAATAAACGTAATGGTATTTTACTCCTTTGATATCGGATAAAAAACCATCTTTCCTGTATGAAGTGTATAATTCAGCTTCATAACCTCTTTCAATCATGCCCCTGATAACAATTGAAAGAATCTTTGGGCTTCCACTTAAGTCGTTAAGAGTATGAAAGAAGATAATTTTTTTTCTCATTGCTAAAGAAATCATAAGTACTTTTTCGCAAAAAGTGTAACTATTTTTTTTGCATAAACATATTGCCTGTGGAAAAGCAGATTTAACAGATACCAGATAAAGTGCCTTTTTTTCCTGCCAATATTTTTGTTTTTTATAACCAATTCTTCTTTAAAAACACATCTTGTATTGCTGCTATTACCTCCGATTGTCATGTTGGTAATAATGTTATCCACTACTTTTATCTTAAAATCGTTTAAAAACGCTCTAAGAATGAAATCATAATCCATTGCATATTTAAAATCTTCAGAAAAAAGTCCTATTTTTTCAAACACCTTTCTCGAAGTCAGTGTAGCCGGATGTGCAATTCTCATAGTTTGAAGCAATCTCCATGGACGGCTTCGAAAAGTCTCTAAAAATTTTTCTCCGTCAAGTGAATATAAATTCACATGACCACAATAGATTGAATAATCCTCGTCAATTTGTTCGGTTAACATTTTAATTCCATTTTGCTCATACCAATCACCGGAATTAAGGAAGGCAATATAACTACCTGTTGAATGTTTGTAACCTTTATTGAATGCATCGGATATTCCCTTATCAGGTTCACTTCTCCAATAATCAATATATTCATCATACTTCCTGATTATTGATAAAGTATTATCAGTGCTGTGACCATCAATTACAATATATTCAATATTTGTATATGTCTGGTTAATTACGCTTTCGATTGTCTTCTCAATGGAATCCTGGCCGTTATAAACAATTGTAATTATACTAATCAATGGGAATGCATGATTATCTGATTTACAAATACCTCTTAATCTTTTTCCCCCTTCTTTCATCAGCCCGTTATGATTTTCCTTTTATTTTAATTTTAGCGAAATTAGAAATCCTAATGTGATTAATAAAATAGACATTTCGAAATTAAAAAGTCCGCAATCCACAAAATTTGTAATAAACAGAGAAAGTGTTATTGAAATCAACATAATACCACGGAAATGCTTATCCCTGGAGAAATAATTTAAATCTTTTATTCCTTCATTAATAAAAAATATGAAGAACGAAACTATAAAAACTAAACCTAAGGCACCTTGTTTAACAAGTATAAAAAAGAAGCCGTTATGAACCCAGGGAACAGCTTTCCAGTAACTTCCTGCAAGAAGAATTTCTGTCTTTAAATCTACAAGCTGACCAAATCCACCTCCAAAAATTAGCTCGAGAAGAGTTCCATTGCTGTAAGTCTCCCAACTACGAAATGCTTCATATCCCCTAAAGTATGTATTTATCTCCTCAAAAGTCTTAAATTCTCTTATCCGTATCTCATTTAAGGAGTTAATTAATTTAAATAGCAGACTGTTTGCGAATGACAGATCACTTTGTGAATTTACCCAAATAGAAATTACAGAGAATATAAATAAAAGCAAACCCAAAATCACAAGAAGGTTCTCTTTTTTCATTGTTTTTAAACTGAACAATAGAATAAACAGTACGAGCAACACCCAATAGGTTCGAGATGCAAAAAGATATATTGCCGTTAAGTTCAAGATTATTGCAATCCAGCGTTCATACCTGTTTTTATAAATGTCTAACCCAAATTTACCTGAAAAGAATCCCAAAATCAGACTCAATACACATACCGGCGAACCGCTACCTACAATAAATCGAGCCTCGGTATATGGAGACAGAAACGCATTAAAACCAGCTCTTTGAATTGTGAATACTATAAAAATCAAAGAAATAATATTACCTGCATTACGGATTAAAATTAAAAAATGCTTCAGATCGTAAATTTTTGCCATTTGAAATCCGATCATGACCATAATCAA
>CAZIRN010000295.1:0-2833 GCA_964541495.1 uncultured Rikenella sp. | reverse complement strand
AACTCGACTGTCTTGTCCAAATCAACTATTACATTTGTAGCTCCAGGACTTCCTATAAAAATTACTGCGGCTGTAATAGAATTTTTCACAGTTTTTCCGGCCAGACTGACCGAAACAGTTTTGGTTTTTCCGGGACTTACCGACGGCAGAGTTATTTCAGGCACTATTTCGGTATGTCCGGCACTGTTGTAAAGATGAATCTTAATATCATTTAGTGGAGCGTTCAGGTTATTTTTCACGCTTATTTCGAGCTGACCCGACGTAAACAAAACATTCTCGAAATCTGAAATTGTTCCAAAGGTTATTTCTCCAATGTTTGTTTCCGGGAATGATGGGAAATTGTGGATGTTGCCGTCATCGAGTGAACGAAAAGTTTCCCTAAATGGGGAGCTAAAATGTTGGCTTATAATGTCTAATGTTACCGCTGCAGTACTTTGGAAATCGCTTATCTCAATTTCTCCGAATACATATTCTTTCTCAAAGGAAGCCATATCCGAGAAGTTGTAAAAGTCTTCGAGTTTCAGATTGAATAAAGAATCCTCTTTAAAAAGGATTCTCATAAAATTATCGTTGTCATATTTTACAGTGTCACTTGGTTTAACAATATCGGAAAGTGTAATTTCACTGTTGATTGCAGGCACAACTAAAACCGGAGAAAGTTTCACCTCGTCTGAGAGTTTGTCGAGGTTATATGTCTCATTAATACAGCCATGAATAAGAAATATTGTCATGGTTGTGACTGTCAAAACAATTTTCCTGATCATTTTTTTAATTATTATCTTCTATTATATTTAACTTATAGTTATAAAGAAAATTGTCACTTCCCCCTGTAATTAAATGAAATCCTCCTTTTTCGGAAAATTTTCCCACAGAAAATTTTGAATATCCACTAATTGGGAATCCTTTCATATCATTGCCTCTTTTGTCAACAAGAAAAATATGTTTTGTAAAGGCATCGTAAATTCCTATTTTTCTGTTAACAGTAGAAAATATAAAATTTATTGGTCCGATTAAATTTTCATTCCCAAAATCACGTACAAATAATTCCGTATTATCATGATCGTAAAGATACAATTTGCTTTTATCAATAAAAATAAATTCGCCATATCCGTCGCCGTCTATGTCAAAAAAATCAAATTTATGGTCAACACTGAAACTGTTCAAGGTTATTTTTTTTACTTTGCCGTCAAAAGAGACAAACTGGACTGTTCCGTCGGGAGCCGAAAAAACCAGAGAGGTTTCCGTGCCTCTGTCGAGCCTCATCTCCGATCCTCTTGCACATATAACAGGCTCTGTTATCATGAGCCTTTTATTACCGGTTCTGTCGAGGAAATAAACAGAATTCTCATCTGCAACCACAATATAATCTTTACCTGAAACCCTGAAGAATTTTATTTCTGATCGGACAGGATTATTGGTTTTGAAAGGATTCCACCCTTTAACCACACGGCCATACTTATCATAAACATATATAATCCGGTCGTCACCTGGAACAAATATTCTGTAATCGTGGTTGTTTTCGTAATCAAAAATTGAAGCAGGCCCTGATGCCGGTACGCGAAGCTTAACTGGATATTTTTCAACATAATTGCCGTTTCTGTCAATTATATAGAGATATTCGCTACCTGAAAAAAATATCTGGTTTTTTCTGTTGCCGTAGAAGTCAATCATATATATGTTACCGTTAATTCTTTCATTCAAAGGTATTTTCCAGAGAACTCTTCCTGCGGCATTTATAAGATAAAGGTTATTCCGGTCGTCCTGAACAACAATTTCTGTAGCCCCTGTATTATGATTTACAAAGAAGAAAGGTTTGTTTATAACAGCCCCGTCCAGTTTTGTTTCCCATTCCGTTCCTGCTTTATCAGTGACATTTTCGACATATCGTAACGACAAAGTAATATAAACCATTCCATTGCTTGGAGATAGCTGGCAGCCTATGCACTTTATCTTTTTAAGGAGGTTTAAGTTATCATTCATTGTTGAAACTATAGTATCATTAAGACTGACCGACAGTAAGTCGAGAATAGCGTGAGGTAAAAAATAAAAAAAGTAACTCGATTTGCTCGGCAGAGTTGATTCAAACTCACGGAAGTCAACGTCATTTGAGATAGTACGATTAAGGATATTGCTGTAAAGAAATTTTTCTACTGCCTCGTAACTATCTCCTGTTACCATAAAATTATCACTGAATGCCAATAGTGAATCCTTACATGAAATGATTGAATTGCCTGAAAAAATATTCCCGGTATTCATGAAAGGCATCATAAGAACAGGGATTTTTGTTTGATCGTCTGGTTGAAAATATTTTACATAATTTTTTTCCTTAAGATTATTCTCCTTTAGACATGAATAATATTTATCATAAACTATTTTTTCGGCCGCATCTCTGTTATTAAGGCAGAATATAACCAGGTTGCCTTTTTTATCCTCCGGTTGATTCGGCTCGATTATTGCTCTGGAGATTTCTGTTTTGATATATGGCAGGAGCGAGGAAGCTATATCGGATTGCATACATTTCGATAACTTGTTTGCAATTTCTTTTTCAGAAAAAATAATTGTCTCGAACAAAGAAACACCTGCAGGTAAAGGTCTGAAAGTATTAAGGGTATCTGCAGAGCCAGATTTATATTTATATAAGGTATTCGTGCTGTCGGTGCTTTCAGCAAATCCTTCCATGACGTATCCTTTGTCCTTTACAAGGATATCAAATTCAGCACTTCCTGCAAGTTTTGTAAATATTCCGGAAAAATTCGACTCTTTTTGTCCGGTGATCAATGAATCCAGTCTTTCGGTGTTCCTGAAGATTATGAAAAACTTGTGCTCTTTTTTC
>CAZIRN010000294.1:0-2881 GCA_964541495.1 uncultured Rikenella sp. | reverse complement strand
CCGGCACATCCGTCTGAATGTTTTTGGCACCTTCGTTATAGGCCCTGATTACATCATTTCGCTCCTGGGCAGAAACCAAAGAACTGAAGTTGATGAAAAATGGAATTAATAAAATCCCTGAAAAAACCTTTATTCTCATATTAATTGATATTTGATTTTAATTTAATTGCCAGGATAATCGGCAAATATAAAAAAATTGATAAAACACAAAGTTTTTTAATTTAAAATAACATTCCTGTCACCGAGAAAATAAATGTATTTTTCTTTTCATATCCCAACATTTTATCTTTTCTTGCATAAAAATCGAAAAAATTCTTTTTATGCATACTAATACATCAATTGTGTTGCTGGCTTCAGGGCCTGAAGGTTATTTTCCGGGGAAAATATTACTTCAGAAATTTTTAATTGTGCTTTTTGCTTTTTTTATTGCAAAGCCATCGGCTGCTCAGGATATAATAATTCTGAACAGCGGCAGGCAGATAAAGGCCAATATAATTAATGAGGATTCGGTTATGGTAAAGTACAGGGAGTATGGCGACAGGAACGGACCGCTCTATAGTGTTGAAAAGAAACTTGTATCGGATATAAAATACAGCAGGGAAACGATTAAGGCAAGAGAGGCAAAGTCTGGAACTGATAATCAGAAGGCTGATGCCGGAAATGTTTCGGAAGGAAAAAGTTCAGATTTGCTTACGGTAAAAGCCCGTTATGTATATAAGGATGGCATGAAGGTCTCGCCGAGGAATGTGAAAGATATTATGGAGGATGATCCGGAATCTCTTAAGCTGTATGAAAATGGCTATAAGCTATGCAAAATGAGCAACGCATGCCCGGTTGGCATTATTCTTGTAAGTACAGTCTCCTCTCTCACGGCAAACCGTTATGAAGAACAATCTGACAGAATGAAGATACTGATTCCGGCTCTGGCGGTGGACGGGGCGCTTATTGTGGCCTCAATAATACTGTCGTCATCGGGAAAAAGCAAAATCAGGCAATCTGTGGAACTTTATAATTCACGGATTAATCAGCCCGGTCCTTTATCAGTCAGTGTAATGCCTTCCATAACAGGAAACGGCATAGGCCTCGTTGTTAAATTCTGAACGGGAGGCCGATACACTATAATTTGATTCTGCCATACATACACCATGAGAGTCCGAATGTGGCAAAGGGCCCATTCCATTTTACGGATAGCTGGTCCTGATTAACACCGGGTATAACATAAAAATAACTGTATCCGGTGGAACTGCTTTCATCTTTATGACTCTCTTTTATTCTCAAGGTTCTGTAGCCGGCACGGGCAGATGCCAAAAGTCTTTTTGTAACCATCACATCGATTCCGGCGGCCAGATGAAATCCTGCTCCGAAATTTGCATTAATATCATATTTAATATCGTTCAGCTTTATATATCCTGACATGGACGCAAGGTCGACCCCGGGCTCAATTATAGCTGACACGGTTTTTTTATCGTTTATGGTATGACCATAAAATAAAATAATATTATAATAAAACGATTTGAGTTTAATCTCATTTATGCCGTTGTTTGCCGAAGCAAAAATTGCATCAGCAGGCGTCAGAATAAGCTGAAGCTCATCACCCAACCAGTTGCGGGCTGATTTTCCAAGGATGAAAGTAACTTTAAGATTAACAGGGATTGATACCGGATTTGACGAGATTGCCGCATTGAGGTTATTGATTTTATACCTCCAGAAATCAAGAAGGTCATCCGATGGATCTCTTTTAAAATACTCACCGCTGACACCCACGCTGTACCTAATTGCCTTCATGGTGCCCGCCAGGTCAACAGGACGCACTCTTACAGCCTCTGACTGGCCAGCTTCAGAAGTATAATCAGCCACAAGACCATCACTGTATTTTATTTTAAGTACATCACTAACAAACACGGAATAAATTGCACCAGATTCCTGTTGACCGGGCTTTTTGTATTTAATCTCAACCTTGTTCTTTTCAATAATAATAGCAGGAATAGCCTTACCGTTTTTTACAAAAATAGTATCCTGGGCCCGACCGGCTAAATTCAGAGCCAGAAAACAGATAACAACAATCAGCTTTTTCATAAAAGGATATTAAATATGAGGATTTAAAAATAAGAAAGCATTTTGATTATTTTTATCAATCTCAAAATTAAAGTATAGATGGGCAGAAAACCGGTTTTAGCTGTAATTTTAATAATATCTCAGAACCTGGCGATGTTTTCCCAGCAATGGGCAGATGCAGTGAAGCGATATGAATATTATATTTCCTCTGAAAAATATGATTCTGCATTATATTTCGCAGAAGAATCGGCCGCCATAGCCCGGGGAACAGACGGGGAAAAAAATCTTCAGTATTGCCGGCTTCTCAGAAACCTCGCCACGGCAAACTATTTTCTTGGCAGATACAATAAGGCAAAATACTTTATACTTAATGAAGCGGCCACAAGAGAATCGCTCAGAAAAACCAGTGACCCTGATTATATCGATTGCCTTGAAGCTGCTGCCCTGATATGCCGTAAAGCAGGAAATTATGAAGAGGCCCTTGCACAGATAAGGAAAACGGAAAAAAGAATTATTCAGCTCTTCGGGCCCGCTTCTGCCAGATACGCAATGATGCTTGAATCCTACGCCGGTATATACCACGACAACGGATTTTCTGACAATGATGAGGTGTATATCAAAATGGAGGAGAAATATTTGCGTCAGGCCGAAGAAATATACAAAAATCTTTCCGGAAAGCAGGCTGAATACCTCGCCATAAGAAACAAGGCAAATCTCGCGGCATGGTACAATAACACCGGTAATTACCCCCAGGCCGAAGCTCTGATTCATGATGTGGTGGCATTCTATCTTAAAAACGACGGCAGAAACAGCCTGGCATACCTGA
>CAZIRN010000293.1:0-2882 GCA_964541495.1 uncultured Rikenella sp. | reverse complement strand
CCTGATGAGATAAGGGACAAATGAGAAATCTGCTCCAATTTCTGGCGAAGCATAACAGGCTGATAGTATTCATTCTGCTGGAAGGAGTGGCATTCTATCTCATATTTACTTCGAATAATTATCATAATACACAGCTTGTAAAAGGAATAAGAAGCTCCACTCTTGCATGGGAATCAATAATCAATGACCTGACGAATTATTTTAGAATCAAAAAGTTAAATGACCAGCTTCATACTGAAAACACAGAATTAAGAAATACGCTGGCAAAAATAACAGCAAAAAGTAAAGATACTCTATCAACAATAATTTTCAGTACTACTGAAGAACCTCAATATGAATTTATTGCAGCAGAAGTCGTCAACAATTCAGTAAACCGGCAAAAGAATTTTTTCACTGTAAATGCCGGCACCAGGAAGGGTGTGAATGTCAATATGGGTGTAATAAGTCCCGACGGCGTCGCAGGAATAATAATCTCAACAGGAAAGAATTATTCAGTGGCTATTTCACTTATTAATCTCGATTTCCGTCTCAGCGCAAAAATAAAATCAAACGATTACTTCGGCTCTCTGTCATGGGATGGTAGTAATTACAGATATGCAATTTTAAACGATATACCACAGCATGTATTCCTGAACAAGGGAGATACTATTATAACTACTGGATATTCAGCCATATTTCCTGCCGGAATAATGGTGGGGACAATAAGTGACTTTGAAAAATCCGGAAGTGAGTTTTACCGTATAAAAGTGAAGCTTGCGACTGATTTTAAGAAGCTTTCTAATATATATCTGATTAAAAATAACCGAAGCCAGGAACAGCTTTCAATTGAAAAGGCATTTCAATGATTAATAAAATATTAAGATATACGGTTATATATCTGGTGCTATTGCTTCTTCAGGTTCTGATATTTAATAATATTCAGTTCAGTGGTTATATAAATCCCTATGTTTACATTCTTTTTTTACTTCTTCTTCCTTATGAAACTCCCGGATGGATACTCCTCCTGGTATCTTTTCTCGGAGGCCTTATTATTGATTTATTTACGGGCACCCCGGGGATGCATGCCGCTGCCACACTGGCCGCAGCATTTGTACGACCATATATTCTGATATCAATTTCTCCGCGTGAGGGATACAAAGCTGAAACAGAACTGACTGCCGCTGTTTACGGTTTCAGATGGTTTGTAATTTATACTCTCGGAATGGTTTTTATCCATCATCTGGTTCTGTTTTACCTTGAGGTATTCCGGCTGAATGATTTTTTCAGAACTCTGGCAAGGGTAATTCTGAGTTCATCTTTTACTGCAATAATTATTTTGATGTTGGAATACTTGAGGAAAGGCCGATAAATAAACCAGAATGAAAGATCGCTATATTAATAGAAGAATAGTGGTTGTGGCAATGATTATTGTTTCTGCCGTAATTCTGCTTATAAGGCTTTTCAGAATTCAGGTAATTGAGACTTCATATCGTATTTCGGCCGAAAATAACGTTCTGCGTTATGTTACACAGTATCCGGCCAGAGGACTTATTTATGACCGCAATCGAAAACTCCTTGTTTACAATCAGGTTGCCTATGACCTTATGGTTATCCCTGTTCAGGTTTCATTGTCTGACACTACGGAATTCTGCCAATCACTTGGAATAACAAAAGAGTATTTCAATGAACGTATGAAAGCCGCTACAAGCTATTCAAAAAGAACACCCTCAATATTTCTTAAACAGATCTCAGCGGAAACGTATGCTTCCTTCCAGGAAAAAATGTTCATGTATCAAGGCTTCTATGTCCAGCCGAGAACGCTCCGGAAATATTCAAAGCCGGTTGCGGCACACGTGCTGGGTTATGTCAGTGAAGTTGATGATGAAACAATAAAAAGAAATCCCTATTATAAGCGAGGAGATTACATAGGTACTACAGGCATTGAGGAAGGTTATGAGAAAGAGCTTAGAGGCAGGAAAGGTGTGAAACTTTATCTTGTTGATGTACACGGCAGAATAAAAGAATCTTATGAACAGGGCCGATTTGATACTGCTGCCATTCAGGGTAAAGATATTATTTCTACAATTGACCTCGGACTTCAGGAATACGCCGACATGTTGATGAGCAATAAATCAGGAAGCATTGTGGCTATTCAGCCGGCCACAGGAGAAATACTGACGCTTGTTTCCTCTCCTGCTTATGATCCGTCTCTTCTAGTGGGGAGGATAAGGTCCGAGAATTTTCTAAGACTGCAAGCCGACACCACTAAGCCTATTTTTAACCGTGCTACAATGGCGTCCTATCCTCCTGGTTCAACTATAAAACCAGTAAATGGACTTATAGCCCTCCAGGAAAAAGTTATATCACCGTCCACCCTTTTTGGCTGCTCTCCCGGTTATCTTTTTGTCGGATGTCATGTCCATGAATCTCCGCTGAATATTATCGGTGCAATTAAAAATTCGTGCAATTCATATTTCTGTCAGGCATTCCGGAAAATTATGGAAAACCCTGACTATTCTTCAATATCATCTGCTTTTAATAAATGGAGGTCATATCTTGCTCAGCTTGGTTTCGGCCGAACAATAGGATACGATCTGGTTAATGAAAAGCCCGGATTTCTACCCGACACATCATTCTACAACAACCGTTATGGAAAAAACAGGTGGAAAGCACTTACAATAATTTCCCTTGCAATAGGTCAGGGAGAAATAGGGGTCTCACCTCTCCAGATGGCTAATGTGACTGCAGCTATAGCAAACAGAGGTTTTTATTACAGCCCTCACATTGTGAAGTCTATTGGTGATTCTGTAAATATTATGCGGGGACTTACTGACCGGCATTATATATCGGCTGATTCAGTCAATTTTGAATACATAGTTAAGGGAATGGAGGAGGCAGTAAAC
>CAZIRN010000292.1:0-2892 GCA_964541495.1 uncultured Rikenella sp. | reverse complement strand
CACAGCATACATTATCATTTTTCTTATTTATGGCATTATAAATTTATCTGGCATTAATATCCTGATATATAAAAACTCATCTATTCCACTTGTAAAAACAGGCGGTTCAGTCCTCCTTTCACTTCTGGTTACCATGCTTATCTCTCTGATGGCAAAAGCTGGCATCAGACTGAAATTATAAAGTCAATTAACCCGTCCCTGACTGTAAAACGGCAGGGGGGCATCCTTCCTTACCAATTAAAGCTTCGATTTTTATCTGTCATTTTTCAGTGCTCATTGAATAAGGGAATGAATCTTCTTTCGTACCTCTTTCATAATTGGGTTGCGGTACCATATTGAATTTCAGATTCCCTCCTCCTTGAAGCTCACTGTGAGTTATAAAATTACGATCTAATTTTCTTCCGTTAAGGTTAATAGTTTCGACATAAACATTCTTTCTGCTATTACCCGGAGCATCAATTACAAATTTCTTTCCATCCTCGAAGGTCAGAGTCACTCTATCGAATAAAGGTGAACCGAAAACGTACTGATCGGTCCCGGGTGTAACAGGGTAAAAACCAAGGGAAGAGAAGACGTACCATGCAGAGGTTTGACCATTATCTTCATCCCCGCAATAACCGTCGGGAGTATAATTATATAGTTTGTCGAGAACCTGCCTTACATGGAACTGGGTTTTCCAGGGTTCACCTGCGTAATTATAAAGATATATCATGTGTTGAATGGGCTGATTACCATGTGCATAATTGCCCATATTCATTATTTGCATCTCACGGATCTCATGAATGACTATGCCATAATATGAATAGTCAAATATTGGCGGGACTTCAAAAACCGAATCGAGCTTTGCAACAAATTGTTCTCGTCCACCCATCAGGTTGATCAGCCCGGCAATATCCTGGAAAACGCTCCATGTATAATGCCAGCTATTCCCTTCTGTGAAGGCATCTCCCCATTTATACGGGCTGAAAGGTGACTGAAATGATCCATCAAGATTACGCCCTCTCATAAGTTTTCTTTCCGGGTCAAAGACATTTTTATAATTCATAGCCCGTTTTGCGAAAAGATCTATCTCTTCCTGGGGTCTGTTGAGTTCTCTGGCAAGCTTCCATATACAAAAATCAGCATAGGCATATTCGAGAGTTCGTGCAGCGCTTTCTCGTATGCCTACATCATACGGTACATAACCGAGATTATTATAGTAATCTGCACCAAGTCTTCCAACGGAAGAAACTGGTCCTACTCCAAGTGTATTTTTAATTATTGCCTCATACAAAACATTTATGTCATACCCCCTTATCCCTTTCAGGTATGAGTCGGCAATCAAAGATGCAGAGTTCGATCCTATCATACAATCGCGATGACCGGGGCTGGCCCATTCGGGTAGCCATCCGCTCTCTTTATATGTATTTACCAGCCCCTCCATGATCCTGCTGTTCAAACTGGGATACATTAATGTTGTGAATGGGAAAAGAGCTCTGAAAGTGTCCCAGAAGCCATTATCGGTGAACATATATCCTGAAAGCACCTGGCCGTTATAAGGGCTGTAATGAACTATATCGTTGTTTTCGTCAAACTCATAAAAACTCCTGGGGAACAAAATCATTCGGTAAAGGCATGAATAGAAAGTCCTCTGCTGATCATATGTGCCGCCTTCAATCCTGATCCTTTTAAGTTCCCTGTTCCATTTTTCTTTTCCTTCATTCATCACAGTTTCAAAATCCTTTCCTCCTATCTCACGTTTTAGATTAAGCTCGGCCTGCTCAGGACTTATAAATGATGAAGCGACTTTTACGTTTATTACTTCTCCCTCAACAGTTTTAAATCCCAGTACCGCGCCGGTATGCTCTCCTTCATTTTCCAGTTTCCTGACATTCAGTTTTCCGTCTTTCCAGGTATAAGCTGAGCTGAAATCTTTATCGAAAACAGCAACAAAATAGTTATGGAAGTTTTCGGGAACCCCACCGTGATTATTTCTGCAATAGCCGGTAACTTTCCGTTCGGATGGAATGATCTTAACCTTCGAGCCCATATTAAATGCATCTATCAGAATGAAGGAAGAATCGTTTTTAGGAAAAGTAAAACGAAAAATGGCTGCCCTTTCTGTCGGTGTCACTTCCGCAGTAACGTCGTGATCGGCAAGATAAACACTGTAGTAATAAGGTTTGGCCATTTCTGCCTTGTGAGAAAACCATGAAGCTCTCTCATCTTCCTTTATCCGAAGATTGCCGGTAACAGGCATAAGTGAAAAAGCCGCATAGTCGTTTATCCAGGGACTCGGCTGGTGAGTTTGTTTTATCCCCATAATTTTAATGTCATCATAGGTATAGCACCACCCGTTACCCATCTGGCGTGTCTGGGGTGTCCAGAAATTCATTCCCCAGGGAAGAGCGATCGCTGGATAAGTATTCCCATTCGACAGCCTGAACTCCGAATCGGTACCCATCAGCGGGCTTACAAGTTCAACAGGATCAAATTCACCTTCAGTTTTAATTTCAGAACATCCTCCTGTGAGAAGCAAAATTGCGGAAGAAAAAAGGAATAAATTTTCCTTAATTGTTTTAACGAATAAAATATTTGCCATAATTACTGTTTTAAAGAATTTCAAGTTTTATCATTTTATCAAATACTTTTCCTGCTGTCAGTTGCATCATGCATGCAAAATCGCCTCTTTTACATTTTCCTTTGCCATACACTGTGCATGGCCTGCATGAGAGCAAATCAGTTGATATTTTGATGGAATAATCTTCCGGCTGACCCCAGGCTCCGAAGCCTGCAAGGGGATCAGTTCCACCCCATATCGAGATAACACTTGTACCTGCCAGTGATGCCATGTGCATGTTTGATGAATCCATTGCAATCATAAAGCTGAGTCTCTCCATTATAGCTATCTGG
>CAZIRN010000291.1:0-2896 GCA_964541495.1 uncultured Rikenella sp. | reverse complement strand
TATGATCCGGGAAAGTTTAATTGGTTATATTGAACAGAGTATCAGGCAGAACTGGGAAATTGAAGCCTTGTCAAATTATCGTGAACAAGGATTAACTTACAGGCAGATAGGTGAAAAAATCCTGATGTTTCACACTTTCTTTAAAAATATCGGCATCAAAGAAGGCGACAAGATAGCGCTTGTCGGAAGAAATTCCGCCAACTGGTGCACTGTCTACCTTACCACTGTAACCTACGGCGCTGTAATTGTTCCGATACTTCCAGACTTTAAACCTGAAGATCTTATAAATCTCATTAACCATTCAGATGCAACTCTTTTGTTCGTTGATGATAAAATTTATGAAACAATTGATGTAGGTAAAATTCCACAGATAAAAGCGATAATTTTTCTTGACAATTTTAATATGACCTGTGCAAAGGATGTCGGCATTAAGGAGAAATACCTGTCGATTGAACAAAAATTTCCGGAAATTTATCCTGATCTGAAACCTGAAGACGTAAAATTTCCGGGCATTACAAATGACAAATTGGCTGTTATTAGCTATACAGGCGGAACAACAGGGTTTTCAAAAGGTGTAATGTTAGCGCACAACAGCCTTACTGCCAACGTGAAATTTGCCCAGAACCACATGCCGCTTAAACCGGGCGATCCTGTAGTTTCATTTTTGCCTCTGGCTCATACATACGGATGCGCATTCGAATTTCTTTTCCCTTTTACATACGGGTGCCATATTACAATCCTTTCCAAAACTCCATCCCCGCAAATAATTGTACAGGCATTTAAAGAAATAAAACCCAGACTGATAATCTCAGTGCCACTCGTTATAGAAAAAGTTTTTAAAAGTCAGTTGCTGCCGGTAATCAACAAGCATTATATGAGACTCCTTCTGGCAATTCCCGGAATAAATAAAATTCTTCATAAAAAAATCAGGGAAAAGCTTTCTGATAGCTTTGGCGGCAGATTTCATGAGATTGTTATCGGCGGCGCTCCATTTAATCCGGAAGCAGAAAGGTTTTTCAGAAAAATAGGGCTTAATTTTACAGTCGGCTATGGAATGACTGAATGCGGGCCCCTGATAAGCTATACATCGTGGGATACCACAAAGCTGGGTGCATCGGGGAAGCCTGTCGATACTCTCGAGGTTACTATTAATTCATCCGATCCGTTAAAAGAGGTTGGAGAAATACTTGTCAGAGGCGAAAATGTAATGCTCGGGTACTATAAGAACGAAAAAGCCACAAGGGAGATCATTGACGAAAATGGCTGGATGCATACTGGTGACCTTGGACTAATGGATAAGGATGGCAACATATTCATCAAAGGAAGGAGTAAAAGCATGCTTCTTGGCCCTTCCGGTAAGAATATTTTTCCTGACGAAATTGAAGCTGTTATCAATAATATGAATTATATAACAGAATCGGTTGTTATTATGGAGGATAATAAACTTATTGGACTTGTTTACCCCGATTATGAATCAATAAAAAAGGATAATATTTCAGATGAACAATTACAGATTATACTTGAACAAACAAGAAAAGCTGTAAATGAAAAGATACCTGATTTTATGGCAGTGCACAAATTCAGGATTCACCCGAAAGAGTTTGAGAAAACCCCGAAAAGGAGCATTAAAAGGTTTTTGTATATGAATGTATAATCTTAAAAGGATCTTTTTAAATCACTAAACCGGAGAAAAAAGGAAGTAAGGGTTATAGATTAGCTGTTAAGAACAATATTGTTTTTATGAATATCCGGAAGATTAGATATGATCTGCAAAGGCAATTAATTCTGGATAAATCCCTGGAATTATTTAGCCGGAAGGGATTTGCTCAAACCTCTATTGTTGATATTGCAAAAGAGTCTGACATTTCAAAAGGTCTTTTATACCATTATTTTTCAAGTAAGGAACAACTTTTTGAAGAAATTCTGGTCAGTAGTTTCAACTCGATTCTTAAATATCTTAATGTCAATGATGATATTATAAAACCCGGAGAATTTGAAGATTCTATTTTAAAATTCTCCGAATCACTTGAACAAAATTATCTGAACTGGAAGCTTGTTTTTCAATTATTTACTCAACCTGAGCTGTCCAAGAGAGCTATCATTATATTGAATAAAAGTGAACTGGTAATAAAATTCAGAAACACTATTTCGGCCTTCTTCAAAATGAAGAATAAAATGAATCCAGATATCAGGACAACTTATTTTGTATCGATGTTATCAGGCATTACTGTCGCTTATCTTCAGAATCCTGACAATTATCCTCTTAGACAGATAACTGATATAATAATTGAAGAATTTATAAGAAATTAAAAGATTGTATTCTGTTCTTCATGGTTAAACAATGCAGATCAGGGATTATGTGACGTAGAGATATGAAAATCAATCTTATAGTTGAAATGATCCTGATTGGTGTATTTACCGGTGTTATAACCGGTTTAACTGGCGCTTCGGGCAATATGGTTGTTGTACCTGTGGTTAATTTACTCCTTGGATTCTCAATTCATGAAGCTATTGGTACAAGTCTGATGATTACAGTTATTTCTTCCTTAGCTATATCCTTAGTTTATTTCAGACATGGTAATATAGATTTAAAAGCTGGCATATGGATAGCAGCAGGATCGGTCGTCGGAGCCCAGACAGGTACAAAATTTGCGGTTAATATGTCAGAAATTAGTCTGGGTGGCGGTTTTGGAATTTTTATGGCAATTATCGGCATAGTGATGTGGAAAAAAGGGATAAATACTAAATCATTCGCGGATTCAACGAAAAACCTGATAAAATTTGAAACTCAGACACAAAAGATTTCAGCAGCGCTGATTCTGGGTTTCTTTGTTGGTATTATGACGGGAATTTTTGGTTCAGGAGGCGGGGCAATGATACTGTTGATTCTGATTTT
>CAZIRN010000290.1:0-2903 GCA_964541495.1 uncultured Rikenella sp. | reverse complement strand
AAAAGAGCAGTAATATTGTTATCCTCTCCGTAATAATAAAGAATATCGGCCACAAATTCTCCCTGTTGAAGCATGAATGAGCTTCGGGCCAGATAAGTAATCCAGGGTCCGGCCTGTTCGGCCCATGTTTCATGGCGTGTGAACCATTGTCCGTAGGGACCAAGTCCAAGTCCGGGTTTCTTATCCGAAACAGGTTGATGAACCGAAGTATGGATTACAAACCGGTTTACTCCCATAGCCAGTTCCATGTCTGCCGTAGGTTTGAGCCTTTCAGGAGAATAAGCAAAACTATTACCGCTTGCTGTCATTGATTCGGCAGCAACGATATTTTGACCGTATATATGAGCCACAGAAGCTGATTCGAGCACATCAGCTTTATAACCAGTTGCAATTTCCCCGTTATCAGTTCCTCCGAAGCCTCTTGGCGTCCACATTGCGCTCATAGGAATGTCGGCTTTGCGTTTCACTTCCATACCGTCGCCTATGAATGCACGTCCGCTTTCATGCGATTCTGTGTAACGTCCCATCCGGCGTTCTTTCAGAATTGAAGTCAATTGATCATAATGATTTTTTGCTGTCAGGTCACCAATTGTCTTCCTGAAATCCCAAAGAAACTTTTCACTTGCTTCTGCGCTTTCCACAATCTGACCTGTGACGACCGGAAGCCATAGAGTCGGGTCATAACCCCGAAGCCTTGTGAATTCAACTATCATGCTGTCGGTCCAGTTCTGAACTCCTGCCTCCCAGCTATCGGTAACCACATATTGAAGCCCCCTTTCACCCATTAGTCCGCCTGTTGCCTCTTTATACTTGTCGAGATAATTTTCGAAATAAGCTCTGACATGCTCTGCATTGAGCTTATCAACCTCAAGTCCGGTTGCTTCAGGTGAAGCAGGGTGATTCTGGCGGCCGGTAAGTGAATATCCGAATCTGATAATTTTCCAGCGACCTTCAGGAGGCGTCCAGTCAATAGTTCCGTCGGATTGCATTTTTGATGTCAGGTCTATTATATTTGATTTTTTCACAACATTTTCAGGCGATACTTCAGACGTTGCCAGAGCATACAATCCGGCTGCAGAAGTATAACCTGCTTTATCTTCAACCCGGTTAATGCGTGGCACTGTATGGAGTACAGCTTCGGCAATTTTAATTTCTCCTCTTTGTTCTTGTGGAGTTCCTCTAAGAATGGCTCCTATACTTCCTATGCCGGGTCTTGTCTGAGGCGGTTGTGGAGTAAGAAAGGAAAGTCTGAAGAATTTTGCTGTTACAGGGGCAAAAGTGAAAGTGCGCTGGATATTTGAAGTTCCCGGAATTTCGAAAAAAGTATCGAATTTCTTTCCGTCATTCGATGATTCGAGAGTTCGTACATAACCCCTTCTTCCTGCCTGACCGGTACCTCCTCCCCCTGTCTCATTGCTTACAAGAGTAAATGAACAAATTGTAACAGGTTTAGTAAACTCAAACTGAAGCCATGTTTTTCGGTTAATAGCGGCTGCAGAAAGAGAAATATAATTTGTGAGGTCACCATCGGCAAGCTGAGATAATTCTTTACGTCCCTCCGGCGAAGTAACTTTGGGATTCATTTCATAAATAGAAATATCCGATGAGGGAATTTTACATGCAATTACCGCTACATCCCGATAATATTCAGGAAGCGGATTTTGAGTACTGCTTTGAGCCGGAATGTTCTGAAACATACCCGTTACAGAGGGCGGTCTGGGAATAATCCCTGTAAATGGTTCCCCACCGTTAACTCGTATTTCACTCCATACCAGTTTTTTCATTGCCTGTTCAGGTTTTACCCAAGGGCCTCCGCTTTCACTCCAGCCTGGTGAACCGGCTATTGCCATTTCAAGTCCCAGGGAATCAGCAAGGCGGGTTGTGAAAAGAAAAGCATCTTTCCATTCAGGTGTCATGTATATAAGCCTTTTCTCAACTATCTGAGGCGTGGCAAGTCCGGCATCAAAATTCTGAAACCCTCCTATGCCCGTGCGTTTCATCCATTCAAGATCGGCTTTTATACCATCCTTTGTGATATTCCCGTTCATCCAGTGCCACCATACACGCGGTTTGGCGCTTTCAGGAGGCTTCTTAAAACCTTCATCAAGATTTACAACACCTTTTTTCGAAGGTCCTGCACAGTTCGTAAACAATATAAGCATTGCTGAAAAGAACATGAAGAGCCCTTTTGACAACCATATTATTCTTTTTCCTGCTATATTTCTCATAATAATAATTTAAAAGATAATAGCATATAACATTCTGATATATTACTATATAACTATATTATGCACTATTGAAATCTTATAGATTTATTGGAAATTACTTCAATTACTTCACAATAGTTATACAAAATAATTACCTCAACATAGAATAAATTTACGAAAAATAATCATTCAATGGGCTTGATGATATATTATTGTATTATAATCTTTATATTTTTCTCTAATTCAATAGTATAACCAATCCTTTTCTTTTTTGTTAAATATATTTTTCAGAATGATTTATGGTTATAAACAAGAATCAATTTAATGTTTATCAGTATCTATGGAGACTTTAGTGGAATTTTTTTCTTCTTTCAATGCATAAACTGATACTCCAAAAAGATAAAACCAGCCTAATAACAATATTGTCATTCCAACTGCGATATTACTTACGTCACTTAAAGCTCCGACAAGCAGGGGTAAAACGGCCCCGCCTGAAATAGCCATCATTATTAGTCCGGAGATCTCATTGCTGCGTGTTGGATATTTTTCAACGCTGAGTGCAAAAACTATCGGAAAAATTGTTGCAATTGCAACGCCTGTAACAAATACAAGGATCCAGGCAATTAGTTGTGATTTTATCAGCAATAAAGCTCCAAATGTTATTATGCCAAGGATAGATGTCCAGAGAAATATTTT
>CAZIRN010000289.1:0-2908 GCA_964541495.1 uncultured Rikenella sp. | reverse complement strand
GTCAATAAAAGATTTATATTCGAGACCCTCCGATTTGGCAAACGCAATACCCTGCTCCAATTGTGTTTCAATTGAAACATCTTTACCTTCTGCTTTGTGTTTGCTTATTCTGCAGTAAATGCCGATCATCAGAAAAGGATTTTGAAAAGCATAAAGTTAAACATTAGCTGTAAAAGATGAAATACAGTCACATAATTACACATTTGTGCTGTCTAACAGATAGTTCAAATTTCTTATAATTTTTTTCAGAAAAAATTTCATGTTAAAATATTTACCGACCTGGAATTTTTTCCAGAATTTTTTTCAGATCAAGTATTTATTTATGTATCACCCCTCCTCAGGAAAAGGCGTCTCCCCAGGGGGGGAGGGATAACGGGGGATACCCACTAAATATAAAAATATGTGTACATTTTGTAACAAAACAATGTATTTCATCCTAGGTCAGAAAATGAAACTCAAGTCATTATTGTTACGTCTTGGAAGTTATTTTTATCCTTCATGGCACTACATTGATAATGATTGTATATGCACAACTGGAAAGGTTCTAAAACTAAGAAAGATTTATAGTTTCATTGAAGGGGGGACAATTGATATTGTACGATTAAATGATGTTCATCTTGAAAGAGGTTTTTTATATTGCAGTTTGTTTTTCTTTTCAAGGAATAAAATAATAACATTACGTCAGACGATGCTAAAAAGTAAACGAGTATCCTGGAGGCTTCTGGATGATGAAGAATATGATGAAATAATGTCCAGAAAATTATGGCAGGAAGTTTGCGACCAGGATGAACTTCTGGAAATTAATTTCAATAGTTAATTTAGAAATTGTCATGCCTCTTTCTCTGGCAATTCAAAAATATTATCTTCTGGGCCAATTTCTATTAGCTGTGGTATCGAAGTACCGGCAATACCTTTTACAGATCCAATAAAATGGTTCGTATTGAGTAAAACCTTCTGAAGCTGCTTTTCACGTTCCTTCCAGATCCTTTCCATCGCCCTTTTTTCCCTATAATAACTTTCCTGAAGACCAGTGAATCCTTCTACTATCGCACTTACCTGAAGTAAGAATTCGTTGCTTGTCAGGTAATCGTATAGCATTTGCATCTTTTCGCCTTTGTTGGTCTGGGAAAAATATGCTGCAGAAATTTTTATCAGACTCTCCCTAAGAACAATTACAAGACCTTTGAAATCTTTAAATGTACATATCCAGACTCCATCTTTCTGGCCTATCTTGTCAATTCCATCAGGAAGTGATTCCGAGATAATTACCATAATATCAGCCTTGACAATTAATGCATCAGCTTTAAGTTTGGGGATCCAGTCCTGGACAAAGGTTTTTGTTCGTTTGCTTTCATATAAGATTTTTCCGCAATCAGCACCTATACGATTTCTGACGGTATGGATTAAGTCCGCTCCTTTGATTCCCTTTCCCACTTCTTCTATAAGATCCACGGGAAATAAGGTTCTTAAAATTTCTTCCACTGCTAATTCCTGAACCTCGCCTTGCATTTGCATGGACCCTTGTTCGGCTTTTCTTCTCATTTCTTCAACCTGCCTGGTCAAAGAATTGATCAATTCATCACGTTCCTTCAGTTTCAACTCACTTCTTTCTGATTCCCGCTTCTGAATTGTCTCAGTTTCCTGTTTCAGTCTTTCTGAAAGATTCTGTTCATATTTCAATGTAAGATCTTGCTCCTGGTTCTGTAATTTCCGTTTAAGCTGCTCATTTTCAATTTTTGAGGTTTTTAAGTCAGATATTTCCTTTTTTGCAGCTTCAGATTCATCAGAAAGAGTTTTAATTTGCTGTTCATATTGTTGTTCAATCTGACCTTTAAGTTTTTTGGTAGTTTTTTCTGTTTCGATCTTTAATTTCTCGGCAACCTTCAGATCAATATTTACCTGCTGCTGCTTAAGTTCCTCCTCTTTCTGTTTGAGCGTAGATTCCTTTTTTGCATAATCTTCCTGAATCTTTGTAATGCTTTTATTCATCTCATTCCGGTACTTTTCCTCAATTTGCTGGGCAAGTACATCCTCAACATTGAATTCATGCCCACATTTGGGACAAGTAATCCTGGTATTTGCTGGCATATGTTAAAGTTTATGTAGTGACAATCGATTTATATACAGGCTAACTTGAGCAATACAGTTAAAACAAAACAGACATCCTACATTTTAGAAAGTAAGAGCATCATATGTTTGTAATAGCTCGTCCCGTGTGATTCCCAGATATCTTCGGGTAACAATAACAGAAGAATGGTTAAATAGCTGGCTTAATTTAACTAATGCCATTTCAGCATTGGTGCCAGCTTTATTAAAAACCTGGCGTCCAAAAGTTTTTCGCATGCTGTGAGTTGAAAAATTGGTGACATTCAGGTTATATTTTGTTTTAATGATTTTGAATATTGCATTTAGCCGTTGTATCGAATATGTTGTATTCTTTTGACTCAGGAAAATAGGATGTTCATCTGATTCCGGCTTTATGGAATCATAACATTCTTTAATATGCTGTTTTAATTGTGGATTAATTTTAATCTCCCGCCTTTTACCAGTTTTCTTTTCGATCAACACAAAATCATTTTTTCCAAGGATATCGACCCATTTAAGTTTTAGTATATCACTTGCCCTAAGACCCCAAAAGCTACCTACGGCCACAAATAATGATATTTCGAATTTTTTGTCATTAAATAGTTTCCTGATCAGATTCAGGTTCTGATCCCAACTTAGGAAATCTGCAGTTGTTTTGCTGTATTTAGCGCTCATAAAATATTCATTTTTGATTGGTTAAACATATAAGTGAAATAGCGGTTTTTTATTGCTTTTGATTTTGCATTATTAATCAGCCACTTACGATTAAATATTCAGTTTTATACAAAAGTGAATGTTTTGGTCTCATGCATTTTTTCACTAT
>CAZIRN010000288.1:0-2915 GCA_964541495.1 uncultured Rikenella sp. | reverse complement strand
AATCGAAACCTGTAAAGAAGAAGAAACAGATAAATACTGAAATTACAAAAGCAACAGCCTGGTTCACAGTAAGGGATGAGGCAAAAATACCAGCCGATGCATATATTGCACCAAGCAGTAGCAGACCGATAAAAGAGCCCAGAGTGCCTCCTGTGTCGAGGTTTCCCGGAGTCTCACCTGTAACATAAACTGTTATGTAATAGACTATTCCCGGTAGAAGTGCCAGAAAAACAAGGGCTACGGCAGCCAGGAATTTTCCGTAAACAATTCCACGTTCCGAAACCGGCCGTGTTAAAAGCAGTTCAATAGTTCCAAGCCTCTTTTCTTCCGATATCATTCTCATTGTTATGGCAGGAACGAGGAAAAGAAAAATCCATGGAGATAGCTGAAAAAGAGTGCTTAAATCGGCATAGCCGCCGTCGAGAATGTTCCATTCACCCGGCAGAATAAACATAAAGAGGCTGTTTATCAGAAGGAAAACAACTATAACAAGGTAGCCTGTTACAGTGTTAAAAAACCCGCCTATTTCCTTTCTGAAAATTGCAAACATAAACTGTTTATTGTGTACAAAAATAGTTATATAATGAAAATTTCAATTTTTCTTTTCCTCAGGTTTTTTTGCGTAATCAATATTCAAAATCTTAACACCCGGATAATAGAATTGAATTATCTTCTCATAACCGATTCCTTTATCAGCCATAACCATAGCTCCTTCCTGGCATAGGCCGACGCCGTGCCCATATCCTCTACCTTTTAGAAGCAGTGAGTCGCCGGCGGCAAATACCGAGAACCACGCCGACCTCAATCCGAGAGCAGTCCTGATTGCATTGAGCGGAATTATGAAAGTGCCTGCAGTATAATTCATCATCCGTGAAGACTGATTGAAAACAAACTCCTGAGGGTTGGTTGAATTACCTATGTAACCGCTTGAAGATAGTACTTTAATCCAATCCTCAATGCTGACTTTTTTCTCCCAAATGGCATTTTTTGAGCCGGTGCAATAAGGATCTTTGACATTTGCAAGATAAGGAACTGGCATTAGCCATACATACTCCGACGGAGCCGTTTCACCTCCGCAATTTGAATGAAATGCCGATATTATAAGAGAACTGTCGGGGGTCACAATAACTAATCCTTCAGTGCGTTTAACTGCGTTCCTTATCAGAGTATCTGAAGTTATTCCGTGAAAAACCTGGCAGTGAGTATCGTCGCACAGATTATAACCATCTGCATTATGTTTATCCAGGTATCTGAAAGTATAAGTTCTTGCTATTACAGCCTGAGTTTTGAAATACTCTTCATTTTTTTTAGCTCCTCCTTCAGCCCTGACAACACCGGCGATGTATTCTTCTATATTACAGTCGTTTATCAACATTACTTCATCAATATACGGATAACATAAGCAGGATCCTGAATATTTTGATTCCATATTTTTATTACCTGAAGAAAAGAGAATAAATAAGTTGTCGTCTGAAACGGCGGTAAAGAATACCGAATCGGCCAGAAGAGCTTTCATATCTGAAGTCTTCACAGCCAGACGGTTGTTATAAAGTGTAATTATTACACTTTCTCCCTTTTTGAGTTCTTTCTTATATCCGGGATATACTTCCAAAAAATATTTTTCTGTTAAAGGAGTAAAGAAGACAATATCAGTTTTTGCAGCGGTCAGGAGTCTTATTCTTATATTTGAAGGTACGCTGTCGTATGCTATTAACGGAAGCGCAGCCAGAGAAAAAAAGAAAAAAACAAAGAATTTATTTATTAATCTACCTGATGATTTCATGTAGCTAACTGTTTTTAAGGCATAAAACCATTTCGGCTGCTATCTTATCGGAAGCGCCGGCCGGACCGAGGATTTTCTTAATCTCATCATAATCCTGAAGCATCTTCTCTCTTTTTTCATTTCCGGGAAGGATTTCTTCGAGCGATTTAACAAGGTTATCCTCTGTAAGAAGGAATTGGATCAGTTCTTTGACGGCTTCCCTGCCGAGGATAAGGTTTACAAGTGAGATGAACTTTACTTTTACAAGCCGGCGGGCAATTGCAAATGAAACCGGATCGCCCTTATAACAAACCACCTGAGGTATTCCGAGAAGGGCGGCCTCGAGAGTGGAAGTACCTGATTTTACAAGAGCAGCCTTCGATGCGTAGAGAATGTCATAAGTATGGTCAAAAACAATTTTAACAGGTTTATCGCCGATGATTTTCCGGTACAAATCAGGGCTGACGGTGCTTACGCCGGCAATTACAAACTCGTATTCAGGGAAATGCTCAGTTACTTTGAGCATCTCAGGTAAAATGTATTTTATCTCCTGCTTTCTACTTCCCGGGAGCATAGCTATTACATTCTCCGAAGACACACCAGACATTTTCAGAATATCATCTTTACCGGCAGTTATCGAGGATTTCCATTTTTCGATTTCATCAACCAGCGGATTTCCGTTAAATTTCACTTCAATACCGTGCCTATGATAAAACTCCTCTTCGAACGGAAAAATGATAAACATTTTGTCGGTATATTTCTTTATTTTTTTTACTCTCGATTCATTCCATGCCCATAATTTAGGGGAGATGTAATAAAACACTTTCAGCCCGAGCGATTTTGCAAATTTTGCCATCCTGAGGTTGAATCCAGGATAGTCAATAAGAATCACAAGGTCGGGTTTTAATTCCCTTATCTGGTTCTCACAGAGTGAAATATTTTTTACAATAGTTCTAAGGTTAAGCAGAACATTTACAAAGCCCATTATAGCATGTTTCCGGTAGTGCATCAAAAGTTTAGCGCCTGCTTCCTCCATTTTATCGCCTCCCCAGCAGAAAAATTCAGCTTCAGTGTCGGCCTTTTTAATGCCTTTTATCAAGTTCGATCCGTGAAGGTCGCCTGATGCTTCACCTGCCACAAGGAAATATTTCAT
>CAZIRN010000287.1:0-2921 GCA_964541495.1 uncultured Rikenella sp. | reverse complement strand
GCCTGTTTTTGAGCTCTTCAACGTTCTTATTGAATTCTGCATCGAGTTTCTCGAGAAGAGGTTTTTCAAGAGCTTTTGCCTTGCGGTCTTTTATTGCCCGGGTAAAGAGTTTCTTGTCTATTACGACGCCTTCGAGCGAGGGACCAGCCTTGAGAGACGCATCTTTTACATCACCTGCTTTATCGCCGAAGATTGCTCTCAGCAGTTTTTCTTCGGGTGAAGGATCCGACTCGCCTTTTGGCGTAATTTTTCCAATGAGTATATCTCCAGGTCTTATTCTGGCACCTATTCTGATAAGGCCATTTTCATCGAGGTTTTTAGTAGCTTCCTCGCTTACATTCGGTATGTCGGAGGTGAGCTCTTCAAGTCCTCTTTTTGTATCTCTTACCTCAAGAAGATATTCATCAATATGAATTGAAGTGAACATATCTTCCTGAACAACTCTTTCGGATATCACTATAGCATCTTCGAAGTTATATCCTTTCCACGGCATGAAGGCTACTTTTAAGTTGCGTCCGAGAGCCAGTTCACCGTTCTTCGTGCCATAACCTTCTGTAAGAACCTGGCCTTTTGTAACCTTTTCTCCTTTTCGTACAACCGGTACAAGATTAATACATGTATTCTGATTGGTTTTCCTGTATTTTGGAAGGTAATAATGTTTCACATCGTCCTCGAAGCTGACGAATTTTTCTTCATCGGTGCGCGTATATCTTATAACTATCTCATTTGCATCAACATATTCAACAATTCCGTCACCTTCGGCAGTAATCAAAATACGGCTGTCGCTGATCAGCTTTTTTTCGAGACCTGTTCCAACGATAGGTGTTTCAGGATTAATAAGCGGCACTGCTTGACGCATCATATTGGAGCCCATTAGTGCCCTGTTGGCATCGTCGTGTTCGAGGAACGGTATCAGTGATGCTGCAATTGATGTTATCTGGTTTGGAGCAATATCAATCAGGTCAATGTTTTCAGGTGCTTCGTTGGTATAATCGGCTTCGAATCTGCATTTGACCCGCTGTTCTGCAAAGGTGCCATCAGGATTGAGTTTGGCATTGGCCTGTGCTATCCTTTTGCCTTCTTCTTCTTCTGCACTCAGCCATACAATTCCTTCATCGCTGAAATCAACCTTTCCGTTCACAACTTTTCTGTAAGGAGTAACAATAAAACCCAGTTCGTTTATTTTCGCAAAAACACAAAGAGATGAGATAAGTCCGATATTAGGACCTTCCGGTGTTTCTATTGGACAGAGGCGACCATAATGGGTATAATGAACGTCTCGGACTTCAAAGCCAGCTCTTTCACGTGACAGGCCACCAGGGCCGAGAGCCGACATACGTCGCTTATGAGTCATTTCGGCCAGTGGATTGGTCTGATCCATGAACTGCGAGAGCTGATTTGTCCCAAAGAAAGAATTAATCACCGAAGCAAGCGTTTTGGAGTTAATCAGGTCAATGGGTGTAAATACCTCATTATCCCTTACATTCATTCTTTCCCTGATAGTACGCGCCATTCTTGAAAGTCCAACACCAAACTGAGCATAAAGTTGTTCACCAACAGTGCGCACTCTTCTGTTACTAAGATGGTCAATATCGTCAACCTCAGTTCTGGAATTAATTAGCTGAATGAGGTAAATAATAATCTTAATAATATCTTCTTTTGTGAGAACTCTGATACTCGGGTTGATGTCAAGTCCAAGTTTTTTGTTAATCCTGTATCTTCCAACCTCGCCAAGGTCATAGCGTTTATCGGAGAAGAAAAGTTTTTCTATTACATCTCTTGCTGTTGCCTCGTCGGGAGGTTCAGCGCTGCGAAGCTGCCGATAGATATAAATAACTGCTTCCTTTTCAGAGTTGCATGGATCTTTTTGAAGCGTGTTATAAATAATTGCATAATCTGACATGCTCACATCTTCTCTATGAAGAAGTATAGTTTTTGCACCTGAATCAACTATAATATCTATGTGTTCAGGTTCGATTACAGTTTCTCTGTCAAGTACTACTTCATTGCGTTCGATTGAAACAACCTCCCCTGTATCTTCATCTACAAAATCTTCTACCCATGTCTTAAGAACTCTTGCGGCAAGTTTTCTTCCTACAAATTTCTTAAGACTGGTTTTAGATACTTTATGTTCTTCGGCCAGGTTGAAAATTTCAAGAATTTCCTTGTCGCTTTCAAATCCAATGGCTCTCAGGAGTGTTGTTACAGGCAATTTCTTTTTTCTGTCTATATAGGCATACATCACGTTATTTATATCGGTAGCAAATTCAATCCACGAGCCTTTGAAAGGTATAACACGTGCAGAATAGAGCTTAGTGCCGTTAGGATGAATGCTTTGTCCGAAAAAGACGCCTGGTGAGCGGTGAAGCTGTGAAACAACGACTCGTTCAGCTCCGTTTATCACAAAAGTTCCCCTTTCGGTCATATATGGTATAACACCCAGGTATACATCCTGAATAACTGTGTCAAAATCCTCGTGTTCAGGATCAGTACAGTAGAGTTTTAATTTTGCCTTAAGCGGAACGCTGTAAGTAAGTCCGCGTTCAAGGCATTCTTCAATTGTATATCTTGGGGGATCAATTGAGTAATCAATAAATTCGAGTACAAAATTATTCCTTGTATCTGTGATTGGAAAATTTTCGCTGAAGACTCTATAAAGGTTTTCCTTTTTCCTGTTTTCAGGCGTTGTTCCAAGCTGGAAGAACTCGAAAAATGATTTTAATTGCACTTCCAAAAAATCAGGATAATCCTGGCTGTCTTCTCTGGAAGCAAAATTTATTCTTTCGTTTATTTTTGAGGACATTTATTTGTAGGATTAATTGAACTTATATAAAACTTATATATTTAGAGAGAAAAAGGTCTAGTCCCGATTTAACGGGACTAAACCAGTAAATACGCAATCAGTTTCACCTTATTTAAGT
>CAZIRN010000286.1:0-2940 GCA_964541495.1 uncultured Rikenella sp. | reverse complement strand
TAATCCGATGCCCATACTTTTGCAGCAATGTCGTTGCGCGACAGGACTCTTCCCCTGTTTCGCATAAAATATTCCAGCAGCATAAACTCTTTGGCCGTTAGTTCGATATCTTTACCGCCCCTTCTTGCCTTTTTTTTGTCAAGATCAAGTTCGAGGTCGGAAAACGTAAGTTTTCCCGTCATCTCATAATCGCCTGACTGTCTTTTTAGCAGAGCTTTAACCCTCGCAAGTAACTCTTTGAATTCAAAAGGTTTAACTAAATAGTCATCTGCACCTGCCTCAAATCCCGACAGTTTGTCATCGGTTGTTCCAAGTGCAGTAAGCATAAGCACCGGAATATTAGGATTTGTTGATTTGAATTTACGGCATAATTCGAGTCCGTTTATTCCGGGCAGGATTATATCAATTATCATCAGGTTATAGTCGTATTGCTTAGCAAGTTTGATTGCCATCTCCCCGTCATAAGCTATATCGGCCTCATAGTTATTCTCTTCAAGTCCACTTTTCAGAAATGATGCCACTTTCTGTTCATCTTCCACTATAAGTATTCTCATTTGCGATTATTTTCTAAAAAGCTTTTGAATGTTGTAGAGTTTATTAAGCGCTTCCACAGGTGTCAAATTGTTGATGTCCGTTCCCATTATTTCATCACGTATCTGACTTAGAACAGGATCATCGAGTTGAAAGAAGCTAAGCTGCAATCCTTCCCTTTTATTTATTATATCGTCAATAGGTTTCCCGAGTTCCTGCCGGTCGTGTGTCTGTTCGAGTTCGTTAAGAATTTCCGCAGACCTTTTAATTATGCTTCCGGGCATTCCGGCCATACGCGCCACATGAATGCCGAAGCTGTGTTCACTTCCTCCTCTTTTAAGTTTCCTCAGGAAAATAACCTTGTTATCCAGTTCTTTTACAGATAAATTATAGTTTTTTACCCTTGTAAATGAATTCTCCATCTCATTCAGCTCATGGTAATGAGTTGCGAAGAGTGTTTTTGCTCTCATCCTGTTTTCGTGCAAATATTCCACTATTGCCCAGGCAATAGATATTCCATCATAAGTACTTGTTCCTCTTCCGATTTCATCGAGGATGACCAGACTTCGTTCTGATAGGTTGTTAAGAATGCTGGCAGTCTCATTCATCTCGACCATGAATGTTGATTCGCCGAGGCTTATATTGTCGGATGCTCCCACTCTTGTAAATATTTTATCCACTATTCCGATATTGGCTTCACTTGCAGGAACATAGCAACCTGTCTGAGCCATCAGGACTATCAGCGCAGTCTGACGCAGGAGCGCTGATTTGCCCGACATGTTGGGGCCGGTAAGGATTATTATCTGCTGTTCATCGTCATCGAGGAAGATGTCGTTTGGGATATATGACTCACCTGCCGGCAATTGTTTTTCAATTACAGGATGGCGGCCGTTTTTAATATCTATTCGTTTTGAATCGTCGAGAACCGGCCGCATGTAATTATTCTCGCAAGAAACGGTTGCAAATGACTGAAGGCAGTCGAGTCTTGCAGCTAAAGATGCATTTAATTGAATTACAGGTATGTAGTCGTAGATCGAAAGTATAAGGTTGTTGAAAAGTTTTGTCTCGAGCTCCACTATTTTTTCTTCAGCTCCGAGAATCTTTTGTTCATATTCTTTAAGTTCTTCTGTAATATATCTTTCAGCGTTGACGAGCGTCTGTTTTCTTATCCATTCCGGAGGAACCTTATCCTTATGTGTATTCCTGACTTCGATATAATATCCGAAGATATTATTGAATCCAACTTTCAGTGATGGAATTCCTGTTTTTTTGCTTTCCCTGTCCTGAATCTCTGCAAGGTAGTCTTTCCCGCTGTAGAGCAATTTTCTCAGTTCGTCGAGTTCGGCGTTCACTCCCTGTGCTATGACATTCCCTCTGTTTATCTGAACCGGCGGATCATCATTAAGTTCCCTTGCTATCCGGTCCGACACCTGTTTACATGGATTTATCTGGCCTGCAAGCATTGCAAGCGGAGCGGAACCGTATTTTTCGCACTTCTCTTTAAGGAGCGAAAGGGTCTCAAGCGCATATCTCAACTGCACCATCTCTCTGGGATTTATCCTGTTTACGGCGACTTTAGAAACAAGCCTTTCAAGATCTCCTATTCGTTTCAAACATATTGTGATTTCTGTCTTCAGCTCAATGTCTGAAATAAGGTTGGTTACTATATCGAGCCTTTCATTAATCAGTTTTATGTCCTTCAGGGGGAGAGAAATCCATCTCTTCAGCAGACGTCCTCCCATTGGAGAAATTGTTTTATCGAGCACATCCACAACTGTTTTTGCACCTTCGAAGAGAGGCTGGAAGAGTTCGAGGTTTCTGATGGTAAACTTATCGAGCCATACATACCTGTCGCCGTCGATTCTTGAGATGCCGGTTATATGGCTCAGTTGTGTGTGCTGAGTTATATCGAGGTAATAAAGAATTGCGCCTGCGGCAATTATTCCGTATTGAAGAGTCTCTATCCCGAAGCCTTTCAGGGATGTTGTTGAAAATTGTTTGATAAGTCTGTCGTAAGCAGCATCAGATGTAAAAATCCAGTCGTCGAGTTTGTAGGTATAGAATTTCTGGCTGAAATTTTCTTCGAAAATATCTTTCTTTCTCTTTTCGAACAGAACTTCTTTCGGAAGTAAGTTATTCAAAAGCTGATCTATATATTCAAATGTACCTTCCGAAGCCATAAATTCGCCTGTCGAGATGTCGAGGAAAGCCACGCCGGCCATTTTCTTATCAATATGCACTGCAGCAAGAAAGTTGTTTTCTTTATGGGAGAGCACGTTATCGTTAAGGCTGACGCCTGGAGTCACAAGTTCGGTGATGCCGCGTTTGACTATTTTTTTGGCAAGCTTCGGATCTTCGAGCTGTTCGCATATTGCAACTCTTTGGCCTGCCCTTACGAGTCGGGGCAGG
>CAZIRN010000285.1:0-2956 GCA_964541495.1 uncultured Rikenella sp. | reverse complement strand
ATATCAATATGTTCCTGTTCATAAGGATCTTTCAGAGCTCTGGCATTGGGTTGGCCATCTTCACCGAGAGGATATTTATATTTCCATATCTCATTCCCGTTGAGGTCGAGAATTGTGTCAATGCAGTTGGTTGAGCCGTTTGTGCCCTGTAGTCTTTCCGAAACTGAGTTCCAGCAGCCGTTAATCTGGCGGCACATACTTTGAATATGTACTCCATTTTCGAATACAAAATCCACGCTGAAGTTATCCCACTGGTCGCCTGTAACACGTCTGTGTCTGGCTCCTATTCCATGGGCAGCAACAGGGTGAGCATCCATAAACCAGTTCATAACATCGAGGTTGTGGACATGCTGTTCAACTATATGATCGCCAGAAAGCCAGCACCAGTTAACCCAGTCGCGTATCATCCATTCCATCTCTGTCCATCCGGGCATATTATCGCGGTGCCATAGTTTTCCGCCATTCCAGTAAACATTTCCGCCGACAATTGGTCCGATTATTCCAGCTTTTACTTGCTGATAATTATTGACATAATTACGCTGATGGCGGCGCTGTGTGCCAGTAACGATTGTAAGCCCAAGCTCTTTTGCCTTCAGTGCAGTTACCATAACCGAACGCGCACCAACAGGATCCACACAGACAGGTTTTTCTGCAAAAATATGTTTACGGGCTGCTACTGCAGCTTCAAGGTGCTCAGGGCGGAACGACGGCGGTGTGGCCAATATAACAATATCTACTCCGGCATCAATGACTTTCTGATAGGCATCAAAACCGACAAAACATTTGTCTTGCGGCACTTCCTGCCCTTTCTGCTTCAAAATTACTGCCCTTGTTTCATCAACACGGTCTTTGAAAGTGTCGCCAAGAGCAACTATCTGGAGATTGGGGCCGGCATTAAGAAAGTTGATTGCAGCACCTCTTCCCCGTCCTCCGCATCCAATCACACCGGCTTTCAGTACGGGACCATCCGGCGCCTGGTCAAGCCATGCCGTTTCAGGAACAACTGCCCATTCCTTTTTCTTTGATGTACAACTGGTCAGTATGGTGGGTGCTACTACTCCTGCAGCTCCCACGGCTGCGGCCTTGCTGAGAAAATTCCTTCTTGAAATACCCGATTTTTTCATGCTGGTTGGATTTATTAATTATAAATAGATTACAAAAATTATGTAAATAAAAGAAATTTTTAAACAATTTATCAATATCCGATAATGAATAAAAAATAAAACAGGTAAAATTAATTTAAAATTTGAAAAAATTTTTTACCCTTTGGCCGATTCCATGAAAGAGCGACTATATTAATTTAATGTAGAGACAAAGTAGCAAAAAATTGTTTTAAAATTATCTATATTTGAAGAGTATAAGGAGGGAAAATAAATGAAAAGTTATTCAGGAAAAAGATTCTACATAAGGGACAAATTATTCCTCACAACAGTTGATATAATAAGTAAATAACCAATATTTTTTAATAAAATGCAGTAAACAGTAAAAAGAAAACAATTAAGAAAAGCATTATAATAATATATCAGAAAGGAGAAGAAATGGAGAATATAGCAATAGCAAAAAAATACGTCAGGATGAGATATTCATTCTTCAAATGGCGCCATAACCTGACAATTATTAAAAAAATTGCTTTGGCATTAGGCATGGCTTGTTTAACCGGAGCTTTCGCTCAGATAAAAATTGCTCTTCCATGGACTCCTGTTCCTGTAACAGGTCAGACTTTTGCCGTATTGTTAGCCGGAGTCCTTCTTGGCAAATGGTGGGGAGGAGCAAGTCAGGCAATATATATTATATTGGGTTTAGCCGGTATCCCCTGGTTTGCCGGCTGGAGCGGAGGTTTCGCTGAACTCACCGGCCCTTCCGGAGGATATATAGCGGGATTCATTTTAGCCGCTTTGTTCCTTGGTTATTTTACCGATAAATATATCAAGGCGAGGAATTTTCTTCCCATGCTCGCATTAATGCTATTTGCCAACTTCCTTCTGATACATATCCCAGGGTTATTACAACTTGGACTATGGTTTTACATAACCGAAGGCACCAAATTGACGCTTTTGAAGCTGGTTGGCCTGGGAACTATTCCTTTCCTTGCCGGAGACATAATTAAAATTGTGGCGGCTGCAGCTTTGGCCAAAGCCATTACACCCAGGGAATCTTACAATAATGAAGCTGATGCTCAGAAAGTAAATCAATGGAAAATATTTTGAAAATCCGGGCTCACCACCTTTTATGTTTACAGGGCTTTCAGGGATATGGCTATAATCAAGATTTTGTAAGAAACATGACTGAAATTATAGGGAAAATAGAATCAAATCCTGAAATACAGATAATTATCGGATGCGATGATATCTGCTCCTGTTGCATATATAATGTGGAAGGAGAATGCCGGAAAAAGCCCGGTTCTGCCTATGAGGTTAAAAATATAGATATGCGGGTTTTAGAAAAGCTAAATTTAAGAGATGGAACAACAGGCAGGGCAAAAGATTTTCTTTCCCTTACAAATAAAATTCTCGGAAATAGCTTTGATATCATTGATATTTGTGGCGAATGTGAATGGAAAGAAAAATGCCTCTGGTTTATTTCAAGAGGCTAATAAAATAGTCGTAATAGTACATTAAAAGGAATTAACATTGAAGAACCAGTCGGAAAAGAATAAATCAGAATATTCAATAAGCAGATAGAGAAATAAGATAGCAAAAAATAATCTACTTTGACAAGAAGGCAATAATGGAAATTCTTGCCTTTATAAAAAAATAAAATTAACATGGATTAATCTATTTCAGATATCCTCTATCCTAATCTGTTCACAGCCATTAACTTTTAACAGTACGGCAGTGAAAAACAATAAATGTTAAACAGATATTTCATAAGATTGAAAAATGAGAAATATTAAAAATTGTTAAAGAAAAATAATCTATCAGTGGAATAAATAACTTTGATTGGTTGTCTGTTAATA
>CAZIRN010000284.1:0-2982 GCA_964541495.1 uncultured Rikenella sp. | reverse complement strand
CCGCTTAGAGTCCTTGAAGCCAATATAGCAAATACACGAATTGCAATAAGCAATAATATTGCAGACGGACTTGCAAATATCGAAAAATCTATTTCCGAAGCAGATAAGAGATTAAATGAAGTCGAGCGGGAAATAATGAAATTACCTTCCACTGAAAGACAGATGATTAATATTCAAAGGAAGTTCGACATAAACAATACCGTTTATACATTCTTATTAGAGAAAAGAGCTGAGGCCGGTATAGCAAGGGCATCAACCGTCTCGGATAACCGTATAATTGATTATGCCGGAGGTTACAGCAGCAGCATGATAAAACCCAAAGGAAAGCAGAACCTCATGATGTCAATTGTTCTTGGATTGTTTATTCCTGCGATTATAATTTTGTTACTGGATTATTTCAATAATAAAATCATTGACAAAAAAGATGTCGAAAAGCGTACAAATGCTCCGATTATAGGTTTCATAGGCCACAACACGTATAAAACGGATTTGCCTGCGGTACAACATCCGGGTTCATCTCTTGCCGAGTCGTTAAGGTCGGTTCGTACTAATCTCAAATATTTTCTGAAAGATGTATCGAATCCTGTCATTGCGGTTAGCTCGACAGTAACCGGTGAAGGAAAGACTTTTGTAGCAGTAAATCTTGCCGCAATAATTGCTTTGCCTGGGAAAAAAGTATTGCTTATAGACCTGGATCTCCGTAAACCAAAAGCGCACAAAATACTTGGCAATAATGATAATACTGAAGGGATAAGCAAATATCTGATAGGAGAGAGTAAGATAGAAGATATTATTATTAAAACCGAAGTGGAAAATTTATGGTACGTTCCGGCAGGCCCGCTTCCTCCAAACCCTGCGGAGCTTATCGAATCGGAGGCAATGAAGGAATTTATTGATAAGGCAAAAAAGGACTTTGAATTTATTATAATAGATACACCCCCTGCGGCTGTCGTGACCGATGCTCTGCTTCTGGCTGACTTCGCCGATTTTTACATTTTCGTTGTAAGGCAGAGATTCAGTTCGAAGAATACTGTTGAACTGATAGAGGAACTATACAGAAATGAGTCAATCGGAAGAATCGGCATTGTGATGAACGACATAAGTCTGACGGGATATTACGGATATGGATTACGATACGGCTACGCCGGAGGCTACGGGTATTCTTATGGGTACAATTATTACGGCGATTATGTGTATTCGAGATATGGACACCACGGAGAAGGGAAGTATTATATTGAAGAGTAATTAATTTATTAATTCTGTTTTTTAACCACAGATTAACGCAGATTTTACACAGATTTGCACAGATTAATACAAAAAATAAACATAATAAATATGAAAATAGATAATAAACTTACAGAACCTGTATTGCTTAATATACAAAGTATTTCCGATGACAGGGGATTCCTTGTCCCTTTTACCGATGATATAGACCATGAACTTTTCCAGAGATGCTATCTGGTTGAAAACTATGGCCGGGGAATTATAAGAGGTTTACATTATCACAAGATCGAAAAGAAAATTTTTACAATAGCTCATGGCTCGGCAAAATTTATAACTTTTAAACTTCCTGAAGAAATAGCTGACAGGAACGATAGAGAAGAAATCAAGGGATTTGCACTAAAACATCCGGAATGTATTAAAACCTGGGTGATGAGCAACAGGCATCATTGCGTGCTAATAGTGCCGTCATTCTATGCAAACGGGTGGATTAATCTCGAGGATAATACAATTCTTGTTTCTTTGAGTAGCGCACGTTTTGAAATTGCCAGAGAGGATGATTTGAGAATAGATCCTTTTGTGATAGATGAGAAATACTGGAAGGTTTTGCCAAGATAAATTCAAGATAATTTTCAAACAAAATAATATGAATATACTTGTTACCGGTGGAGCCGGATATGTAGGGACCAGTCTGGTTCCGCAACTACTCGATAGAAATTACAAAGTAACTGTTTACGATAATCTTCTGTTCGGTGTTGATCCGATATTACCCTTTTTCCGGAATCCCTATTTTAAATTAATAAAAGGTGATGTACGCAATCTGTCAATGTTAAAAGAAGCCACAAAAAATGCGGACGTTATAATTCATCTTGCTGCTATCGTGGGGTATCCTGCCTGCAGGAAAAATCCGGAACTTGCTGAATCTGTCAATGTTACAGGCACAAAAAATTTAATTGAGGCAACTTCGCGAAGTCAACTGATAATGTATGGTTCTACAGGCTCGAACTACGGTTCTGTGGAAGAAATCTGTACCGAAGAAACACCTTTGAACCCCCTGAGTTTGTATGGACAGACAAAAACACTGGCTGAAAGAATGCTGATGGAAGAAAGAAATACCGTTGCATTTCGTTTTGCAACTGCTTTCGGCATTTCACCAAGACTAAGACTCGATTTGCTGGTTAACGATTTCACCTATAAAGCTGTAAAAGAAGGTTATCTGGTTATTTATGAAAAACATTTTATGAGGACGTTTATTCATGTAAGCGACATGGGCAGAGCTTTTATTTTTGGGATTGATAACTCCGGCTCAATGGCTGGAAACGTATATAATATAGGTTCGGAAACGATGAATTACAGCAAAGAGCAGATATGCGAACTAATCCGCAATGAAACAAATGCATATATACACTATGCCGATGTGGGAGAAGATGCTGATAAACGTAATTATATAGTAAGCTATAAAAAAATAAATTCACTTGGCTATCATACTGAGACCACTATTGAACAAGGAATAAGGGAATTAGCTGAGGTTTGTAAAGTAATAGAGTTCAGGAATCCTTATTCAAATGTATAATACTATGGTAATGAATAATCAGGAATTTTATCTTATGAGTGAGACCTCGTCGGTTTTCCTTGAAAATGGGAAAATAAAAGATGAATTTGCATTGACTCTTAATTCCTGTCCTGTATGTAATAGCAAAAAATTCAAGGCCCTTTTTAAACATGATGGATTTTATTATTATAGATGTCGTAAGTGTAATT
>CAZIRN010000283.1:0-3013 GCA_964541495.1 uncultured Rikenella sp. | reverse complement strand
ATGGGTCCTGACGGGAAAATAAGCCTGGGATATTACAGGTTTAAAGATGATGGCACCGGATTGGCAAAGAAAAGGGTATTTGAAGCACCAAACGGCCATGTGTCTTTCAGCAGAGATAATCAATGGCTGTTAACGGATGCATCGGACGGGAATGGATACATCTATTTGTATTTGTATCATTTCCCGAGCAAAAAAATTATACCCCTGGCAAAACTCGAAACCCAAATAGGAGGCTATATTTATCCAACCGGACTAGGAGCATTAAGGGTGGACCTTCATCCAAGGTTTTCACATGATGGTAAAACTATTTCTTTTGATTCTACTCATGAAGGCTATGGCAGACAAATATATATAATGGATATTTCTTCTGTAATTGACAATCCTCCCAAATAATGTAAAGATGAATAATTCAAATCAATGTATTTAAAAATGACAGCTTTCAATATAACAGACAAAATGTTTTCTGTAAAGGACAAACATATCATTATTACAGGCGCAGGCGGCGTTATTGGTTCTACTATTTCAATTTCACTGGCTGAAGCTGGGGCCAGCTTATCCATTCTTGATTTGAGCGAGGAAAAACTAAAGAAAACTGAAGAGAGAATAAAAGTTTTCGCTTCTAATCATCTTGCTTTGAAGTGCGACGTAATGGATGTTGAGGAATTACAGGAAGTAAGGAAGCTTATATTAAAGAAACACGACAGGATAGATGCCCTTATAAATGTTGCAGGTGGAGTCATTAAGAATTCAACTACAAAAACTGAATTTGTTTCTTCATCCACCCCTATGGAAGATTCGTTTTTTGGCATAAACCTTTTGGATTTCCAGGCAACAAATAATCTTAATTTTATTGGAAGTGTGCTGCCAATTAAAGTCTTCGGTGAAGAAATGGTTAAACATCAAGGTGGTAATATTATAAATATAAGCTCGATGGGAGCGATAAGACCATTGACCAAATCACCTGCCTATTGTGCAGGGAAAGCCGCAATAACCAATTTTACACAATGGCTTGCAGTACATCTTTCAAAAAGCAATATCAGGGTGAATGCAATAGCACCTGGTTTTTTACTTACCGAACAAAATAGATTTTTACTTCTTGATGAAAATACAGGTGAACTTACACAGAGAGGCAGAAGGATTATTGATCATACTCCATTAGGTAAACTTGGAGATCCCCAGCAACTGCTTTCTACTGTTTTTTGGCTTTTGTCTGATAGTTCTTCATTTATAACTGGAGCAATTATTCCTGTTGATGGTGGTTTTTCAGCATACAGCGGAGTTTAATTCTCCTTCGCACTCAGCTTGTGTTTTCGCTAAGACATCAGCGACATACGGACAAAGAACTGGAATCATGGTATTTACCTCTTGCTTTCAGCGAAAATGTTAATCCGGAGGCTGCTCAAGGATTTAGTAACAATTAATTAAAAAATAATCATATATGGAAATTGCAATAATAGACTCGGGTTATGATTCATACATTTTTGAGAGAGAGCTTTTCGAGAAACATGGATTTAAAGTTAAGATATATCCTTTTTATGCCGGAGATCCTAAAGAAAAGCAAAATTTTGCAAAAGATGCCGATGGTATTCTTTTAAGACATACACGAATAGATGAATCATTCCTTTCAGGCATGAGAAACCTAAAAGCAATTGTCAGATATGGAGTAGGTTATGATAATATTGATATTGAAGCATGTTCCAGAAGGGGCATTAAAGTGGCGAATGTGCAGGGATATGCTAATCATTCTGTTTCAGACCATGCAATGGCTTTAATGTTCGCATGTATACGTGCACTTTGGAATACCAGAATACAGCTAACACACGATTTTGGATCCCCTCCTGTACCGGATATATTTGAATTGCACGAAAAGACACTGGGTATAATAGGTATAGGCAGAATCGGAAGTGTTTTCTGTAAAAAAGCTTCTCCATTTTTTAATAATACTGTAGCGTCAGATCCATATAAACCAGATAGTCATTTTAAGCAACTCATGGTAAGGAAAGTTGATCTGGATGAGTTATTGGAAATATCTGATGTAATAAGCCTGCATTGCAATCTTACGAATGAAACAAGGCATCTTTTATCAGAAACCGAATTTTCCAAAATGAGTAAAAGGCCCATAATAATTAACACATCGCGGGGTGAAGTGATTTGTGAAAAGGATTTGTTAAATGCTTTAAATTCGAATAAAATACATAGTGCGGGTCTGGATGTTTATGAGAACGAACCAGTGACAGAAAACCAGGCAGGACTGATAAATCATCCCAGAGCCATTTGCACCGGTCATTATGCATGGTATTCTTATAATGCAGCAATGGAACTTCAGAAAAGAGCTGCCCTTAACTTATATAATCTTTTGATGGGAAATCCCGTGGATGATTGTCTCAATCCATAGGATAAATATAAAATAATTATTGAATTGAATAAATTTCTAACAAATGAAAAGATATTTTTTTATTCTCTTATGCTTATTAATTTCCTTTAATGTAGCAGGGAAAGATTTCAACGTATTGGATTTCGGTGCTATACCTGATGGAAAAACACTAACAACAGAAGCAATACAGCAAGCTATTGATCAATGCAACATCACAGGAGGCGGAACTGTTACTGTTCCACCCGGAATATATTTGACAAATACCATCTTTCTCAGAAATAACGTAAACCTTAATATTCAAAAAGGTGCAACAATATTAGGAAGCACTGATCCCGATAACTTCAAAGGAGCTCTGATTCATGCCGAAAATGTTCAGGATGCATCAATTACTGGATATGGAATCATTGATGGTCAGGGATTTAAACAATTCTATCCAAAAACAGGAAACCGGCATAACAATATCTGGTTGCTAAAATGTAAAAATATTACAGTTAAGGATTTAACATTGGTAAATTCTTCAAACTGGGTATTTCGCATTAAAGAAAGTGAAGGTATTATAGTACAGGGAGTAAGAATTTATTCGTTCGCAAATGAAAATAATGACGGTATTGATATCGACGGGAAAAATATCATAATTGA
>CAZIRN010000282.1:0-3017 GCA_964541495.1 uncultured Rikenella sp. | reverse complement strand
GGCCCGTAAGGTTCTTTCACATCAGCCACCTTTTAAATTCACAAGCGAACAACGCAACATTTATAAAACCATCGGCGGAGCTCCCCATCTTGACAATTCATACACCGTTTTCGGAGAAGTTGTACAAGGAATGGATATAGCAGACAGAATATCAAGGCTTGAGAGAGATAAAAATGATCGGCCTTTACACGATGTTACCATGAAAATTTCACCTGTAAAAAAATAGATCTATCTATGAATGAACTAATTAACAAATATTTCGAAGAAATCAAGTCATTCCATCCCACCACGATCTCTGACCTTGAAGACTTTCGTTTACGTTTTTTAAGCAAGAAAGGCATTATAGCAGAGTTATTTGATCAATTTAGGCAATTACCTAAGGAAGCAAAGAAAGACACCGGACGGTTATTAAACGATCTAAAAAATGCTGCCGTTTCAAGGTATGAGCAATTCCAAATACTTCTGAAACCAGCAGCAAGTTCATCATCCAAAATTTCTGATCTTTCTCTTCCGGGATACAATGTTTCAGTAGCCTCCCGCCATCCTATTTCCATTGTTCGAAAGGAAATTTCAGAAATTTTCTCTCGGCTTGGATTTACTATTGCTGATGGCCCGGAAATTGAGGATGACTGGCATGTTTTTAGTGCTCTTAATTTTCCTCCCGAACATCCTGCCAGAGATATGCAGGATACTTTCTTTCTTGAGCAAAATCCAGACATACTATTGCGAACCCATACATCCTCTGTACAGGTCCGTGTTATGGAGACTACCCAGCCACCTATTCGTATGATAATGCCAGGCAGGGTATTCCGTAACGAAGCAATTTCTGCCCGCGCACATTGCATCTTTCACCAGGTCGAAGGTCTTTACATCGACAAAAATGTTTCCTTTGCAGACCTCAAACAGACTTTGCTTTATTTTGCCCGTGAAATGTTCGGACAAAAGACAAAAGTACGTCTCCGTCCCTCTTTTTTCCCGTTTACTGAACCCTCAGCCGAATTTGACGTGTCTTGTACCATTTGTCAAGGGAAAGGATGCAACATCTGTAAATATACCGGTTGGTTGGAAATACTCGGCTGTGGAATGGTTGATCCCAATGTTCTCTCATTTAATGAAATAGACCCTGCTATTTATTCCGGCTATGCGTTTGGAATGGGTATTGAACGGATCGCACAGTTGACTTTTCAGGTGCGCGATCTTCGATTATATTTTGAGAATGACATCCGATTTCTTCATCAATTTTCACCACATCTTCATTTCATGTATTAGTTAATTCCCTTATGTATGAATAACTTTCCTGCAGAATCAAGAAATTTTCTTTCCACTTTTACCCTTTCTAACTCTGCTTTCCGTCATTTACCTACACCTATTATCCAGGAAGTTCTTACCTCCTCAGAACAGGTTGAATATCATAAGAATCAATTGATATATCGCCAGGGGAATAACATTTCCGGTTCCTATTTTCTTCTTAAAGGTATTATAAAAATATTCAAAACGGGTTCAGATGGGAAAGAACAAATCATTCGTTTTGCCCGACCAGGAGATATAATAGCTTTTCGTTCATTATTCAGCAATGAACCTGCCTGCACCAGCGCACAGGTTCATGAAGACAGTATCCTTTTATTTATTCCTGGCCCGATTTTAATTAACCTTGTAAAAACAGACGGTACATTTGCTTTGGATCTTATACAGCTCATCTGTCAGGAACTAGGCGAGGCAAATGAATATATTACTGATATTGCGCAAAAAACTGTTAGGGAAAGGCTCGCAGAAGTCCTTCTCAAAATTGAAAAGACTTTTGGTACAGATTCTCAAGGCTTTATTAATCTTTCTCTTACACGTGAAGAAATGTCAAACATTGTAGGTACTGCTACGGAATCTGTCATTCGTCTTCTTTCCGAGTTCAAAGAAGACAAACTAATAGACTTATCTGGCAGAAAGATAAGAATTCTTAATCGTTCTCTTCTTCAGAAACTTGCCAGTATGAATTAGTCTTCAACGAACTTATTTAAAAGAATGTAAAAAATAAGCCCTAACAGCATCAAACCCAAACCTATTGCCAGTAATGAATTGGAAGCTTCTGATCTGATTTGATGAATAAAAAGCACAATTACGCCTAGAATGCTAAATATAATTCCAGATAATTTCAATATATTTTTCATATCTTTTCTTTTTCGCAATATTAAAAAAGTTTTCCATTTCTTATATCACTTAACATGTTAAAATGTTTATACGCCAGCTCAGTAACCTCTCTTCCCCTCGGAGTTCTCTTCATAAACCCTTCCTGAATCAGGAACGGTTCATATACTTCTTCGATTGTTTCCTCATCTTCTCCTACTGCAGTAGCAATAGTTTTCAATCCTACTGGACCTCCTTTAAACTTTTGAATAATCGTTATCAGAATCTTGTTATCCATAAAATCCAGGCCATGGGTATCAATATTCAGTGCATTAAGTGCATAAAGTGTTATTTTGAGGTCAATTTTCCCATCACCTTTAATTTGGGCAAAGTCTCTTACTCTTCTTAAAATAGCATTAGCAATTCTCGGGGTTCCTCGGCTTCTTTTAGCAATTTCTTCAGCAGCATTTTCCTCTATTTCAATTTTCAGTATATCAGCTGATCGAAGAACTATTTCCTTCAGAACATTTGCTTTGTAATATTCCAAATGAAAATTTATGCCAAATCTTGCCCTTAGGGGACTCGTCAGCAATCCAGACCTGGTAGTTGCACCTACTAAAGTGAATTGATTTAGCTTTAGCTGAACCGAACGCGCATTTGGTCCCTTATCAAGCATTATATCGATACAGTAATCCTCCATGGCAGAATACAAATACTCTTCTACAACAGGTGATAGCCTATGAATTTCGTCAATAAACAAAACATCGTTTTCTTCAAGGCTTGTAAGTATACCAGCAAGATCTCCCGGCTTATCAAGTACAGGGCCCGATGTTGTCCTTAGCTTGACGTTCATTTCCCTTGCAATTATCCCAGCCAACGTGGTTTTTCCAAGTCCTGGT
>CAZIRN010000281.1:0-3018 GCA_964541495.1 uncultured Rikenella sp. | reverse complement strand
TGGATTTGTTCAAAAGAGGTACAGACCGGCAGTCAGTTGATAATTGAACAGGAGCAGACCTTGTCTATCAGGAAATTATATTCACTGTTCGCCGGCAAAAGGAAGTCGGATTTTATCTGTATGTTTCCGTGATGATCTGATTAATATAAAAATGACAGCAGGATATGAAATTATTGTTCGTTGTTGTCAGTGCCGGATAATGATTTTTTAACCTCGTCGCGGTAATGTATCATTTTACCAAAACGTGCAGCAGGTAAATTTATATACAGTCCTTCAGATTCTGAATAAACAGCGCCTGCCTTATCGTATATTTTACCGGCCGATACGATCTTCCTGCCGTTCACAGATAATACCTTTGCTTCAACAGTTGTGATAGTCCCTAAAACAAGCATATTTCTGTAATCTACTGATATTCTCGCGGCAACTGCTGTAAATCCCAGGAGCCACACTGAGGCGCCCATAGCTTCATCAAGGATTGATGCCATGCTCCCGCCATGAACAAATCCGGCAGGTCCTTCTGTTGCAGGCCCGAACCATACGCGTGCAACGAAAGACTTATCGCTCTGCTTTTGAAAATAGCGGACTTTAATACGGTCGGCTGTTTTATCTCCGGTAATAAACGCACGCCCTTTTCCATAAGAGTCAGGTATTTTAAGTTCTGTCCATCCTTCTTCCCCGGGTAATTCAGGAGGATCTATAGCGTCAATTTTCTTAATCTCCATGTATTATTGATAAGTTAATATTAAAGCAATTTCATTAACTGCCTGAATATCAAACTACACAAAGTAGTTTACTCTTTGGTGTCATTCTTCAGGTTCTTTGCCATTTCAGGAAGATAAAACCTGTTAAGAAAAAGCCCGAGTATTGCAACTGCAAAAACGATAATTTTTATTTCAACAGGATGATTTGTGAATAATGCCGTGATTGCGCTTATGGCAATTATCCCGAAAGGCGTCCAGTACGATCTGTCGGTTTTAATGAATGTATACACTATGACCGGGGAAATAATAAATCCTGCCAGCAATTCGAGAGGGATAAAGAACAGGAACACTCCCATGAGGGTAGCTGCCGCTCTGCCACCCCTGAATCCGAAGTACAAAGGATGTCCGTGTCCGATAACGGCTCCGAATCCCAGGAAACCAAGGGCTATTGGTGTGAGATGAAACAGATAATGTCCCAAAAGCAGAGGAACAAGTGATTTGAGAGCATCGAGAACGCCGGCAAGAATGCCCCAGAAGGGCCCGACGTTTTTAAATGTATTTGCGGCGCCCGGGTTATTATTCCCGATACCGCGGATATCAATACCTTTGACAAACCTTGCAATGATCTGCGCATTCATGACCGAACCGCAAAGGTAACCTGCTGTAAATGTTATTAAATACAATAAAGCCGGTTTCATCTTTTTATATATATTTTTAAGGTCAGATGGAACATCCATGAATAATTATTCGTGTGCTTGTCAGAATTTGTTGTCACGGATGTTACATTTTATATGGTTCTATTATTATTTCATGCAAACTGAAAGAGAGTATCCGCCGGGGCCCATATAAATTGCTTCCACGAGATGCAACTTACCGTAAATAAGATTTTTACAAGGAATGGAACCTTCAAATTCTCTTTTAAGGTCATCAATAGCATCCCTTTTACTTTCATCGCCGGAAATGATTGCAACTGTAATATCTTTTGCCTTTTTTTCATTCATTTTTTCCTTGATAGAATTGATAATCAGCGAATTTGCCTGTTTAAATGTACGCCCCTGCCCGACAGGAACAATAGAGCCTTCGGGATCATCGCCCATGAGGCCTATCACCGGGAGCACCCTTAAAACTGATCCAAGCAAAGCCTTTGCCTTTCCTATCCTCCCTCCGCGGTAGAGGTAATTTAAATCAGGAGTTACATAATAGGAAAAAGTGTTAACAACCAATTCTTCGGCCTGTTTTTTTATCCCCTCAACATCATCAGTAGTTTCTATAATATCTATAAGTCTTAAAAGAACTGCTCCTATCCCGCCAACAACCTGTCGCGAGTCAATATTGATAACAGGTATCCGATCCTTAAATTTCTCTTTTACTTCCTCTGCGATATTAAAAGTGGCTGCCGACATATTACTGCCCATCACAACCTGGATAATGAGATCATAATTGTTTACATTTTTTTCAATCAGGTTTGTCATTTCAGCCCGTGACAGGGAACTGCTTTTAGCAGTGATCTTTTCTTTAATAAATCTTTCCATCAGCCAGGAGGCTGAGTAAATCTCCGATTCACGGTATTCCTTCTCCCCTATAAGAACCGGGTATTTTAAATATTCAAAGCGCTGATATGGTACCTGATCGATACTGATCCCCAGGTTATCAGCGGAAATAATCAGAATACGCTTATCCATAACTGCCTCCTATTCTAATGTTAAATAATAAAGATATTGGGTCTGACCACCATAATATTCCTCGAATTCCAATCCGGGAAATTTATTTTTAAGTCCGGCTGCCAGGTTATTTCCTTTTACATGTAATCCCTTGTAAATAGTGATAATGGATTCATCATTAAGAAGTTTGTTTATTGCTTCGGCGGCAACATCTTTTAAATTTTTTCCGGAAAGGAAAATTTTCCCGTTATATATTACAAAAAAGTCTCCCTTTTTTACTGTAACTCCATCAACAGATGAGTCTTTTGCAGACTTTGATATCATGAAATGCTTTATATTGTTTATCCTATCCCTGAAAAGAAAATTTGTTTTATTTATTTCATTTGTCTTTCCCATAAGGAGGCTGATAAGTGATATGGCGTTTTTTGATTCGACAATGAATACATTTGCTTTACAAAGAGAAGCTGCATATTTCAGCGACATCAGAATATCCCCGTCATCGGGAGCTGCAATTATATTTTTTGATTTCAGACTGTTAAGAAGATCAACAAGCTTTTTGACAGATGGTTTTCGTTTCCCGTAATCATACACGTAATCAGCGCCGAGACTTTGAAGGATTTTTTTAAAGCCTTCGCCCGAAACGATACAGAAAATAC
>CAZIRN010000280.1:0-3023 GCA_964541495.1 uncultured Rikenella sp. | reverse complement strand
AATTTTCCCTGCTGCCGGTTCCAGGCAGGCACAGGGGTTAATTCGATGAGATTAAAATCCAAACCCGGCTATTTTTCTGTATGGAGCACATCCATCTGGCTGCGATACAGAGTGCGTCCAGAATAGCAGCACAGGCCCATGCCGGTATGACAAGGAAAGACGGTACTACTCCCTACATTGTGCATCCGGCACGGGTGGCAGCACTCGTGGGGCACTGCGGAGGAAACCATATGGCAATCATATCCGCGTGGCTCCACGACATATTCGAGGTTTCAATCATAGAATACCCGCTTTGCCGAGGGTCTGTCTCTTTCGGAAACGTATTAGGTAATTTACCAAACATAAGGAAATCAGGGATATAGCAAAAAAATCAATAGATTAAAATCTATAAAAATTTGATTAAAGACCATGCTTGATGGAAATAACCATTTTTAGATAAAATATAATTACTCTACTAAAGATTGAATCGCCAGAAATGGTAAATCATTAAAAAATCTTCTTTTTATTGGATAATAATGTTCAATTGTGATGCAAAATGTTTCTTGAATTCTTTGTTTTCATGACTGCCATCTTCTTGAATTTTATCAATGTGGAAAAATTTTGTTGTGGATGGCGACTCCTTTTTTAAAGTATCATAGTCGATCTCTACCCTTATCATTGTCCAAAATTGTGAATAGCCCTCCCCTTTCGCCTTTTGGTGACTTTTTTCCGCTTCTCCGACACGATTATGAATGTTGGAAATATCTGCTCCTCCTTTAATCTCAATTGCCACTAGATGTATGACTTCATCCCCGAAATGTTCATCAATGCAAATGTCAGGATCATTTGCAAATTGTATTGTGATTAGTCTCTCCGAATTATTCTTAATGATAATCAAATTTGGTGTGGTCTCAATCGTATATTCTTTGACTAGTTCCTTTAAAAAATTAAAAACATCTTTTGTCGCAGTCAGACCCACTTGAGTATTTCGACCACCCCTTAGTTGAGGGCCTATTGTTAATAATTGAAGTTCGCGGATAATTTCAGGAGAGATGTGATCAAGTGCACTTACAATATTATAACCTGAAGATATTAGGCTTCGACAAAGAATCTCAATTTCAGGTTCAAGAGCTGATGGAATTATGCCTCTTTCTTCAAGGCTTTTAAATCTACCATATCCCCGTTTTGAATACATTTCTTTTTGGGAAAACCCATATAAAAGACGATAATATCCTAATAAATACGGATTTTTCTTTAATAGACAAGGGATCGGGAAGAACGTTTCGCCACGAAGACCATATGTTGCAAGTTGGTTAAGCCGAGATGATTCAACATACTCTATTAATTCACGATCAATGATTGCAATATCCAATTGAGATATTGTTTTTCTCAATGCTTCAAAGAGGTATTTTTCTTTCAACTCTTTTAGCTTATAATAGAACTCAACTTGGACTGAGGGATCAATAATCGGTAATTCTGGCATTTTTTCTAATCTCCCTTATCCTGTCATTAGCTAGTTTTGTGTATTCGGAATTCAGTTCGATTCCAATAAATTTTCGGTTTAATTTCAATGCAACAACACCAACAGTTCCCGATCCACAGAAAGGATCTAGTACAACGTCACCTTCATCTGACCCTGCTAAAATACATGGCTCGACGAGCGATTCAGGAAATATGGCAAAGTGATTCCAAGGATTTGGCTCTGTTTTTATTTCCCATACTGTTCTTTTATTTCTGAATCGTCCTTTTGTCTCCGTTTTCTCGAGTATAGAAAGATAGTTATAATGATACTGCTTCTCCTTTGAAAGTAAAAATAAATATTCATGCGCTCTTGTTGGGCGATCTTTTACTGATTCTGGTTGACAATTGGGCTTGAACCATATTATATCGGATCGTAAATACCATCCGTCTCTCTGTAATGCAAATGCCAATCGCCATGGAACACCAATTAAATCTTTAGGCTTCAGTCCTTCAGGTGTAGGGGGTCGATAATCCATCCCTCTTGCGGGATTTTTCCTATCAACATCTCTCCATTTTCGATTTCCACTTGTATATGAATCCCCGATATTAACCCACAATGTTCCATCATCAGATAAGACACGCTTCACCTCATGGAATATGTCTACTAATTTTGTAATATAATCACTTACTTTCTCTTCAGCTCCAATTTGATGTGGTATTCCATAATCTCTTAATCCCCAATAAGGAGGACTAGTAATGCAACAACGGAAAAAACCATTTTCAAAATTCTTCAATTCTTCTAATGCATCGCCATTGATAATTCGATATTTTTCATTCGATTCTAGCATATTGATCTAAATATCTAATTCTACAAATTTTACTGGATACCTTTTTTATCGCGATTAATAACCAAATACTGTGTACAAACCTAATGTTATTTATGATCTTTTTTCGTTATTTAGGATTCCGAAATACCCCACATAGGGCAATTCAAGCTTTGTCATCGCTGATTGAAGTATTCGTAGTGATCCTTGACACAGGCCACCGGGCTTTGCAGGAATATTCCTGTCTGCTCCGAAAGGTTACCGATCTTTTTTGCATCAGGAAAATGACCGGCAGTGAACAAAGATTTCTCTTTAGTACATAGCCCTGAAACCCCTGCAAAGAGTTTTTCAGGAGATAATCAGGAGGAGTTCCACTCCAAGGTGCCTATACGAGGGCGGATAACGGCTGGCATTGACCAGTGCACCGAGTGCAAACTCGACAGGGTCGCATGCATCGACCAGTAAACCGGGACAAAGTTCTGCAAGTTCTGTTCCGGGAGGCACCAAGAGAAAGTAATTGCCAAACAGAGGCCGTACCATGCAAAAAGCCCCGAAAAAGTGAAGGAGAAGAATCTCTGGTACTACAGGATACAGAAGGAGAAGGCAGAGGTAACGGCGAGAAAGAAAGGTGTATGCAGGGTGAGGGAGCGGATGCACGTATTTTGTCATCAGTTCTTATCAAGGAGTTTTTCCAGGAACCCCCGCCTTCTCCTCCCCACACGTTCAAAAAGGGGATTCTTTAAAAATACCTACGAATAC